>CALXTY010000009.1 GCA_944391535.1 uncultured Alphaproteobacteria bacterium
TTTTGTCCGCTTTGTTTGCCTTAACCGGTGAAGATTCCAAAACGTCATGGGAGAATCTTTCTTTGCCGAGCGTTCGTTTGATGTGTCGTTTTTCTCAAACGGAAGACAAAGAAGCTTTACAAAAATTAATTCAGGAAACGGCGACTCAATCAGCCTTAAACCGGCTGTTCTGATATCGTGACGGCACCTTTGAGATGAACGGCGGCCAATTCCGCCGTCCGAACGTCGTCCGCGTGGACAAAGGCCAAAGGAACACGTTGAGAAACATACATTCCCGGATGGCAGACATTACTAAATCCGGCGGCATAGTCTATACGCTGTTCCTGATACAATCTGCCTGCGCCCATTTCCAACACCGCCAATCCTATCCAACGCAGGTTCATTTTTGAAACATACCCTTCTTTGTCGGGATAAACAGGACGAATGACTTGAGCCGTCGGTAAAAACGGAGCCGGATTGGAAATAAATGTCGGTAAAACGCCTTGTTCGTAAAGCATACGGTTGAAACGTTCGGCCGCTTGCCCCGATCCCAAAGCCCGTTCGATTTTTTCAACGGCTAGTTCTTTGTTTTCGACGATTTTGTTTTGAAGCAAAACGGTGGAACACAGATTGAGGATCAGTTCATGCAATTCCGGATCCCGAGGCCCCGTTCCCGTCAGATAAGCCCACGCCTCGTAAATTTCCAAAGCATTGCCGATATTTTGCCCGACGACATGATCCATTTGAGACAGGGTGATGTCCGTCGTTAATCCGAAAGCCGGAGCGCACTCTTTGATTTTCTGAGCGCACATCTCCGCTTCCTGTTCGGAAGGAGTAAAAGAACCGTTGCCGACTTTAACGTCAACGGTCACATTTTTAACACCGCTGGCAATCTTTTTAACCAAAAGAGACATAATCATCAACGGAATACTGCTGACGGAGGCCGTCACATCGCGAATGGATTGAATGCGCAAATCCGCCGGAGCGATCTGTTCCGTCGGAGTCATAAAAGCGCAACCGCTTTCGCGTAAAGTTTTTTTAAAACGTCCCAAGGTCGGTCGCGACGCGAACCCCTTAATACTGTCCAGCTTGTCCAATGTTCCGCCGGCGTGATACTGCATTCTTTCGCAAATCATGGGAACGTAAACGCCGCACGCCGCCAGTAAAGGCGCCGCGATGATTTCCGATTTATCTCCGACCCCCGGCATCGTGTAAACGGAAGCCACGGGACCGTCCAAGTCTATACTGTCCCAATTCAGGACAATTCCCGTTTCGACAATCGCATTGACAAAGGCAATGATTTCATCATTATTCAATCCGTTGATTAATGCTGCCATCAACAAAGCGGAAATTTGTCCGTCGGCGATCGACCAATCATCAATACCTTGAACGAATTCTTCTATTTCTTGTTTGGTAAGCGTTTTTCCGTCCCGTTTTTTGCGAATGATTTCCTGCGGCAACATGACCATATTCCCTGAAAAATAAGAAAAAGGGCATTCAACAGAATGCCCTTTTGTCAAAAGGTTATTTTAAAAACGATTTACCGTTTTCAAACGGTTCCAATCCGAAGTATTCGGCAATGGTCTGCCCGATATCGGCGTATGTGTCACGTCTGCCGATATAGCGCGGAGCAATGCCTTTGCCGAACATGATTACGGGGACGTGTTCACGCGTGTGATCCGTTCCTTTGAATGTCGGGTCGCAACCGTGATCCGCCGTGATGAAGTAGATGTCTCCTTCTTTCATTTCGGCGAACAATTCGGGCAGGCGGCTGTCGAAGTATTCCAGGCCGGCGGCATAACCGGATACGTTGCGGCGATGTCCCCAATCCATATCAAAGTTGACAAAGTTCGGGAAAATGATCGTGTTGTCCAGAGCCGTTTTGATTTGTTTCAACGTTGTGTCGAAAAGCTGTTCCAATCCGACGGCGGGGAGAGCCTGCGTAATGCCTTGCGCCGCAAAGATATCGCTGATCTTTCCGATGGAAACGACGTTGCCTCCGGCGGCTTTCATCTTATCCAGAACCGTCGGGGCGGGGGGCAAGACCGAATAGTCGTGACGTCCGCCGGTGCGTTTGAACGTTTCTTTCGTTTCGCCTTCGAACGGACGGGCGATGACACGGGCGATCACACCGTTTTCTGTGTGTTCATTTAAGATATCACGCGCGATATGGCAGATTTCATACAAGCGTTCCAGACCGAAATGTTTTTCGTGACCGCAAATTTGGAAAACGCTGTCCGCCGACGTGTAGACGATCGGTTTTCCCGTTTTAATGCTTTCTTCGCCCAATTCTTCCAAAATCGCCGTTCCGGAAGCCGCTTTGTTTCCCAAAACGCCGGGGATCTTAGCTTTTTCAATGAATTCGTCAATGATATCGGCAGGAAAGCTGGGATATTCGGCAGGGAAGTATCCCCATTTGAAGGTAACGGGAACGCCCGCCATTTCCCAGTGTCCGGAAGTGGTGTCTTTACCTTTGCTGATTTCTTTTGAAAAGCCGTAAACACCCGTAATTTCCGAAACGGGAATTTCCAGATTCGGAGCGTATTCGCCGTTGCATTGTTTATACAATTCGCCCAATCCCAATCTGCACAAATTGGGCAGTTTCAACGGACCGCTGCGTCCGTCTTCGGCTTTTCCTTCGGCGCAGGCTTTGGCGATATGTCCCAAAGTGTTTGCTCCGGCATCTCCGAAAGCTTCGGCGTCGGGGGCTTCACCGCAACCAAAAGAGTCCATCATCAGAATTATAGCCCGTTTCATTGTATTCACCTCTAAAAAATTAAGCTGTCAGCGTCTCATAAACGATCGGAGTTTCTTCCGGTCTTTCATCACTGATTTCCACAGCCGATTGTAACTGTTTTTCCGCCGCGGCAAAAGTATCTTCGTTCGCCGCATGAACAATGGCGATCGGACGGTCTTTTTCCAGTCGGTCTCCGATTTGAACGAAATCGGTGAAGCCGACTGAATGATCCAATCGTTGATCCAAATGTTTTCTTTGTCCGCCCAAAGTAATCATGGTTGCACCGATTTTATGCGTATCCATTGCGCGGACATAACCTGTTTTGTCAGCATAGACGGGACGAATGACAGATGCTTTCGGCAGGTATTTAAAAGGATCTTCCACAAGATCCGAAGGACCGCCCAAAGCCGCCACCATTTTGGCAAAACATTCAGTCGCTTTGCCGCTATCCAAAACTTGTTGTAATTTGTCGTAAGCTTCCTGTTTGGACGCGACCGTATTTTTTAACAACAAGACCTCGCTGCACAACGACATTGTCAGTTCATGTAATCGCGCATTGCGTTTATCACCATTTAGATAGGCGATCGCTTCCCCGATTTCAAGGGCATTGCCGACGGATTCACCTAAAACCTGATCCATATTCGTCAACAACGCTTTGGCCGATACGCCGGATTTTTCGGCGACGTCAACCATCACGCGGGCTAATTTTTCGGCATCATCCCGATTGGCCATAAAAGCGCCGTTGCCGCATTTTAAATCAATCACCAAAGCCTGCAGACCGGCGGATAATTTTTTCGATAAAATCGATGCCGTAATTAAAGGCGCGGATTCAATCGTGGCGGCGACATCGCGAATGGCATAAAATCTTTTATCGGCGGGCGCCAGATCTCCGGTCTGACCGATAATGGCGCAACCGACTTTTTTTGTGACGTCGTAAAACTGTTCCAAAGACGGAATCGTCATATATCCCGGAATGGATTCAATCTTGTCCAAAGTGCCGCCGGTATGGCCTAACCCGCGTCCGGCAATCATTGGCACGTAAGCTCCGCACGCCGCCAAAAGAGGAGCCAAGATTAAACTGACGCTGTCACCGACCCCGCCCGAAGAATGTTTATCAACAACCGGACCGTCTAAATTTTGATCCGCCCAGTTCATCACTTCGCCCGATCGGGTCATTGCTTGTGTCAGATCGGCCGTTTCTTCCAAATCCATGCCGCGCAGGAATATCGCCATTGTAAAAGCGGCAATCTGACATTCGGAAACAGACCAATCGGTTGCCCCTTTTATAAAGAAGTCAATTTCTTCTTTTGTCAGTTTTTGACCGTCGCGTTTGTGGCGAATGACTTCCTGCGCAAGCATACATTAATACCCTTTGTTTTCGCCGGCCGTCACGTTATAGCCCATGGAAGCCAACAGACTGTCGCGCAAACCGCTGGCGCCGAAACGGAATGTTTTTACATTTGCCCATTTCGATCCCATGATCTTGTCGGCCAACGTTAAATAATCGGCCGCCTGCTCCGTTGTGCGAACACCGCCCGACGCTTTAAAACCGACGGGTTTTCCGGATTCACGGATGACTTCCAACATGGCGTTGGCCGCTTCCAACGTGGCGGAAACAGGCGTTTTCCCCGTGGAGGTCTTGATAAAATCCGCGCCGCATTCAATGGACAGACGGGACGCATCGGCAATCAAAGAAGCGTGAGCCAAAACGCCGCTTTCAATGATGACCTTCATAATCTTGCCTTTGCAGGCTTCTCGTGTCGCCGTTAACAAAGCTTTGGCGGTTTCTTTGTCGCCGTCCATAAAAGCTTTGTACGGTAAAACAACGTCGATTTCGTCAGCTCCGTCCGCGACGGCCTGTTTTGTTTCGGCTACCGTTGCTTCAATGTCCGTTCCGCCCTGCGGGAAATTGACGACCGTCGCAACGCTGACGCCCGTTCCTGCCAGTTCTTTTTTGGCGGTTTTAACAAAACGAGGCCAAATGCACACAGCCGCCGTTTTGCCGAAATCACCGTGCGCTTTGGCGCATAAGGCAACAACGGTTTCTTCTGTATCCGTGTCGTTTAAGCTGGTTAAGTCCAGCAAAGATAAAGCTCTCTGAGCAACTTCTTTCATATTAAATCTCCGTTACGAAACGTGTTAAAATGCGTTGTAATTTTTTACCGGCTTCGTTTGCTTGGGCAATTGTTTCATCATGCGTTTGTTTGTCCGCGACCATGCCGGCGCCGTAGTTGGTAATGACGGAAACGCCGACGACTTTCATACCGCAATGAACGCCGCACAAGGTTTCAGATACCGTTGACATACCGACTGCGTCTGCCCCCAAGATACGGAACATTCTGATTTCGGCGGGTGTTTCAAAGTTCGGACCCGAAGTCATCAGATAAACGCCGGAACGCATATTGATGCCTTCCTGTTCAGCGGTTTTTAACAGTTTCTGACGCAGTTCCGGATCATAAGCATATGTCATGTCCGGGAAACGCGGGCCGACGGTGTCGTCATTCGGTCCTACCAACGGGTTGCATCCGGACAAATTGATATGATCTGAAATGATCATCAGGCTGCCGGGGCCCATATCGATATTCAAAGAGCCCGAAGCATTCGTTAAAATCAATTTTTCGATTCCCAGCTTTTTGTAAGCGCGAATGACCAAAGCCAAAGCGGCGGGAGTATGACCTTCATAAAAATGGACACGTCCCTGCATACATAAGACGTCAACGCCGTTTAATTTCCCGATGACCAAACGACCGGCATGGCCGGACACGGTGGAACGAGGAAAACCTTCGATTTCTTCATAAGGAATAATGACGGGATTTTCGATTGCTTCTGCAACGCCGCCCAATCCGCTGCCTAAGATAATACCGATTTTAGGCGAGTAACCGTTGATTTTTGATTTGATCTGTTGAGCGACCTGATTGATAGTTTCTTTCATAAACGTCCTCTTTGTTACAAGATATTCCGATTTAACACTTTAAATTTTCCGGACCGAACGAAACCGGTAAAAGTTCGTCCAGAGTCATTGATTTGCGAACACCGTTTTTGTCGCAAATATGGATAACGGTTTCCGGATCGGCAAACTCCCGTATCCGTTGGCGACAAGAGCCGCACGGTGAAACCAATTGTTTTCCGTTTCCCATAACAACCATTTCCTGAATTTTTGTGTCTCCGCCCAAAATCATGGCGGAAATCGCGCCTTGTTCCGCACAAGAACCCGCGGGATAAGCCGCATTTTCAACATTACAGCCGGCATAAAGTTTGCCGCTTTGCGCTTTTATGACGGCGCCGACGGGAAACTCAGAATAAGGAGAGTAAGATTTTTCCATCGCACCGCGCGCCATTTGAAGCATTTCTTCCAGTGTCTGCATAATGCCACCTTCTTATGTTTTTATGCACTCTAAAATATAGGTTAAACTTTCGTCAAGACATAAAAATTTTTTCATGACATCTTCAATGGTTGAAAAAACTTTTAAATTTGAAAAAATAAGGTTGGTTTTCTTTTTTTCGTACCGTATAACTTTGTATATGTTTTTTTTGTTTTAAACGAGGTCTTTTTCATGCCGAACAGTTCCGGATTTTCAAACCTGCATATTCTGAAACACCCGTTAATTCAACACAAATTAACGTTAATGAGGGACATTACGACATCGACTCGCACATTCAGAGAATTGTTAAAAGAAATAGCTTTGTTAATGGGCTATGAAGTCACGCGCGATTTGCCTCTGACGTTTGAAGAAATAGAAACGCCTTTGCAAAAGATGAAAGCTCCCGTCATCGCGGGTAAAAAATTGGCGGTCGTTCCCATTTTGCGCGCCGGGATCGGAATGGCGGACGGCTTGTTACAGTTGGTTCCTTCCGCCCGAGTGGGGCATATCGGGCTTTATCGTGATCCGATAACTTTGAAACCTGTCGAATATTTGGTTAAACTGCCTCCTGTTGATGACCGTTTGTTTATTTTGGTCGATCCGATGCTGGCCACGGGAAATTCGGCCGCGGCGGCAGTCGATACTTTGATGAAACACGGCGTGTCGGAAGATAAAATCGTGTTTTTGGCTTTGGTCGCCGCGCCTGAAGGCGTGAAAGTCTTTACGGAACTGCATCCGAGCGTTCCGGTGTATGTCGCGGCTTTAGACGAATGTTTAAATGATCACGGTTATATCCTGCCGGGGCTGGGAGATGCCGGAGACCGTTTGTTTGGAACAAAAACCAGATAGTATTTCTTTCTTTTGCGGAGTCTTGATACGTGAAAAAGCTTGTCATCATTCTTAGTGTTTTTGTTGTTTTATTAGGAACTGGAATTTATTTTATTCTGCCGTCCAACATTAATTGGGATGATTACATTAAAGAAGCTGCTGCGGCTGTTAAAGAACGGACGGGATTGACATTAACCGTTCAGGGAAAGCCGGAATTTTCCATGCCGGTGTTGAAATTGGGATCGGTGCGGCTTGGAAACATTCAAGACGGTAGCTATCCGCAAATGATGACGGCTGCACGCGCCGAAATTTTATTTGATACGGGATCTTTGTTCCGCAGGAAAATAAAAATAAAAAAAATTACATTGTTTTCGCCGCAATTGTACTTTGAAACAATGCCGGACGGAAAGTGGAATTGGCAGATTGCTTTTTTTGACAGAGCCAAGGCCGAAACAATCGGATTCGACAGTCTGCTGTTAACGGACGGTGTTGCCGAAGTGAAAACGGATAAATATACACCGCCGCAAAAATGGAACCGCGTTAATGCCGAAATGTTTGCCGACAGCATACAAGGTCCCTTTTTCTTTGAAGGAAACTTTGGGGCTTTGGCCTCAAGTTTCGGTTTTTCATTGAAAGTGGAAAAGTTTTTAAAAGGGCAGTCTCCGGACTTTTCTTTGAGATTGATAAATGCTCCGGCCGAAGCGTCTTTTGTTTTCAGCGGAACCTACGGATTAACCGAAACCGATCGCGGTTTGATGTCCGGAGGGGTGACTTTCGATATTCGTAAACCGGATCAGTTTTTTGCTTTGTTGTATCCGCAGGAAAAGCTTCCGTCTTCTGTGTTCCAACCGATTGTCGGGAACCTGAAATTAAATAAAAGCGCTCAGACCAGAACAACGGAGCTGACAGAAATTCTGTTTAAATATGGTACGTCTTCGGCTTCCGGGAAAATGTCCGTGCGTTCCTTGTCCGCTCAAGAGGCCTCTTCACTTCAGGCGCAAGAAGAAATTGAGGAATTTGACGACGATATCGTTCTGAGAGATCCTAAAAATCCCGCACAAGCCGTTACTTTGGATAATGTTCCTGTCAGTCAAACAAAATTGGCGGCCAATCTGTTGCCCAAAGTCGTTGACGGATCGTTTATTTTTTCAAAATTTGACGCCGATCCCTTTTTTGATAATCTGCCTTTGATTGTCGACTTTCTGGCAAAAACAGAGCATTTTTCTCAAACAAAAGACACATATGCCTTTGATGTGATGTTTGATGTCGTTAATTATAAAAAAGACGTTATTCATCAAATGAAAAGTAAGATCAAATCAACGCCTGACGGTCTTTCTTTCGAAGATTTTTCCGCGACATTGCCCAGCAATGCCTTTCTGACCGGAGAAGCGCATCTTAAGCTTGAACAACCAATCCTGTTGTCCGGAAGCTTGTCTGTCGAAACGGATAACATCGGCCCCGTTTTTAACTGGTTGAATATTCCTTCGGCGTCTGAAATTCCGCAAAACCTGTTGCATCAGTTCAAAGCTCAGACAAAATTCAAATTGGCAAAAAACGGTTTTGTTCTGCAACAAATTAAAGGAAATCTGGATCAAATTCATTTCGATGCGGATCTGGCTTTGCGGCTGGGGACAAGAAAAGCTCTCAGTTTGACGGCGAACCTTTCTGAAATGAATTTAGCTCAGTATTTCCCTGAAAAAAGTAAATTGTTTGCACAAAAAAGACAGGCTTTCGCCCAATTAACAAAAACTGAAAAAATACAAAAGGCGTTTGATTCTTTGTCCTTCTTAAACAAGATCGATCTTAATGTGAATCTGAAAACAAAAACTTTTTCATGGGCGGAAATCAACGCCGAAAATCTTAAGGCCGATTTTTCCGTCGTTCGCGGACAAATGAACATTAATGAATTGTCCGCTGAAAAATTTTTGGCCTCCTCGATCAAATTGCAAGGAGGACTTGAAGGCTTTGGCGGCGAACCGAAGGTCAATGATTTGTCTGTTCATATAAACGCTCAACAACTTTCTTCCCTTACTCAGGCGTTGGGAGAAACTTTCCCGCGTGGTGTTTCAACCCAAGATAAAATGTTGCTGTCTGCTAAATTGACCGGATCTTTGTTGTCAATGTCATTTGATACGAAAGTTGATTTCGGAATATTGCGTTTTTCCGCAAACGGTGATCTGCGTCAATCTGTCCCAAACGTGTTCGACTGGAATGCCAAAACGGAAATTTATCACGAAAATTTCAGAAATTTCATCAGCTTGTTTAGCGACTCTTACAGACCGGTGCTTTCTAATCCGGGGGAAATGAAAATAAACGTAAATATATTAAAAAATAATGATGAAATCCGTTTGAACGATATGACCGCCGTCATCGGAAATAATGAATTGAAAGGAAATATAAAAATCGCAAAAAATAAAGACTTTCCCGTCTTTACCGTAGATTTGGAATCACAAAATCTGGCTCCTTTGGCCATGTTGCCGAAAGTTAATTTCGTTGATGCAATTTCTATCGACACTCAACCGGATATCAAAAATAATATCTGGACAAAAGACGGTGTCTTGACTGCGTTTGCTTCGGCTTTTCCGTTTTCTCAAAAGGTCTTTGATTTTTCTTTTTTGGGAAACTACGAAGCGAATATTTCTTTAAAAGCAAAAAATCTGATTTTAAACTCGTTCGTTTTGTCTGATGTCGACAGCGTTATAAAACTCGCTTCGGACAAAATCGTAATAGATGTCAGGCGATCTTTATGGGATCAGGCAAACTTCGGCGGTATCTTTAATTTGCAGCCTTCCACGGACGGAATCCTGTCCGTTAACGCCGCCTTACGGGTTTCAAATTTGAATGTTCCTGCGAATTTGTTTCATTCAAACACGTTAAATCTCGGCAATTTGCAAGGGGTAGTCTTTAACGCTAATATTAAAGCTGCCGGAAAATCCACGGACGAGTTATTTTCTTCCGCCCAAGCAAAAGGCTCTTTGGATGTTGAAAAAGCGGATCTGATTAAATTAAATATGACTCAGTTTAGGCAAGATACGCAAAATATGCAGAAAATGGAACAACTCTCCGCAGAAACCATTGTTGCTCAGGCAAATGAGGGGAAAACGGAACTTAATCGCTTGTCGGCAGATCTCGATATAAAAGAGGGAGAGATTGTTTTAAATCCTATTTCGGTTGTTTACAATGGCGAAGAAAGTAAGGCCTTTTTTTCGTATAATTATTTGAATCGTATGCTGTCTACAAATATATCGTTTTTATCTGGCAAACCGTCTGTGCCGGATATTATTCTGTGGATAACTAAAAAAGTCGATCAACCGGCTGTTTTATCCCAAAATATGATTGCGGTCGCAGAAGCTGTTAAAAACGCGGCATTTCAAATGAAAGAACAAATGTTGCAGCAACAAGAACAAAAACGTCAACAAGAATTGGCGGAAGAAGAAAAAGCAAGATCAAAGCGAATCGCAAAATTAAAAAAACTTGACGAACAATTGACAATGGCTTCTGCCGAATTGACAAAGAAAATCGATAATGTTCGTCCTTTGGGGCAAAAAGTGTATCAAGTGGAAAAGTATGTACGTTCATTAAGCGGTTTTTCCAGTGTTTTAAGTCAAATGAGCTCTGATATTCAAAGACTTGTTTCACAAGAAAACGCCTCTGCTTTAACAGACGCTATCGTGTTAGATTTTGAACAAAAAGCGCAAACGGAATATTTCGGAAAAGAAAAGGAAATCGATTCCAGTTATGATACCGCGATGATTGTTGGTACGAAAGGGATGATATTTGACGCTTTGAATCAAGCCAATGAAATTTTAAGACAAGAAGCAAAATTACAGACAACGCATCCGGATTTGCCTCAAATATCCGATAATACAAAAGAAATTATGAAACAAATAGAAAGTATAAAAGAAATTCAGAAAAAGTCTGAAATCGCTTCGATCGTTTTGGAAGAACTGACTGTATTGCGGGCGCAAGCGGAAACGATTTTAGAAAATATCAAGACAGTTCATCAAAAAACGCTGGATGCTGTGAATAAAAAAAATGCCGAAAAAGAAGCAATGGAAACAGCAAAAAGAGAAGCTGAGGAATTGAAGAAAAAACAAGAGGAAGAGGCGAAAAAAGAAAAAGAGGCGATTGCTGCGGCGGAAAAAGCCAAACAAGAAGCCGAAGAACGCGAACGTCAAAGAACCATATTCCGGTTGGACGCAGATGAAAGAGCTTCTTACGTTTCTTCTAAACAACAAAATGCTCCGGTGTTGCAAACTCTGACGCCTCAGGAAAACAAGGAAGAGGCGCAAGTTACGAAAGAAGAAACAGAGTCTGTTATTATTCGAAGACGTTAGTTGGAAGGATTGAAAATGAAACGTTATGTTTATTTGACATTTATTTGTTTTGTGTTGGGATGCCTTTCTGCTTGCGCTTTAAATTCGTCATCTGAAGTAAAAAAACAAAAGGCACTGATAAGTGAGAAAGAACTTCTTGAGCAAAAAAAATTAAAAAATCTTCCGTCATCAGCTGAAAATGAAATAAACGCTTCTGATTTCAGAAGAGCCGTTCAAACGGCCGTGCGTAATATGGTTCGATCAGGATCTTTAAATAATCCTGCCGGCGGACGTTATGTTGTCACGGTTTCTCATATTGTCGATACAACAAAAAAGAACTTTGATACAGCTGATATTAAGCAAAAACTGAGCACTGATCTGGCTGCCAGTCGAAAAGTCCGCGTCGTCGCGCCAGGATCAAAAAATGTTGTTCCTCAGATCAATATTTCCGGCAGAATAACACAAAGAACCGCTTATATCCGTAACGGTAAAAAACGCCAAGAATATTATCTGCATTTAGTGTTGACCGAAGCAAAAAGCGGCATCATGCTATGGGAAAACGTTACGCCGGTTGTAAAAAGAAAATAAGTTATAAATAGTAACTCCATGAAATGTTTACATTCTTTCCCTGAGCGCAAGCTTGAACGGCGGTTTCCGATGTCGGTAATAAAAAGAGGGTTGCCTCTGTTTCTGTCGGCGCATTTTTTTTCCATATAAACGTATAGGTTTTTTCTCCTTCCACTTTTATTTCCTTTAGCCCCGAAGACGGATCGTTTCCCCAATCAGCTAACAACAAGTCGAAACATGAGCTGAGCGGAATATTTTTATAACTGAACGTGAAGAAAGGATTTCCTCCCGCATCATCTAAAGCCATCGTCATTTCCGTACCGAAAACATTGATCGCCTTTCCGTCTTCGTTAATGGTTCCGGTCTTGTAAACGCCGACTTTTTCCAAGCCTTCCGGGGTAATGGAAGACGGACGGAAAGATGAAAACTGTGTTCGCATGGATTTAACAATATCGGAAACTTGATTCTGAGCCTGAGTGATTTTCAGTTTTTGATTAATGCGGGCGATACCTGTAAACATACCGGTCGCAATGGTCGCGACAACAGCTAAAACGCCTAATACTTCGATTAAAGTCGCGCCTTTTTCATGTGTATGCAATATCATGTTTTTTTCCTTGTTCTTATTGATATGTTTTTAAACGACAATGTTGAGGTATGTTCCCCGAGGGGCGCTGAAAAAATATTTTTTCCCATCAATCTCTACAAATTCGGATCCGTGTGAAAAAGGGACTTCTCGTCTGAAAGAGGCGGATCGTTCAGATCCGAATGTCTGCTTTTCGACGGACGACGTCGGTTGAGACATTTTTTGTTTGGAAGCAGAAACAATGCGATCTGTATTTATTTCCAAACCGGATGAAAAAGAAGATACTGGTTTCATATCAATATTCCCGATCGGATGGTAAAGATTGATTAACTTAATTATTATACAAAAAATACAAGGACAAGTCGATACTGTTCTAATAAATGTTCGGTTTTGCTTTTTTAATAAAGAAAGGATTCTTTTGTGTCGAATTGCGATTTTATGTTTTCAAAAGCAGCCATAACGCGTTTCAGTCATGACTTGGCGGGGGTGATCGGAGCGGTGTCCAGCAGTTTGTCGTTGTTGTCAGAATTAGGCGGAGCGGATAAAGAAACGTTGGATCTGGCCGTGAATAATGCTGATATTTTAATGGGGCGTCTGCGTTTTTTTCGCGCCGCTTTCGGAAATGAAGGACCGTTGAGCAATATCTCCGTTACGCAAAAGTTGTTGGAAGATTATTTGAGCACCTTGGAAAATCAAGTCGTTCATTTTGATTGTGCTTGGCAAACAGATCAGGAATTACCGATATTTTTCTTTCGTCTGATCCTGTTGGTCGGTCAAATCGCGGCAGAAAGCTTGACACGAG
Organism: uncultured Alphaproteobacteria bacterium; assembly: GCA_944391535.1. Lineage (GTDB taxonomy): Bacteria > Pseudomonadota > Alphaproteobacteria > CAAGCB01 > CAG-977 > UBA11549. The sequence goes on from CALXTY010000009.1 coordinate 13,175, forward strand.
GCGGTCGGATCGACATCACGGCCAGAGCCGGAGAAAAACAAATATCTGTAAAAGCGAAAGGAAAAACGATATCTTGGAATCCGGACGAACATAATCTGTTGACCGATGAAAATGTTTCGCCTAAAAACATCCCTATCTTTTTTTTAAAAAAGTGTCTGACGGAAAAAAATTGGCAAATGTCGGTTTCGTTTGAATCTGAAAGTTTGATCTTTTTGTTAAGTGAAAATCACTGAAACGGATAAAATAAATGCCCGATATGCTCGATGATTTTTTAAATAAGGCGCAAATCAAACTTTCCGATGTGGAACAGCTGTTTCCCTTGTTGCAAAAAAATCCCGCCGATGAAAAAGTCTGGATGACTTTGGATTCTTTTTTTCATTTTATTCGATCGGTTTCGCCATTTGTCGGGTTTATGCGCTCTTATCGTTTGGCGGATGCCGGAATGAGAGAAATAAGAAATTATTTGTCCCAACAAATCGGTATAACCGTTCTGCCGCCGATTTTAATGAAATTTCAAAGAGTGAAAAAAATTATTACGACGGCGGTTCATTTAAAGCGGGAACCTCGAGAAGCTGACGAAGATTTGTTTTCTGACTATAACGATCAATCCTCTTTGTGCGACGAAAATATATCTGTCATGCCTAGTATCATGCCGGTGTCTTCGGATTTAGCCGCGCAAGAAGCGGCTCTTGATGAACGCGAAGAACAATTGGTTTTGTGGGCTCAGGCTTTGCAGGAACAGGAAATGTCTTTGAAACAAAAGGAAAACGTCTTGTTTGAAGAAGAACATCGACAAGCTTTGTCTCAAGAAAAAATTTCCGCCGTCATGGATCGGTTGAAAGAACAGGAAAAATTACAAACGGATCTTGAGGATCATCTGGCCGAAACACGTCTGGCTTTGCAAAGTTGTCAAGAAAAATTGGTCGATAGGGAAAAACAACAATTGCAAGCCATGCAACTGTTGGAAACGAAAAACGATGCCTTGTCCCAGATGAGTCAAAAAATTCAAGACTTGACACTGTTGTTGGAAGAAAAAGAAGATTTAAGCGAACAAAGGGAAGAACAGCTATATCGCGAATTGCAAAAAAATAAACAACAGGCCGAAGAGTTAAAGCTGAATTTAAAAACCTTGGAAGATTTCCGTGAGGAAATCAATAAAGATCATGAAAGAATATCTTCTCAATATGCCGTTTTGGAGCAAGAATATAAAAATGCTTTGGAACATTTGGATAAAGAAAAAGAAAATACGGAACAAATTCTCCAAGAAAAAAGAAATCTGGAAATACAGCATATCGAATTTAATACGCGTTTCGTCGCTTTACAGGAAAGTTTGAATTCAGAAAAAGAAAATTTAAAACGAACTCAAAAAGCATTGGATCAACAAAAAAAACGAAATGATTTTATCTGGAGCGAGTTAAAAGCCTCATCGTGGCCATACCATGCCGAAAAAATTCAAAAGGATCTGGCCGTTTTGGCCTGTCAACCTAAAACGCAAAAGTCGGCCTGCAGTCTGGAATCTTTAAAGGATCTCGTATCTTCCATCAGAATGCGTTCTTTTGTTCAAATCCCCGATTTTCTAAAAAAAATCACTCAAAAATCCGCAAAAAAATATCAACGCAGTTATGTTCTTAGAATGAACTGTCATATAGAAAACGGCGTTGATAAAGATGTCTTGACCGTTTTGGAAAAAATTCTTGCGGAATTGGTTGATAACGCTTTTCACTATGCTTTCGCAAACAATCCCGAAGAACTTGCGCTGACCTTTTGCGCAAAAGAAGAAGGGGCTTTGTTGATATGCTCTTTTAATGATAACGGAGCCTCTTTTGATTTCGAAAAATTAAACAAAGCTGTTCAATCCGCCGGTTTGACTGACAATATGCCGGTATTAAACCAAAGCGAATTGTTAACCTATCTGTTTCATCCCGCTGTTAAATTTCATGAAGATCAACGCGGATTGCTGAATATCGTCCGTTTTTTAGAAAAGTGCGGCGGGCGTATTCACGCGGATTTTAATCAAGGCGTACACTTGACTTTTTCCATACCGAAAAAGTTTTTATTTGATAAAGTCCTGCTTTTCGGTCAAAACGGACAACGTTTTGCTTTGCCGTTGAATGCCGTCGCCGAAACGGTTTTTTTGCAGGAAAGCGAGTTCGCCATTAAAACAAACGAAGAAAGAAAGACCTCTTTCTTCTATTGGAAAGGAATGTCTTTGCCGGTCTTGAATTTTTCACAGCAAGCCTGTGTTGAAAAAATGAATTACGGTTTGGTTGTGCAAGCCGGTATTTTTTATACACTCATTCCCGTGCAGCAAATTTTTGATACGGAACATTTATTGGCTTTTTATGAAAAGCCTAACGGAACGGGGGCTCCGTATCTTATTTCTTGTACCGTTCTGGAAAGCGGATCCGAAGTGCTGTGGGTTGATTTGGCCGAACTGTTAACGCAGGTGATCTTGCCTATTCCACGAAAGATTATTTCTCTTCAAGAAAAAAATGCTTCTCAAAGCTTGGAAAGCTCTAATGTTTCTTATCTGATTTATAAATCTGAACCCAGTATATTCGGTGCCGTTCCGGTTGATCGCGTCTTAAGAGTGGAAGATTTTTGTTTTCCTGCGGCCAGTCTGATACATAAAAAATATTTCGAAACGCAAGGGGTGCGTCTGCCATTGAAAGATTCTTGTTCCAGAGACTGTTATCCGTATGCTCAAGCGGTTCTTATTTTTGACACTTTCGCCTTGGCCATTCAAGAAGTTGTCGACATTATTGATATTCCCAACAGTGATTTGAACGCTGAACACATTGATTCTATTATTTATCGAGGCAGAAAAGTGCCCGTGTTTTCAAAAGAAAACTAAAAATGATAAATCAGCCCGATCCGTCCTTCACGGATATCTTTGTAACGACTGTCTTCAAATATAAAAGAAGCTTCCAATCCCCAGTCGCGGGTTAAAGAAATTCCGGTTGATGTCTGATAACGCCATAGATCGGCGGCGTTTTCCGTGTAAAAGATTTTTTCAATATCTCCCGTTAATCTGACCGCGCCGAAATCCGCGGCGAAACCGGCTTGGAATCCCGCTCCGGCCATTGCGTCATGAGGCAGATAGCCTCCGGCTTTTCCATAAATGTTGGTCATAAAATACGTTATGATTTGATCGTTTAATTGAACAGACCAACCGCCTCCGAATCCCGCATAAAAAACATAGCCTTCCTTGTTTTTTTCAGGAAAAAGATAACTTTTAAAGCCCGCATTAAGCTTAAAAGAAAACGGTTTGAACATTTTATCCCGAGGAGCCAAAGACACAATGTCGACAAAAGAGAATTTCTGCAAACGCAGATCGTTGTCGTTTTCGTACCAACGTAAGACGGTATCCAGATATGTAATGGAACCGTAAGGCAAAAAACCGGCCGTTTCATCGATCAAAGTGTGATAGGCGGGGCGGATCAGGAAATCAATAAAGTTCTGATGGTTTCGTCTGCCGCCGTATAGACCGATCGTGCCGGACAGATGACCTTCATCCGGTCTTTTCGCCGGAGTGGGGACTTTTGTGATAGTCGATTTTTCTTTTATGGCGCTCAGAGGTTTTAAGATTTTTATCGAATCCCGGCGCATCTCGTCCAAAGGGATATCGCCTGCGATAAAAGCGTATTGAATGTATTCATAAGCCGTGACTAAAACATTGGCCTTTTGCCGTTCATCAAGATTTGAATTAACAACGGCATCTATTTGACGAGGTGCTTTTAACAGCTTGTGCAATTGTTCTTTTTCTTCATCGGATAAAAAGTCGTAGGCGTATTTTAGTTTGGTCTGTCGAGAAGGACGGTAAACGGCTTCTTTAAGAATGTTTTTTTGCTTTAAAACGGTTCTGACCGTATCAACGGGAATGGTGTAATCGGAAAAAAAAGGTCGGTAGAAAGTTTCCGTCAAATCCTGATCCGGAATTGCCGCGTTAAGTGTTTCCAACAGCATATATGAACAGTTTTCAGAAAAAAAGTAATAATTAGCCGAATTATGTCCCAATTCCCAGATATGTGCGACCAAACGGTTGATTTCTTCATCTGTCAGGTTCAGACGATATTCCCAAATGTCTCGGTTTTCCATATTGTTGTATAGATTGACCGTATCATAGTAGGGATAGACTGAAAAAATACCGTTATAGCCGCCGAAAACGCCTTTGAAGATGAAAGCCAGACCTCCGTCGGATCCGGTGATGGCTCCGTAATTTAAGGCGTGAGAAAGTAAAGGGGTGTCATCTTTGCTGTCCAATCTTAACAAGGTATGCCCGAAAAACGACGCCGGATTTCCCATGTAAGCGCTGGTGAAAATCAAAGCCACTCTTTGAGTGTCCAAAGCCGTTTGAAAATCTTGAAAATCTTTACATTTGATTTCGGGCAGTTTGTTCGGGTCGAAATCCAAATTTTTTTTTAACCACGCATAACGTGCGGGAAACAAACACTGAGGGTGATTATACGTTTTGTCTTTGCCTTCAACGGGATCGACTTTGTCGACCGGCATAAAAAAAGCGCGCAAGGTGGACAGCAGTTCGGCTTTTAAATCCGTCTTTCCTTGCGCAGATAAAAAAAATGTTTTCGAATCAATCGTGCTTTCTTTTGACCCGAAACGATCATGAAAATGCATAAACGCCCGCCATTGCGGGGCGGTGTCCAGTTTTTTTTCCAAAGCTTGTTGTTTTAAGACGGAAAAATAATCTTCTTGATCTTTCGTTAAAGAAAATGGCTCTGCTGCAACGACGGAAGCGTTAAAGCAAAGCCATATCATTAAACTACCGAGGGCAATACGCATAGAAAAAAGCCTTTTGCCTCGTTACGTCATTAAGCCAACAGTTCGGAAACTTTCAATGTGACCGTGACGGCGGAAACATCGTGGCTGTCAAAGATAAAAGCAAAATTTTCTTTAACAACGGAACCGACTTTTTCCGAAGATTTTCCCGTCAACGCGGCGATTGTATCAATTGTTTCGCCTTGTCCGCGGGCGGCGTCTACGGCAAACTGTTCAAGATTGTTTTCCAAAAAAGCGAATATTCTGCCGGTACCGCCGGAAACGCGACCGTTTTGATCGCAACCGGATGTTCCCGAAGAAATGCCGAACGTCTGTGTTCCGAAAGAACCGTTCGTCGTGACGGCTAATAACTGGGGAACCGTTCCGATTTGTCCTTTAAAAATGATTGAGCCCAAACCGCAACCCGTGCTGTCCAAAGCAAACGCCTGTGAAGCCCCGAATGCGGCAACAAAAGCGGCGCAAGTCAAAAATTTTTTCATTGTCAACCCCTTCAAAAAATAGCGTGAGACATTTAGTGACAATAAAATAAAAATATCTTAGAATCAACACAGAAGTAACGTTTCCAAGGATTTGTTATGACCTCTTTGACACATAAAACGACGGACTGGGTGAAAAACGGTTTGATTTCCGAAGCTCAGGCGCAAGGCATTATTACGTTTGAAAAAAACAGAAAATCGCTTTTTTCTTTATTTTCAATGGTTCTGTTTTTAGGCTTTTTTTCTGTGGCCATCGGTGTCGTCACCGTTGTTTCCGCAAATTGGTTTTCCATTTCCAATGAAGTGAAAATGGCGGGATTGTTTGTCTGTCTGATCGCAGCGGCCGTGCTGTTGGATCGAATAAAAAAACAGCATCCCTTGTTGTTTGAAGGCGGATTGTTTTTTTATATGCTTCTGCTATTCGCCGCCATCGGTTTGATCGGGCAGGTGTATCATTTAAAAAGCGATACGTATGTGGCTTTTTTGTTTTGGTCGGTTTTGGCTTTTCCGCTTTTATTGTTAACGCGCAAGGTATTGTTCGGCTATCTTTGGGAATTTGTTTTTTTTGCGGCTGTGAGCGCTTCTCCTCGGGGAAGGGAATTTTGGACGTTTTTTCTTGAAACTTTTCCTTCGTCATTGGTGCTGTCCTTTTTGGCGATGGTGCTGTTTTGTGTCGTGTCGCGCTTTGAAAAAATGCCGGTCTTTGTCCGTCCCGTACGCGTGGCGGCCGCTTTTCTGTCGTTGTTTTGTTTGATGTTCAATGAACATTATGTGTCTTTTTTTGAACATATGCATATAAGAACGCCAATCCTGTTTTCGATTGTCGTAATCGGGTTTTGCGCCTTCATCGCTCTGTGTAAATCCTATCATCGTGGCGAAAAACAGGCTCTGCTGATGCTGACGGGGCTGTATGTCCTGTTTTTCCTTTTCCCTCCGTTTCGGGGAAGCAATTATTTCTTTCAATTGATTATTCTGATCGGATTTGTTTTTACGGCATATTCTTTCGGCGCTCAAAAAGCCGTTCGTTTCTTAGTCGCCGTGACGGCAATCAGAATGTTGATCGCCTTCTTTTCCCTGTTCGGTTCGTTGATGTATACGGGGATCGGATTGATTGTTTCCGGAATGGTGATTTTAGCAATGGCGTATGCCTGCTTTAAAGTTGATGCTTATATGAAATTAAAAGACGGAAAAGAAAAACAACATGACTAAAACAAAGATTCTTTTATTCTTCCCTGTTCTTGTTTTATTAGGCTGGGTCATTTCAATTCAGATGTCGTTGTCAACGGGAATTGATGTCGTTTTGCCTGTTCGCGGGTTTGATCCGCGCGATATTCTTGCCGGTCGTTATTTGGCGGTTTCTGTCGATTATGACGCTTTTGCGTCGGAATGTCCCGTTGAACCGGAAACTCAACGCTTCCAAAAAAAAGAAGCTTTCTTTTGCCTGAACAGCAAAAAAATCGTTTTAAATAAAACGGATTGTTCCGATTTTATTAAAGGCTATTGTCGTTACGGTCGTTTCAACGACAATGTCAGCCGTTTTTATGTTTCCGAAAAAATCTCGTATCCGTTGGAAACGGTCTTGAGAAATCCGGAAATTAAAGCGGAATTAAGTTTGCGGGTGACAAAAGAAGGAAAAGCCTTTCCTCAGGATTTGATTTTAGACGGTTTGCCGTTTGATCAATGGTTGGAAAAAAATAAAAGCCCTTCAAAATGAAGGGCTTTTTTTCCGCGTTTATTTCGGTGGCGGCGGAACCGACGGATCGGATTCCAACGGTGCCGGTTCTTCTTTTTGTTCTTCGGATCTGATCACGCGACGTCCCCACAGCTTCGGCGCGGCCGGTTTTGCGGATTCCGTTGCCGGTTTTTCTTCATCGACTTCTTTTTTGCGGAACAAAGCCGTTGATTTTTTTGAATCTTCCGCGTCAAGAGGTTCTAAATCTTTGGAGACGGCCTCGATAAAAGTATCCAACCAGTCTTTAATCGGTTTGGCTGAAAATTCTTTTGTGTCTCCGCCATACAAGAATATAACGGCGGGGCAGTTGCCGCCCGATAAAATCACATCAACAAAATCAAATCCTTTTGTAAAACGTAACGCCAATTTAGGTATCGTAACGCAGGAAACGATCTTTGTCACGTTCATATCGTAACTTTCGGCCTTGAACAGTTTGTTTTGGACTTCGGTCATGCCGGTCTCGTTTAAAGAGCCGCAATTGCCCGTATGGGCGTAACCGTCTATTGTGGCACTGCGTTTTTTAGGACTTTTTCTGGCAATGCCGTAACAAAAAGCTTCGTCGGGTTCTCCGATGACATAGGCGGCATCGGCGCGAATGCGTTCGCGTATTTCTTTGGCGACGATCTTTTCAAAGGGGTGTTCTTCTTTTTGAGGCTCCTCGTTGTCCGAAGGGCGCAAAGAATTTCCGCCATACGAAGACGATCCCGTCGAATCAAAGCCGCTGCCCGTATTGTAGAACATCTGAGCTAAAGCCGTTTGAGGCGAAAAGAAAAGTGAAACGCAAAAAAAGAATGAAAGATAAGAATTTTTTTTCATGCTTTACCTCTTTTGTTTTTTTGTTTTGGCTTTTTTTGTTTTGGCGGGTTTGGGGGCAATCGGGCAAAATTTTTCCGAATTTTTTAAAAAGACTTGCGGATCGATCCGTTTGTCTTTCCATGACACCGTCCAATGCAAATGAGGTCCCGTCGCTCTGCCGGTCATGCCGATTCTGCCGATTTCCTGTCCTTTTTTTATTTTTTGTCCTTCTTTGACGGCGATTTTACTCATATGAATATAACTGGTGACGACATCTTGTCCGTGTCCGATCAAAACGGTTTTGCCCGATAAGAACATATCGTCGTGCACCAACAAAACGACACCGTCCGCCGGTGCCGTGATTTTGGTGCCTTCTTTGTTGGCGATGTCCAAAGCGTTATGCGCGTTTCCGGGGACTCCGTTCATGATGCGTTGAGATCCGTACACGCTGGAAATGCGACCGACGGCCGGCATGGAAAAGCATAAAGGAAACGGCATATCAATATTTTTTTTGCGCGCTTGTTGTGTTAATACGGCTTCGTCGGCAATCCGTTTTTGTTCTTCTTCGGACGGCGTCACCGTGTTTTGAGGCAACCCGTCAACGCGCTGTATATTCCATTTTCTGGGCTTGATCGTAAAGGTGCGCGTTGTTTCCCGGCTTCCTTTTTTGGCATTAAACACCAACGTTCCTTTGTCATCACGTCCGATCCCGATCACAAACCAGCCGTCTTTTCTGGGAATGATTTTTTCACCGTTGACGGTCAGTTCGGACTGCGGTGAGACAAATCCGAACAACATTTCGCCTTGTCGAACCTGCCCGTTCAGGAACAAGACGGGGGCTTCGTCGGCAATCGCCGCCGTCTGTCCGGCGGTTAAAAAGAATAAAATCAAAAAAAGGCGTTTCATAATAATCGTCCTTGCTTGTCATCGTCGTGCGCATTATTTTTTTTGCGTACAGACGTTTTTTCGGGTTTTGTTTGTGTTGATACGCGAACGGTATCATCTGAAAATTTTAAAATCAGGTCTTGTTGCGCTTTGGCATCTGCGGCTGTTTGCAGGATTTTTCCCTGTTCCGTCATCGCCAAAACGAACCCGCGTTCCAAAATGCGTTCGTATGAAAAACTGTCTAGCAGACGCGAAGCCGTTTGAAAACGGTTTTCCGATTCCGAAAGTAAAGTTTTAATCCGCGGATCCAAAGGAAAAGCCGTTTGAAACAGTTTGTTCTTGGCTTTTTCGATCAGGATATCCGGACTTGACAGTTTTATAGCGGCGGCATCCAAGAGGTTTTTTTGACGTTCAAAGAACGTTTTTAAAGCGTTTTCAAATCGTTCCGTTCTATCGTCAAGGCGTTGCGTTTGTTCTTCAACGATTTGATGAAGCGAAGGAAGTCCGCGGTTTAATCCTGTCAGTACATTTGACATTTCGGTTGTTAATCGTGTGACGGCGGTTTTCAGACGCAGTTCCGATTCGGCAAGCATCAGGCCGAGCTCTTTTTGAACGGGGACGGCCATTTCCGCCGCGCCTGTCGGAGTCGGCGCCCGCAAATCGGCGGCATAATCAATCAAGGTTGTATCTGTTTCGTGCCCGACGGCGGAAATCAAAGGAATATCGGAATCGGCCGCGGCTCTGACAACGATTTCTTCATTGAAAGCCCACAGATCTTCCAACGATCCGCCGCCGCGCGCAACGATTAAAACATCGGGGCGCGGAATTAATCCGTCGCTAGTCTGCAATCCTTGTTTCGGAATGGCGTTAAATCCTCGAATGGCTTTTGCGACTTGTTCGGCGGCTTCTTCTCCTTGCATCAAAGACGGCCAGAGCAAAACGTGTCGTGGGAAACGATCGTTTAAACGATGCATGATGTCGCGGATCACGGCGCCCGTCGGAGAGGTGATGACACCGATGACGTCGGGCAAAAAAGGAATTTTCTTTTTACGTTCCTTTGCGAAAAGTCCTTCCGCTTCAAGCTTTTTTTTACGTTCTTCCAACAGTTTTAACAAAGCGCCGACTCCGGCCGCCTGCATGGATTCGACGATCATTTGATATTTCGATCGTCCGGGATAAGTCGTGATTTTGCCGCAACAAACGACTTCCAGTCCGTCTTGCGGAACGATACCAAGCTTTGAAGAACTGCCGCGCCAACAAACGCCGTCCAGAACGGATTCTTCGTCCTTTAAAGCGAAATAGAGATGTCCCGAAGCCGCTTTTTTCATCCCCGAAATTTCACCTTTAACACGGACGAAATCAAAATTCTTTTCAACAAGCCCCTTTAACGCCAACGACACGGCCGTGACGGACAACGGTTCCGGTTCTTTGTTCGGCGCCGGCGCGTTGAACAGATCGGTCGTTACGTCCGGCAGATCAACAAATAAAGGTTTTGTCGTCATTTTTAATCTCCGCGCAACGTTTTAAAAAAGTCCGTTAATACATCGGCGCATCGGCTTTCGGAGATACCGCCGTAAATTTCGGGAACATATAAATTAGTCGTATGATAATAAATCCGGCAACCGTGGTCAACGGCTCCGCCTTTTATGTCATAGGCTCCGAAATACAATCGGCGCAATCTGGCAAAGGAAATCGCGGTCGCGCACATCGGGCAGGGCTCTAACGTAACGAACATGTCGTATTCGTTTAAGCGAGTGCGTCGAATATGGCGACAAGCCTTTTTGATGGCTAAAATTTCAGCGTGCGCCGTCGGATCGTGATCGCGTTCGGTTCGATTGACGGCGCAAGAGATCACCTTTTGTTTTAGAGGATCAAAAATGACGGCACAAACGGGAATTTCACCGATTTTTGCGGCTTTTTTCGCTTTTTTCAGAGCAAGCTCTATAACATTTTTTAAAAAAGTATCCATATAATGAAAGTGGCTTTCTTGAAAAAATAAGTCAAGAAAAACCTCTTTTAATCCTTTGAACGGCTTGATATACTGCTATGTTTCTAGAAGGGATGAAAACGTGGCGACGGATGTTGCAATAGAAAATACGGTTTATAAAATCGGCGGCTTTAAAGTCGATCGCGAAATTGTGCGTTATATTCGCGAAGCCAGCGAAATCAGCGGCGTCAGTTTTGATTATATGATGGCAAAAGCCGGTCATGAAAGCCGGTTCGAAGTCAATGCCGCCGCCGAACGTTCCAGTGCGGAAGGCTTGTATCAGTTTACGGCCGACACATGGTTACAACAAATGAAATTGCACGGAGCCAAATACGGTTATGCGCGTTTGGCGTCTCAGATCTATCGTGACGGACGAGGGCGGTATCGCGTTAAAAATCCTCAAGATCGTGAGGAAATTTTGTCTTTGCGTCGTTCTCCGCGCATTTCTGCTTTACTGGCGGCGGAATTTGCCAAAAGCAATCAAAAAATCCTGAATGATCAAATCGGCGGCGACATCAGTCCGGTCGATTTGTATCTGGCGCATTTTATGGGACCTTCCGGAGCTGTCATGCTGTTGCGCGCGGATAAGTTCACTCCTTATAAATACGCGGCCGATTTGTTCCCCGAAGCGGCTCTGGCCAATCCGCCGATTTTCTATAACGAAAAGAAAAAAATGCGTACCGTTCGTCAGGTGCGTCAACGAATTGAAGAGATCTTTCAGGACAACATTGATCGCTTCGCCGTATTGCCGAAATCTTTGAAAGTGTGGCTGGATCGACAACCTCGAGAACGCAAAAACAAAAAGAATACGGTTGTCGTCGAAGCGCCGATTTTGAAAATGGAAGCCGGTTTGACAGGAACGGCATCGGACGGGGCTGCCGCGCCCATGCCGAAAGTCGTCGAAAGTTTCGAACTGGCAAAGATCCTGCCTGGTGAAGGCGTTAATTTGGATGATGTTCGGGCTTTGGACGCTTTGAAAGAAAACTCTTTTAAATTGGAAGCTTTTTCAGGAAAAGACGATACTGTTTCCGCCGACTTTTTACCGGCTGTCCGCGCCAGTTATCAACTTTCCGGCATAACGTCTTTGGAAACCGAAATCGATCCGCAAACAAGACCTGTCTATACGGCGGATCAGGTGACTTTTTTTGAAACGGACGAGTATGTTGTGCAATCGCCGTTGCCTGTTTTAATGACGGCGCGCAGTGTCCCCGAAAAGCCTTTTGTCGAACCAGAAAAGGAAATCAGATGAATACGTTAAAAGGCGAAAGAATAGCCAAAGCAATTGGGCGCGCGGGCGTTTGTTCGAGTAGTGAAGCCGAACGCTATATAGAACAAGGACGCGTCTGTGTGAACGGAGAACAATTAACGTCTCCGGCCGTGATCGTGAATGATGACGATGTGATCACCGTTGATAAAAAACCGTTGCCCGCAAAAGAAAAAACGCGCGTCTGGAGGTATTACAAGCCGGCGGGACTGGTGACGTCGCATAAAGATCCGCAGGGAAGGCCGACCGTTTTTGATTCTTTGCCCGACACGTTGCCGCGCGTGATTTCAATCGGGCGGTTGGATCTGAATTCCGAAGGGTTGTTGCTGTTGACCAATGACGGAGAATTTGCCAGACAAATGGAAATGCCTTCAACGGGGTGGGTGCGTCGCTATCGCGTCAGAATACACGGGGAAATGACTCCGGAAATTATGGAAAAGCTGGCAAACGGCGTCACTGTCGAAGGGGTGCGCTATGCCGGCGCTCAGGTCAGTATTGATAAAAAACAGGGATCCAATACATGGTTGACCGTTGCCTTGAAAGAAGGAAAAAACAGAGAAATCCGCAGATTGATGGAATATTTCGGCTTTCAGGTGACGCGTTTGATTCGTGTTTCTTACGGTCCGTTTCAACTGGGAAACATGGAAAAAGGCGCTGTTGATGAAATCAACGGGAAAACGTTGCAGGAACAGCTCGGCGCTAAAATCAGCATTGATAAAAATCAGCGCCAAAGACATAAAAAAGCTTAAAAAAAGAAGGAGGTTTTTATCAAACCTCCTTAAAAGTTTTTTGGGAAAATGAAATGAAATCTTTAACGTTCCCGTTCTCTGACCTTTTGACGTATTTGAGAAATGGAACGGTAACCGATTTTTTCCTTAGGACGGGCGGGCACGGCCGGCGGTTCGTTGCCGCGACCAAAGCCGACAGCCGTTTCTTTGCCGGAAGGACCGTTTTTGATCAATTCACCGTTTCGGTTAAAACCGATCGCGCGACGCATTCCCAATTGTTCCAAAAGAACATTTTCCGGTGACTTTGAAATAAATTCACCGTCACGGTTAAACCCGATCGCGCGCCGTTTTTCACCTGCCTGTGCGGCATGAACACCGCTGGGCATCAAATCGCACAAAGGGTAGGTACCAAGACAAAATTCCGATACGGATTTAACCATAAGAAACGCCTGCCTTTCATAAGGATATTTTTGACAAAATTACTTGATTTTGTCTTTTTTGTCAAATAAAAAAGACGTGAAGGAAGACAATGATGCGAATTATTGCAGGGAAATACAGATCAAGGAAACTGGTTGCGCCGGACGGCATGACGACGCGTCCGACATCGGACAGGGCGCGCGAATCCGTTTTTAATGTGTTGGATTCTTTATTGCGCAAACAAGATTGTATGTGGACTGATTTAACGGTGTTGGATGTTTTTGCCGGAACGGGGGCGTTGGGGATTGAAGCGTTGTCCCGCGGGGCAAAGGCTTTGTTTGCCGCTGAAAAAGATCCGGCGGCCGTTCGGTGTTTTTATCAAAACGTTGATCCTTTTATCAAAGACGGAATACAAGTTTCTCTGTTTTCCGACGCGTTGAATCCGCCGTTGGCGCAAAAAGCGGTCGGGTTGATTTTTATGGATCCTCCGTATGAAAAAGGGCTGGTCTCGCCGGCTTTAAAAGCTTGGCTTGAACAGGGTTGGATCGATGATCAGACTATAGGCGTCATTGAAATCGCTTCTCATGAAAAAGAAATTTTGCCGGACTGTTTTGAAGTTTCGGACAGTCGCGTTTACGGCAAAGCAAAAGTCCTGTTTGTTAAATTGAAAAAATAGAAGATTGTTTTTCTTCATTCTTTAAACTGGTGAAAAACAATCGTTTTTGATATACTTTCACTCAGGCCGTTTAAGTCAACGGTTCAGGGCGTCAGAAACCCTTTTACACATAGTCGCAAAAGCATATAGCGACTTTAAATATTTATGCCGATTTCTGTCTTACGGGCGGATGTCGGCGTTATAAGGCTTTGCGCGAAATCGCCGAGCCGTAAATGTGTATACGGTTTCTGAACATCCGCCTACCTTTGCTGGGTAGGTTTTTGTTTAACCTAAACAAAAAGGATTGTTCAGAGATGAAAATTCAAATTTTGATCACAACAACTTTAATATTACTTTTTTCTATAACTCCAAAAGCATGGAGTGATATAGAAACACCATCCGGCCTAAATTTTTTCTGTCAAAGTTGTGAAGCGTGCGGCTATCAAACTAATGGAAAAAATCCTATCGGTTATCCTATGTGCATAGATAAAAATTGTGTTGCGGCTCCGTTAAATTCATCCAAATGTACGAAATGTGCTTCAGATTTTTACGTGTCGGGCAGTATTTGTGTCATTTGTCCCCAAGGGGCAATATGCGACGGGTATGTTGTGTCATGTCCGGACGGAAAATTTCTCAATAATAATCAATGCTCAAGTTGTCATGTTTCCTGCAAGACGTGTTCCGGTTCACAAGCAAGTAATTGTACTTCTTGTGACAGCAAGGCTTACTTTTCCAGAGGTAAATGTATTGATTGTCCGGCAAATGCCGAATGTAACGGATCAACTTTTTTTACCTGTAATTCCGGCTACACTAAAGTAAACAATGAATGCGTCAAAGAAGAAGTCGAGTCCGAACCGACCAAGACGAATACGGTGAATTCGTGTCCGTCGCGCATGACGTTATCGTCCGACGGGTGTTGCTGTATCAACAAATAAGGCGGACTGTCATGAAAAAAATATTCTGCCTT
>CALXTY010000010.1 GCA_944391535.1 uncultured Alphaproteobacteria bacterium
TGGAGCATACAAATGACTGAAGACAACACCCCTCATTATTCCGTTGCGCAACATCCGGATTTAAGCTTTGCCAAGATTCCCCATGAAAAAGGAATGAGTTACGAGTTTGATTTACGCACGGAAGTTTCTCCTTTATTTGAAAAATTTGTCAGGAAATATCACAAAGCGGAATCTTTACCTTCCGCTCCGGGATACGAGGCTCCGAAACGCGGGAAGATTTTCGACTTTTTTTACAACAATTCCGGTCACGTTTTTTTCAATCTCGTGATGAAAAAAGACGGGAAAATCATCGGCCAAAGCCAAGTCGGCTTTTCTGCGGACAAACATCCTGACCCTGAAAAGGCGGCAAAGATCAAGATCGGTGTTCCGGGCTACGTTTTTGATCAGGAAAAATCGGATCCGAGCTATCACTTTCATAAAACGTATCCGTTATCACGGGAACAATTTGACAGCGTTGTAAAGTTTGTCGAAAAAAGCATTGACAATCCGCCGACTTATCATTGGCCTGTTGCGATGAATTGCGCGCGCTTTGCGAAGAAGGCGGCCGAAGCGGCGAAGATTCCGAACGCTTCAATGACCAGCGTTTTTAATTTACCGATTACCACTCAGATTTACATGGGCGTATCCAAGCTTGCGGATAAGGTTGAAAAAGCGGCGAAGAAGATTAAAAAAGTATTTTCCTCTACTCGAACAGCACCGATCCCCGAAAAGAAACAAAGCGCAAAGAGTTTAACGGGCGAGCTTTTAAAAAACAAACAAAACGCGCGACAATAAAGAACCGCCTTTCCGGCGGTTTTTTTATGATTGAGCTTTTATACGGAAAAGGAAACAACATATTGAAACAAAAAGGAAAAATAAAAACAGAATCCGAAAAAAAGCAAAAAGCATCTTGACCTTGCCTATATTCTTTTGCATATTTTAGAACAGGTTGGGTTAATCAGAAAAACTGTGCAAGGAAAAAATCTTTAGAACAGAAGATTGACAGCTGAAAAGAAAGGCACAAACAACATAGAGCTCCGCCGGAGATGAATGCTTCCGGCGTTCAGGTGATTGAATGAAAAAAGTAAGATCTGTCGTCAAAGGACTGTTAATTGTATTAATTTTGCTCGGCTTGGTAAGGGGCGCCTTTTTTTATAGAGATTACCGTATAGAAAAGTCACTTTTAGACATTGAACGTTCGGAAACGACTTTCAACTACGCGCAACTGATTTCAAACGCGAAGGCTTTATCAAAGCTTCCTTTTATGGCGACGGGGGCAGATTTACCCAAGGAACTTCAGGAATTGGATTATGACGAATACCGCTCTATTCGTTTCAGACGGGATCAAGGGCCTTGGTTCGGGATTCACAAACCGTTTGAGGTTCAATTTTTTCACGCGGGCGCTTTATTTCAGAATCCCGTCAAAATCAATGAGATCATTGCGGGGAAATCATACCCTTTAACCTATTCCCCCGATTTTTTTAATTTCGGTCACAATCAATTCAATCCGAAACATTTTTCAGATATCGGCTATGCGGGTTTCAGACTGCACTATCCTTTAAATACGAACGACTACTTTGATGAATTGGTTTCTTTTTTAGGCGCCAGTTACTTTCGCGCTTTAGGAGAAGGCCATAAATACGGCATATCCGCGCGAGGCTTGGCGATTGACACGGCGGTATCGACCGGAGAGGAATTTCCCGTCTTCAAGGAATTTTGGTTACAACGTCCCCGTTGGCACGATGACACGGCGACCATATACGCTTTATTGGACAGCCCGAGCATCACCGGCGCATATAAGTTTACGATCACTCCGGGATCGGATACGGTCATAGATGTGGAGGCGCACTTATTTACGCGCAAAGACATCGGCAAACTGGGGATTGCCCCTTTGACATCGATGTATTTATTCGGCGAAAACACCAAGAACAAGTTTGACGATTTTCGACCGGAAGTCCATGACAGCGACGGCTTGCTGGTTTCGAATGCGAACGGCGAATGGCTGTGGCGTCCGTTGGACAATTCGGAACATTTACGGATCAGTAATTTTACGGACAACAATCCGCGCGGTTTCGGATTGCTGCAACGTGATCGGGATATATCGAACTATCTTGACTTTGAAGCCCGCTATGAACAGCGTCCCAGCGTATGGGTGGAACCTGTCGGCGAATGGGGAAAGGGCGCGGTGGAATTGGTCGAGATCCCTTCGGAACAAGAGATTCACGACAATATTGTCGCCTATTGGGTACCGGATCAAAAAATAACGGCGGGACAGGAGCTGCAATATCATTACAGATTGCATTGGTTCACCCGCTTGCCGATAGAAAAAATTCCGGGAGACGTTACCGCGACGCGGACGGGTGTCGGCGGCGTATCGGGCAAGCAAGAGACGCAGAAACGCAAATTTGTCATCGACTTTGACATATTGAACATGAAGGAAGAAGTCGAAAAAGGGATTGCGGTTTTAGAAGTTTCGGCCAGCGAAGGCAAAATTGTCGGACAGAATTTGGTTTATAATCCCGCGACGAAGGGATTAACGGCCTATATAGATTTCAAACCGAACGGCAAGATTTCCGAGATTCGGGCTTCCGTTGTCAAGAAGGGTCGACACATATCGGAGGTATGGAGTTATCAATGGCTCCCATAAAGATTCAAAGTTTACAAGATGTAGCTCGTGTTTATTTGCAAACATTGGGCTATCAGCATGCCGCGATCGGGGATCGGGACATTGCCTTTTTTTTATCATCTTTGAAATTACAAACGGAAACGGCGGAGGAACTGGTCGAAAAAGCGGACGAGATTCTTTTGGACAACGCCTTAAACGTTTTTAACGAGATTTTTTTTGAAAAACGTCAAACGGTTGCTTATTTTAAATTATTTTTTTCTCTTTTTGACGGCGCGAAGATTTGTCCGATAAAAGACTTAGTCGCCGGAAAACTGCCGAAAGAGCTGATAGAAAAGATGCAACGACAAGCGGTAATCACGGCGCCGGAATATAACTTTGAACACATGAGGCCGCAAAAAATCGACGAAGTTCATTGGTTCAGTCGAATATTTTCTTGTTTCAAGCGAGGAAAGCAGTCATGAGAGAATTTGTTCCCATCACGAAAAAACAAGTCAGACGTCGCCGTCGTTTCGTTTTTGGCTTATCTTTGTTCAGCACATTGATTGCGACATTAAAATGGATGACGGCCATTCCCAGCGATTCATATCTTTACACGAAGATTTTAATGATCACGCTGTTTGCTTTAACATTCGGTTGGATCGCCTTATTTTTTTGGTCAAGCATTTTCGGTTTTTTCGAACTGTTGCGCAACAAGAAACCGATCGGCTTGAAATGGGCGGATGACGATGTGGCCTTAACGGGCAAGACGGCGGTATTAATGCCGATTTACAATGAAGAACCCGTCAAGGTGTACGCGAATTTATTGGCGATGGCGGAAGAATTGGCGCAAACCGGTCAGGGCGATCATTTCAACATTTTTGTTTTAAGCGACACGACCAATCCCAAGATTTGGATCAAAGAAGAAAAGATGTGGCTTGAAACGCAGCGCCGAATGCCGGAGAACATTCGCATTTATTATCGCAGGCGCGTTCAAAACACGGCGCGCAAGAGCGGCAATATAGAAGATTTTTGCAAGAAATGGGGACGTTTGTACGATTTTATGATTGTATTGGACGCGGACAGCTTACTGTCCGGCCGCACGATGCTCAAGATGTCGCAACTCATGCAGATCAACACGGATTCAGGCATTATTCAGGCACCGCCGATGTGCATCAACCGGAATTCTTTATTTGCCCGCATTCAACAGTTTGCGGGAAAAGTTTACGGCAGCGTTGTCGCGGCGGGATCGGCTTACTGGCAGGACGGGGAAAGCAATTACTGGGGACACAATGCGATCATACGCGTCAAAGCGTTTATGGATTGCTGTAAATTGCCGGTCTTAAAAGGAAGAGCGCCCTTTGGCGGACACATTCTCAGCCATGATTTTGTCGAAGCGTCTTTAATATGCCGCGGGGGCTGGCGGACATGGCTTTTACCCGAACTTGACGGCAGTTATGAAGAATGCCCTCCGAGCATGATCGACTTTGCGATTCGGGACAGACGCTGGTGTCAGGGAAACTTGCAACACATCAAGGTTTTATTGTCTCGCAATTTAAATCCGATCAGCCGCATTCATTTTTTAATCGGGATTATGTCATACGTTTCATCACCGCTTTGGCTGTGTTTTTTATTGGTTGGCATTGCGGCGGCTTTAGGCAAGGCGTTAATTCCGACGAATTATTTTCCGGTCGGCTATTCTTTATTTCCGACATGGCCGATTTTTGACAAAGTGGGAACGATCGGATTGTTTTTGCTGTCAATGTTCATGTTGGTTTTTCCGAAATTTTTAGGATTGATCGTCTATATTTTGCGCAACCGTCGCAAAGACATTGACGGTATATTCAGCGCGGTCAAAAGCGTCGTGGCAGAAATAGTGTTCAGCGCTTTGACGGCTCCGATCATGATGATGTTCCAAAGCAAATTTGTTTTTGACATTTTAATCGGTTCATCGGTGGGCTGGAACCCGCAGAATCGAGATGAGACGGGCACGCCTTGGAACGTGGCGGCGAAAGTACATTTTTGGCACACTCTTTTGGGTATTGTGACAACGGTTGTGGTTTGGAATTACGTCAACGTTTTATTCTGGTGGATCTTGCCCGTTACTTTAGGCTTAACCCTTTCGATTCCCATTTCGGTTTTATCTTCGCGGGAAAAGACGGGCTTGCAGGCAAAAGCGCATAAATACTTTATCATACCGGAAGAACTGAACATTCCCGACGTTTTACAAAAAGCGCAACGCCATTTCTCGGAATTCAAGCAATATGCGATTTACGACCAAGGCGTCATAGATCTCGTTCAAGATTCGGATTTAAACGCTTTACATATTTTAATGCTTCCGGTGAACGGTCCGGCTCCCGACATTGACGAACAAGTACTGAAACAGGGAAAAATAAAACTGGAAAATTTTATCAACTACGGCGTCAGGACGGAATTTACCAAAGAAGAGGAAATCGCTTTATTATATTCGGCCGAATTTTTAGAAACCGCGCGTTTGTCTTATTTGCTTAATGCGGCATAAAGACGGGCGGAAAATATTTTAATGACCTTTCCGACCGATTACATCAAACGGCTTTCCTATTGGCTCAACGGTTTTTTTCTGACGCAGAAAGACCGCATACCGTTATGGTTGCCCGTTTGCTTTGCGAGCGGGATCGGTTTTTATTTTTCATTACCGACGGAACCTTTTTTAGCAACAACGTTGTGTTTTTTCATTTTCAGCAGCTTTCTTTTATGGGACGGTCGCAAAAATCAGGTTTTATCGGTTGTTTTTCTTTTTTTATTTTTATTCTGCGGCGGCATTTTTTTAACACAGGTTCGTAGCATCATCATCAGCGAACCTCGGATAAAACTGCGTACGGGATTATTAACCGTCACGGGAACCGTGGAAGAAGTTCAGGAATTTTCAGAAGGACGCAGCCGTGTCATATTGGATCATGTTTCAATAGAAAACTATGACGATTGGAAGACGCCGGCGAAAATTTGGCTGAACGTCGCGGCGACGGTACAACCTCCGAAGACCGGAGACGTCATCAGGGTTCAGACTCACTTAACGGATCCCTTCCCCGCCAGTTCTCCGAACGGATTTGATTTCAGCAGGATGTTGTATTTTCAAAGAATCGGAGGCATCGGTTTTATTCAAGATTCTTTTGAAACTTTAAAACGCTCTGAACAATCCGACATACGCGACACGATCAACCGGAAAATAGATGCGGTCATGCCGTCGGACACCGCGGGGATCGCCAAAGCGCTCGTTACGGGCAGTTCCAAAAGCGTCCCGTTCAACATCGTCGAAAACTACCGCGACGCGGGCATTGCTCACATACTTTCCGTATCAGGTCTTCATATGTCCTTATTGGCAGGCTTGATTTTTATAGTTGTTCGAACGCTTTTAGCCTTAATACCGTCCGTCTCTTTATATCACGACACCAAAAAGATTGCGGCGCTGATTTCTTTGGCGGTCTGTTTTTGTTATTTACAGATCTCAGGGGCTTCCTATCCGGCGCAAAGAGCTTTTATTATGCTGGCCTTTGCCCTGACGGCCATTTTGTTCAACCGTCGCGCGCTTTCCGTGGTTTCTTTGGCATGGGCGGCCTTTTTCATTTTGTTTTTATTTCCGGAATCTTTATGTTCGGCGGGATTTCAGATGTCTTTTTCAGCCGTGTTGGCCTTAATTTGCGCTTATGAAGCAGGGATCGGGAAATACATCAAACTTTTGGAAAAAAAGGAAGGATTTGCGTTTTATCTTCTTTCCTGCGTTGCGGCCGTTGCCTTGACAACCCTGATCGCCTCGACGGCGACGGCACCGTTTACGGTTTATCATTTCAAACGCCTGCCCGTTTATTCACTGATCGGGAATTTGCTCAGTTCGACGCTCACCGGTTTTATCATCATGCCTTCTTTGACGGCGGGCACGCTTCTCATGGCGTTCGGTGCGGAAAAACCTTTTCTGGTATTGGCGTCGTTTGGTATTTCTTTGATCAATAAATCCGCCGAATTCACATCGAATCTTCCCGACGCCGTTTATCAATTTCCCCCGATGCCGTTTTACGGTTTAATGTTGGCCGTTTTTTCCGGATTATGGATTTGTTTATGGCAGGGACGCGTTCGACTGTGGGGGATTCCGTTTTTTTGTTTAAGTTTAGTCACACCCTTTTTAACGACCCTTCCGGACATTTACGTTTCAGAAAACACGTTTGCTTTTAAAAATGCCGCGGGAAAGCTTGTTTTTAACGAAGGAACGGCGGACAGAGTCATCAAACAAGGATGGTTGGAAGATTATCGGCAGAAAGAAGAGATCACGACGATTTGCCCTTACGGCCTGTGTCTATATGAACGAAACGGCTTTAAAATCGGCTATGCCCAGACAAAGATCGGCGCTTACGACGGTTGCCAAATGCCGGATACGGATCTTTTATTCATACCGCTTTCTTTTACCGACACCTGTTTGGCGAAACGGACAATCACGCGGGACAGCGTTGCGAAAGCGGGGATTTATACAATTTACATTAACGATTCAGGGATCAGGACGGTATCCGTATCAGACCGCAAAGGCTTCAGACCGTGGACGAACTCATATCCGTTAATGACTTTTGGTTCGGAAATCCGGAATATGCGAACTCCTTTAACCTACCGGATCAAAGCGACGATCAAGGAACATCGTTAATCTTTTTTTGCGCACAGATTGTTTTTCAGATACTCCCAAGCTTCTTTATTCGGGGCTGATATCAAATGATTGGCTCCGATCAAAGGAGTATAGAGGGAACCGTCGACATAAGCGGTATAGCCTCCCGCTTCTGCGTGCAACATCAC
This sequence comes from uncultured Alphaproteobacteria bacterium, assembly GCA_944391535.1. Classification (GTDB taxonomy): domain Bacteria; phylum Pseudomonadota; class Alphaproteobacteria; order CAAGCB01; family CAG-977; genus UBA11549. The sequence goes on from CALXTY010000010.1 coordinate 7,394, forward strand.
GCCGGCGGCATGATCCCAAGGCTTAATAATTTTTGTGCGATATGCCGAGTAATGCGTTCCGCCCGACACCAACAGCATATATCCGAAGGAAGCACTGCCCCACCAGACAGGTTTAGGCAGATCGGGATCTTTAAACGCGACGCGACGTCCGACGACACCTGTCATTTTATGCGGATCATTGACGCGCGCCACTTTCAATCTTTTATTTTCGAACCAGGCACCGCCGCCTTTTTCGCCCATAATCATGCGATTAAAGACGGGATTAAACAGCCAGCCTGCGATCGTTTCCCCTTTATAGACCAGAGCGACAACGACACCGATTTCGCTTCGTCCGTAGGCGAAGTTCATGGTTCCGTCGATCGGGTCGATGACCCATACGGGCTTATCCTCTTTCAAGAAGTTGAGGACATCCGGATTTTTAAAAGCGGCTTCTTCTCCGACGACCAAAGAATCGGGTAACAACGCCGTTAATTCTTCGGTCAATCTTTTTTCGGTTTGCGTATCAGCGGTTGTGACCAGATCTTCGGAAGAATTTTTCGTATCGATATCGGAAACGGAGAGGTGATTAAAGCGGGGCAGGACCTCTTCCTGCGAGATATTTTTAATAATTTCAGCCACTTTATCAAGTTCGGGGCACCGCATAACTCACCTGTGGAAAAGCGTTTTCAAACTTTAGAACATCTTCGGGATTCATTCTGACGCGCAAATGACAGATCAAGTTTTCATCCGTTCGATCAAGAACTTCCCCGACCCGATATAAATACGCCAAAGCGGCGCCTTGATCAACAGGAATATCGGCATTGATTTCGCATCTGTCCTGCGCCAAGGTCTCTTCTATCAGCGCCAATAAATTTTCGATTCCCGTACCGTTGACGGCACTGACGGGAATTTTATTTTTATTTCTGATATTTGCCGCGAACAAAGCGTTTTGTTTTTCTTGATCAAGCAGATCGATTTTATTCAACACTTCGATCAGCCCCCGATCCATCTGTCGTTCCGCCCCGATCAACTTCAGGACACTTTCGACATCTTTTTTCTGCGCATCGGAATCTTGATGAGCGACATCTCTGACGTGCAGGATCAGAGACGCTTCAAGGACTTCTTCAAGCGTTGCGCGGAACGCGGCGATCAGCTCGGTCGGCAGATTGGAAATAAATCCGACGGTATCGGACAGGATCACTTCTCGTCCGTTTGGTAAATTCACCAATCGCATTGTCGGGTCAAGGGTTGCGAACAACATATCCTTTGCCAACACTTTTGCGTTTGTCAGACGATTAAACAAAGTGGATTTTCCCGCGTTGGTATACCCGACCAAGGCGACGACGGGATAAGGCACCTTTTGCCTGGCTTTTCGATGCAAATGCCTTGTTCTTTTAACGTCTTCCAACTCTTTTTTCAGTTTAACGATATTTTCCGTGATGACGCGTCGATCGAGTTCGATTTGCGTTTCTCCCGGTCCTCCGAGGAATCCTTTACCGCCACGTTGACGTTCAAGATGGGTCCACCCTCTGACCAGTCGTGATTTTTGATAATTCAGATGCGCCAATTCGACCTGCAGCACCCCTTCTTTCGTTCTGGCGCGTTCACCGAAGATTTCAAGGATCAGTGCGGTTCTGTCAATAACTTTGCAATTCCATTTTTTTTCAAGGTTACGCTGTTGAACGGGAGTTAAGGAGCAATTCAGGACGGCCAAAGAAATTTGTTGTTCTTTAATTTCACCTGCGATTTGATCCACCTTGCCTTTACCGAAGAAGAAGGCGGGATTAATTTTATTAACGATGACGGGTTCAGCCGCAACGACAGTCAAGTCGATTGCGGCTGTTAAATTTTTAATTTCTTCTACAGCGGCCTGAACGGATCTGCCGTTGTCATCGACATTTTTCAAAACGGGATGCAGGACGAGAGTCTTTTCAGACAACCGGACAATCCTTATTCAGCGATTTTTTCGGGATCACCGTTTTCATCATCGAACAACGAAACGGGAACCGCGGGCATAATCGTGGATACGGCGTGTTTATAGACCAGCTGAGTATGACCGTCACGGCGCAACAGCATGGAAAAATTATCGAACCATGTAATAATTCCCTGCAGTTTGACCCCACAGATCAAATAAACGGTCACCGGCGTTTTTGTTTTTCGTATATGGTTCAAGAAGACGTCTTGAACATTTTGATTTTTATCAACCATTGTCGTTCCCCTTGTTGAAAATCAACTGTTTTCTTTATTAAAACATTTATTTATAAGAGTAAAGGACAGAGAGTAGCTCTTGACAATTTTTTACGGTCAAGACATTTTCTCCGTCTTTATTGTGATCTGCGACACGGACGGGCAGACATCCTGCGGCATTGGCACATTTCATATCGGCATCTCCGTCTCCGACGAACCAGACGGGATCGGACAATTTTCCGTTTTGGCAAACGATATTTGTTGTTTCCAAAGCCTTAAAGACAGGTTCCGGCGCGGGTTTGTCTTTTGGCGCATCTCCGGCGCCGACGACGGCGAAGAAAAAATCCTGCCAGCCCAGATAATCGATTTCTTCTTTCAAGATGAAACCCGTTTTATTACTGACGACGCCGACTTTTCCGATTTTATGATAACAGAATCGGACGAGCTCTTTGGCTTTATCAAAGGGCGTCAACATCGCCAAATGATTTTCCTGATAGGCGTCGAGATAAACTTTTTTAGCTTCTTCCCAACGATCTCCGAACAGATCCGGAAACGTTTCGCGCAAAGACAATCCCGTTTTTGCCTGATATTCTTCCATGGAATATTCGGGCAGATTGTAATGCTGACGCATCACGCGGAACGCCTTATACAACACGGGTGTTGTATCCATCAGGGTATTGTCCCAATCAAACAGGATTGCTTTAGGAAAAGGATAAAGAACAGCCATTAAAAGAACTCCAGACCGACAGAAAACATTTTTTCGACTTGCTTGACGGCATCGGCGTCAGCGAACAAAACCAATCGGTCACCGCTTTCAATAACGGTGTCTCCACGTAACGGGAGCGCTTCGGCATCCCGAACGATCGCGCCGATGATCACGCCTGCAGGCAAACGGACGTCACGCAAAGCCGTACCGGTATATTCAAAGGTGTCGAAAGCGTCCGCTTCCAAGACTTCGCACAATCCGGAACGGATAGAGTAAGCGGCATAGATTTTACCGCGCCGGACGTGTTGAAGGATTGTTGAAACCATAATATCTTTGGGATCAATGATGACATCAATGCCCAGATTAACGACCAGCTGGGAATAGAGTTGCTTTTCAATGACGGCGATTGTTTGTTCGACGCCGTATTTTTTAGCCATCAGAGAGGCCAGAATATTGTTTTCGTCTTTGGAACTGACGGCGATAACGGTTTCAACGACATCGACATCGGCTTCTTCCAAAAGGAGGGTATTCAGGAAATCGCCTTGAAGAACCGTCGTTTGCGAAAGCGTTTCGGCCAAGAATTTAGCGCGATCTTCATTTTCTTCGATCAAGGTGACATGCATATGAGACGCTTTTTCAAGATATTTTGCTAAATTCAGCCCGATATTGTTTCCTCCGAGGATCAACACGCTTTGCGCGCGTTCCTGATCTCTGCCGAAAAGAGTAAGGATTCTTCTGACGGATTCGGACGGGACAATGACATAGACATCGTCACCGGCCAAGATTCTCGTATCACTGTCGGCAATGATTAACTTAGAGTTTCTGACCAAAGCGGCGACGACGGCGTTGACATCGGGGAACAGCTGGGTCAACTGCCGCAGAGGCGTATTAATCATGGGGCAGACATCATCGCAATGAATGCCCAACAAATAGACTTTATCCATCGCCAGCGGAATGACTTCGAACGCGCCGGGGAAAGAGATATTGCGCCTGATCGAGCGGGCGATTTCGACTTCCGGAGAGATGACGACATCGATCGGCAAAGCGTCATGGGTATAGAATTTGCGCCATTTTTGATTTGTGTATTCGTTGGAACGCAATCGGGCGATTTTCGTCGGGACTTTAAACAACGAGTTTGCCGCCTGACAGGTCACCATATTGACTTCATCGGAAGCCGTAACGGCAATCAACATATCGGCGTCCTGGGCATCAGCCTGTTCCAGAACGGACGGATAAGAAGCGAACCCGACGACCGGACGGACGTCCATGGCGGCCGTCAAATCCGTCAAACGTTCTTCGTTATTATCGATCAGGACGACATCGTTGTCATCTTCCGCCAGATATTGCGCGATTGTGGAACCGACTCGTCCTGCGCCGCAGACAATAATTCTCATTTTCTTTTCCGCCTTTTATAAAGAGGTTGAATCACCTTATTTTTTTCAATCAGTTTATCGTCCAGATTAAATTGTCGCATTTTTTTTAACAACGTATTTCTGTTCAGCCCTAAGATTTTAGCCGTTTTTAATCTGTTTCCTTCAGCGATTTCGAGCGTAACGGAGATCAATCTTTTTTCGACTTCTTCCATAACGGAAGCATAGACATTTGCCTGATCGGCGACTTCGGCGGCATTGGCATAGAAACGCCGGAGATATTTTTCAATGACAACGCCCAATCCTTCGTTTTGATTTGTCATACCGCCTCACCGAAAAAGGTTTTAATTAAAAGCGACAATTCATCGACATCGGTGATTTGATTCACCTTGACCCGAAAATCACTGCCGCCCTTTATTCCGGAAGAATACCAGGCGATATGCTTTCGTGCGACAAAAATTGCCTTATGCCCGTAATAATTTTCCATTTCTTTGAAATGATCAAGCACAACCTGACAAAGATCATTCGGTTTTTGGAAATCGTTTTTTTCCAATCCGGCGCAGCATTCGGCCAACACCCACGGTTTTCCCAACAACCCGCGCCCGATCATCACGGCATCGACACCACATTGATCGAATATTTTTTGCGCTTCATCGGCGCAACGCACATCACCGTTGGCGATCACAGGAACACAGAGCGTTTTTTTTAATTTTTCAAAGGCGTCAGGATCAGCTTTTCCGGCATAGAACTGACTTCTTGTTCTGGCGTGCAGCGTCACGGCTTTTGCTCCGGCGTCCTGCATACGTTTGGCGAAATCGAGATAATTCAAGGAACTTTCGTCCCAACCCAAACGACACTTTACCGTCACGGGCAGACTGACACTTTCGACCATCGCTTTAACGATTTTTTCGGCCAAAGCAGGATCGTTCATCAATGCCGCCCCGCCCCCCGATTTAACGATTTTGGGAACAGGACAGCCCATATTGATATCGATCAAAGCCGCGCGCCCGCTTTCTTCAATAATACGGGCGGCTTGCGCCATCACATCGGGATTTGTTCCTTCGATTTGCACCCCGATCGGCCGGTCGATTTTTTCGCAGACGGCCATTTTTCTTGTTTGCCTGTGCGCATGGACCAAGGACGCGGCGAGGATCATTTCCGAAAAGATCATCTGATTTCCGAACTTTCTGATCATTTTACGCATGGGCGGATCGGTCACGCCGGCCATCGGCGCCGCGATGACGGGATCAACACACAAAGAACCGATTTTTAAAGGTACAATGGACATCTTCTTCTTTTCTAAAACAAAAAACTGTTTTAATCTTTAGGTTAAAAATTTAGCAAGGAGAATCATACATGGTCAAGTGTGCCGTATTAATTGTCGCCGCAGGCAGAGGACACCGTTTCGGAGGCGAGATGCCCAAACAATACCGCACACTCGGGGACCGCATGGTTTTGCGCCGATCATTGGCGACCTTTTGCGCCCACCCTTCGGTTTCATGCGTTCGCGCGGTGATTCACCCCGATGATTTGCCTTTATACCAAAGCGCGGCGGCGGATCTGCCCGTTTTGGAACCGACGTTCGGCGGCGCGACCCGCCAAGATTCCGTCCGTCTCGGATTGGAAAGCCTGAAGCAAGAAAATCCGGAGATTGTTTTAATTCACGACGGCGCGCGCCCTTTTGTTGATTTCGGGGTCATCAATCGCGTTTTAATGCAGGTGAAACAAGGGCAAGGAGCGATTCCCGCCCTGCCCGTCACGGACACCCTAAAAGCGGGGAAAGATGAAAACGGGAACATTGTCATTACGCGCACGGTGGATCGATCAGGGCTTTATCGCGTACAGACGCCGCAAGGCTTTCCGTACCGTGAAATTTTAGCTGCGCACGAAGCCGTCAGAGGACAGGAACTGACGGACGACGCGGGAGTTGCCGAACAGGCGGGAATGAAGATTGTTTTAACGACGGGCAGCGAAGACAACTTCAAAATCACGACACAGGAAGACCTGAAACGGGCGGAGATTTTGTTAAAAGGCAAAGACGATGAAATTCGTACGGCAACAGGCTTTGACGTGCATAAGTTTACGGACGGCACATTTGTGACTTTGTGCGGCGTTCAGGTGCCTCACGATCAAAAACTGGAAGGTCATTCCGATGCGGACGTCGGCTTGCACGCCTTAACGGACGCTTTACTGGGCGCGATCGGCTCAGGCGATATCGGCTTGCATTTTCCGCCGTCCGACAACAAATGGAAAGGCGCGGATTCGGCGGTATTTTTAAAATACGCGGTTCATTTGATCAACGGCTTGGGCGGCAAAATTTTAAACGCGGACGTGACGTTTATTTGCGAACGCCCCAAAATCGGCGCATACCGCCTTGCCATGATCGAAAGACTGTCCGAACTTTTAAATATTTCGGCTTCGCATATCAGCATCAAAGCGACGACGACAGAACAACTGGGCTTTACCGGACGCAAAGAAGGCATTGCGGCACAAGCCTGCGTCAGCGTAAAAATGTAATTTTTTATTTTACTTTTCTGCCGTCACTGTAAACCGCAACGATATTGTCTTTGTTCATCAAGTAGAGCGCACGCTCAAAACGTTCCTGCACCGACAGCTTTTTAGCGGATAAAGGCAAAGAAGAATCATCAACAACGATGGCATGTAATGTGTCGCCCTGCGCGAAGCCGCCTTGCGCTCCGAAGAATTTGGCACCGCTTGTCGTACCCAGATAAAACGCTTCGGCAACGGTCAGGAAATCGTCCGTCCATTGCGTTTCAATCCGCTTGGCTTTAGAAGCGCGAATTGCCGCCGTAATCACCTGATTCATCGCCAACAACGCCCCGCCGGCGATATCCGATCCCAACGTCACGCGCAACCCTTCGTTTAACATCTTGCGCACACCGGCCGTTCCGCTGACCAGATTGATATTGGAATCGGGACAATGCGCGACCCAGACACCGTTGTCTTTAATCGCTTTTCTTTCCCGTTCGTCACAATGCACACAATGCGCCATAACGGTACGTTCGTTAAACAGACCGAATTTTTTATAACTTTCCCAATACTGCCGACAATCGGGGTGCAACTCTTTGACCCACGCGATTTCCGAAGTGTTTTCGGATAAATGCGATTGAACGGGCAAGTTTCTTTCCTGAGCCAACTTGCCTAAGAACGTCATCAGTTCATCGGTGCAGGTCGGCGTGAAACGCGGGGTTAAAATCGGCTTGATATGACCGAATTTTTCAGAAGAATCGTCCAACCATTTTAACGTGTCGCGCATGGATTCTTCGGTCGTTTCGCTCAAGACGTCTCCGGTATTGCGATCCATATTGACTTTACCGACATAACCGGTCATGCCGGCTTTTTCAAATTCTTCCATCAGGATCATGGTTGACGGCAGATGCAGAGAAGAAAAAGCGCAGACTCTGGTAGTTCCGTTGGCAATCATTTCTTTGGCGAGCTTTTGATAAACTTCGCGGGCGTATCCGGTATCTTTAAAAGCCGCTTCGGTTTTAAAGGTATAAGTATTCAACCAATCCAACAAAGGCAGATCCATGCCCATTCCCAACATGGCGTACTGCGGCGCGTGCATATGGGTATCGGCAAACGAAGGCATGATCAACCGATCGCCGTAATCTTCGACATCAACGTTTTGATAAATTTGCGGCAAATGAACAAAGACGCCTTCGATTTTGGACTCTTTTAAAACCAGATATCCGTTTTCAACGATATCCAACCGATCGATTTCAGGAGCGTGAACAATATTCCCTTTGATTACCTGAACAGCCATTTATTTTTCCTTTTTTCAGACATAAAAAAATGTTCGTCATGTCAACGGATTGACACATCGAACACTCATAGCAGAACACGGACTTTGTTCAGTAGAGACTTCCCCGTACGCGGCGGAATTATATGAGCTCTTTTTTGTTTTTATAAGTTCTTGGCGCACAAAAGTCAAGCCGATGCTTTGAGAGCGATTCCGTCCACAAAGGCGCAAGGACCGAAATAATCTTCCTCGGTTTCGCTGACGGCGACATTTTCAAAGTCGGACAAGATCTCCCGCATGTATTCCGGTCTGAAGAAATGTCGGATCAAATCGTCAAAGAACATATCGGGAGCGATCTGTTCACCGATGCCGTAGAATCTGTCTTTCACCGACTTGCAGCGGATAAAGAAGATCCCTCCCGCCCGAAGCGCTTTATAAATCTTGTCGATAATTTGACGTGTCACCGTATCGTTGAAATAGTGCAACGAAAGACAGGCGAAAACGGCATCATACTTTTCAATGCCCAGATCCTGCTTTGAAACATCGGCGCAAACGGTTGTAATTTTAGGGTGTTTCAAACGATCCACGACTCCCAAAGCCTCGTCAGAAATATCCATTGCCGTGACATTGAAACCGTTTGAGGCAAAGAACAGACTGTTTCTTCCCTTTCCGCACCCGAGATCCAAGACATCATGCCCCCCTTTAACCGTCATCAGCTTCAACGCCTTTTGAGCGAACGGGGACGGATTGAAATCTTCCTCCCACGCCGCCCAATTGGCATTCCAGAAACTTTTATCCTGCATTTTTTTTCCTTTTCAACATCGCTATGATTTCGGGTTCAATCAGGACGGCGCCGCAAATAATCAACGCGCCCACCATCTGGGCCAACGTAATTCCCTCGCCCAACCAGACCAAAGCGATCAGAGCCGTACAGAACGGGGTGAAGTACTCGGACAAGCTCAACAACGCCAACGAGATATAGTTTTGCGCGGCATTCCAGGCATAGAAAGCGACAGCGGCGGGGAAAGCGGCGAAGTAACCGATCAACGCCCAGGCATAAGACGTTTTCGGCCAGATCATAGCGTCATAATCAATCAGATCGATCACCAACAACCACACCGCGCCGAACAACATCGTCCACGCTGTAAACTTATACGCGCCGACGCGCCGGATCACGGGGCGCCCCAGAACGGAATAAAGCGACCAACACAAAGACGAACACAGGATCAGGAAATCACCGAACTGATAGGATTCAAGATAAAAGCCGTCAAACGTCACGACTTTCAACACCATCAGACATCCGCCGAATCCGAACAACAGCCCCGCGGCCTGCAAGGCGGAAAAATTTTTGTTCAGACACAGATTCAGGATAAAGATCAACAACGGCGACAACGCTTCGATCATGGAGGAGTTAACCGAAGAAATCGTTTTTTGCGCGGTAAACAGAAAGATCGCCATCAAAGCCGTTCCCAACAGCCCCAGCAACGCCAGACAGATTCCGTCTTTTAAAGCAAAGCGAAACAACCCTCTGAGCTTCAGGAACGGCCCGAAAGCCAACATCAGCATGCCGCCCAACCCGAAACGCAACATTCCCAACGTCACCGGATCGATCATCTGATTGGAAATCAAGGTTCTGCCGACAGGAAACGAACTGGCCCACAGCACCATGCTCAGTCCCGCCCAAAAAACGCCTTTTAATTTATCGTCTTTCATTATAGATTCTTTCATCGAACGAAATGCGGCGAAGTATACCGCCCTTAAAAGAAAAAGACAAACGGAGAAAACATGGAAACACTTTCATTGCCTCATACCGTCAAAATCTACGAATGCGACCGGAAGAAACAATTTCGCCTGCATTGCTTGTTCAACCTGTTTCAGGACGCGGCCGACATGCACGCGGACAACTTGGGTGTCGGGTACGAATTTTGCCTTTCGCACGGCATCGGCTGGGTCGGAGCGAACTACCATTTAAAGATCAACCGCCTTCCTTCGTGGCAGGAAAAGATCGTTTTAACGACATGGGCTTCGGGCAAGACGGCGGTCAGCGGCATTCGTGATTTTAAAGCGGAAACCGAAGACAACGAACTTTTGTTTTACGCGTCCAGTCAATGGGCTTTAATCAGCCTCGACACACTGCGTCCCGTTTCGGTGGCAAAGAATCTGCCGAGTTATACACTGCATAACGAACGCATGATCGACACGACCTTTCCGGCGATTCCCCTCCCCGAACGCGAAGACAGCCAAACGCCTTTTGCCGTGCGCTATGACGATATCGACATCAACGATCACGTCAACAATGCCGTTTATCCTTTATGGGCTTCTGAAAGCGTTTCCCACGACTTCAGAAAGACACACGATATCGATGAAATGGAAATCTCTTTTAAAAAGCCGGCCACGTTTGACGACACCGTCACCGTTTTTAATCAGATTGACGATTTAACAACGCTTCATCGTATTTCCGATGCCGACAAAACCAGGGATTTTGCGCGCGTTCGCATAAAATGGAAAAAATAATTTTCCCTTAAGCGATCCTTAAGTTCAGCATGTTGAACTGAAATCATCAGGAAAACAAAACACGACTTTTAAGGAGAATGGAAATGAAAAAATTAACAGCGATCACCACATTGGCTTTGGTATTGGGATTTGGTCATAACGCTTTGGCTCAGAATTTGGGGGGCGGTTTTCAAGGACCCGGATTGCCGGCAATGAACGTATCGGAAGCTTTAAAGACTTCGGACGACACTCCTGTCAAACTGGTCGGTCGAATTGAAAAAAGCTTAGGCGATGAAAAATACCTGTTCAAAGATGCGACCGGAACCATTAAGGTAGAGATTGACGATGACGACTGGCGCGGTCTGACGGTAACACCGAACGATGAAGTGGTCATTGAAGGCGAAGTTGATAAGGATATGTTCAGAGACGCCGAAATCGACGTCAACACGATCAGCTTAAAGAAGGCACAATGAAAATACTTTTAATCGAGGACGACACCCTGATCGGGGACGGCATCAAGACCGGACTGGAAAGACTGGGATTTAACACGGACTGGTTTACGGACGGAGAAGACGGCCATGAAGCCCTGCTTCAAACGAGCTATGATGCCGTTGTCCTTGATTTAGGTCTTCCCGGCAAAGACGGCTTATCGATTTTAAAAGACTGGCGCGCCCGCGGCAACGACACGCCGGTCTTAATTTTAACGGCGCGCGGAGACGTTGACGAACGGATCACCGGCTTAAACAGCGGGGCGGACGATTATCTGGGCAAACCGTTTTCCTTACGCGAAGTTCAAGCGCGCTTAAACGCCATTGTCAGACGCAAATCAGGCAGCAGCGCGCCCGAACTTCGCCATAAATCGGTTGTCTTTAGCCCTTCAACGCGCAAGACGACACTTGACGGCAAAGAAGTGGTGCTTTCTCCGAAGGAAACCGCCTTGTTGGAATTGCTTCTTTTAAACCGGAACAAAGTTCTTTCCAAAGAAAGCATCGAGGAAAAAATATACGGTTGGGAAGACGATGTTTCCAGTAACGCCGTAGAAGTTCACGTTCATCACCTGCGCCGCAAATTGGGCAAAGACATCGTCAAAACGATCAACAAGATCGGCTACATCATGGAGGACTGAACCATGAAACATTTCAGCCTGCGTTTACGCTTAATGATTTTTTTCATCGTCATTTCTTTAGGCGTCTTTGCGACCGCGGGCTTTTTGTCATGGAAAGAATGTCAGGAAAAAATCGACGAATTTTTTGATACCTACCAGATTGCCTTGGCGCGCAGACTGTCAACGGCGAACTGGAACGGCTTTACCCCCGAAACCCAAAAAATCAGCGACGAAATCATAGACGATATCGACAACGCCGAAGACGAAGATGAAGCGATCGGCTTTGCCGTTTTTTCAAATGACGGCAAGCAGATTTTCAATGACGGGGAAAACGGTCGTTATTTTTCACCGTTTGGCAAAATGAACTCTTTCGGGACGGAAGAAATTGACGACGAAGACTGGCGCGTTATCCGTTTAATGACGACCGATCGGAATTATATCGTCGCTGTCGGTCAGGAACTTGATTTTCGTCATGAAATTGTCGAAGACATGTTCGAAGAATTCATGACGCCGTGGGTCATCGGACTGGTTATTTTGCTTTTAACAATGATTCTTTTGTTAACGAAAGAGTTTTCTTCATTAAACCGTCTGGCCTCACACGTCAAAAACCGCAAAGCCGATGATTTGTCCTGTCTGGAAGAAACAAACCTGCCTTTAGAGGTCAAACCGCTGATCACTTCAATCAATCAGTTATTAAGCCGGATTGAAGACATGCTTCATCGCGAACGCAATTTTATCGCCGATTCCGCACATGAATTACGCAGCCCTTTGACAGCATTAAAAGTCCAACTGGAAGTCGCGCAAATGTCCGCCGACGATCCGCAATCGATCAAAGAATCTTTAGAAAAACTGGAACAAGGCATTGAACGTTCTTCCCACCTGGTTGAACAATTGTTAGCCTTTTCACGCATTGAATCGGGCTTTAACGCCCTGCCTGACAACAACCAACCCTTGGATTGGGCACTCATCATCAATCAAGTCGTTTCGGATTACACTGCGGCCGCCGAAAAGAAATCCATGACGATCAAAACGGAAATGACTGACACCCCGCCGTTTGATCAAGGCAATCCCGTTTGGATTGCATTGATGATTAAGAATCTGATTGATAACGCGATCAAATACAGCCCGCAAGGTGCCGAGATTATTATCCGCTTAAAAGACAAAGAACTAACTGTATTAAATACGCAGACAACCGTTTTCCCCGACCATTTAAAACACTTGGGCGAACGCTTTTATCGTCCGGCGGGACAAAAGGAACAAGGCAGCGGTTTGGGCTTATCGATTATTTCAAAGATCGCTTCGGTTTATGATTGCAAAACGGAATATAAAAACACCGCTGAAGGCTTTTGCGTCACACTCAAAAATCACTGAGAAATGTTTTTAACAAATCGATTTACCGATCTCTATGATTTTTCTTTTCCGTATCAGCGCTGATACCCTACAAGCCCCTGCTATTAAATCTGCCGTTCAACTTTTTTGTTATAAAATCCGCAGTGTATTTTTCCACCGGAAAATATCCTTATTTTTCAGAATGATCTCCCGAGCCGTTTCATTTTTTGCATTGGTTGCGGACACATCGGCACCATGTCGAACCAACCATCTGACAGCGGCGACATTGAAACTTTCCGCGGCGACGACAATCGGCGGTTCTCCATTTTCATTTTTTTCGTTTATGTCTGCCCCCAGTTTTTCGAGCAAATTCAGCCGTTTGACGACATTGTCTTTGACTTCGCAAGCGGCGGCGACAGGCGAAATGAAATATGCCGTTTTTCCGATTTTGACCAGAAAGTTTAAAACAGCCCACTGTTTGGCGGCAAAGTTTAAAGGCGTCAGACGGTTCTTCGTTTGCGCATCAAACTGTTTTTTATCTCTCTTCCAAACAATTTGAAGAGAAGACAGATCTCCGGCTTGACAATATCTCATCGCGGCGACGACACCGTTTTTATCGGGTTTTGGGTCACTTATTTTTTCAAGACGGATTTTTTCAGCTTCCTGCTTTGCTTTCAACTCTTTTTCCGCTTGAAATTGAAAATACAACCGATCAAACCTTTTAAAGATGCCTTCCAATTTTTTAGAAATACGCACACCGCGCTTAAAAGTTCTTTTTGTTTTTCTCAATTTTGATAACGGAACAAACGCCGTTGAAAAAAGATCATAAGCGCCGACAACGAACTCTTGTTTTTCAGCAGACCAAAACGTGCATTGATTTCCGCCTGACAAAGGCGATCCCGCCATATGAATCAAATAACGCGTTTCACCGTTTGTTTGGATTTTCCACGTTTTTTCGTACAGCGACAAAAGCTCTCCGACGGAAGTTTCATATTCTCCGATATACAAAGCGGAGACGCCCGTACCGATCAGGGGCGTCTCATACAATTTTTTATTGTTTAAAACGGCTTCTTTGTTTTTAAGAATGAAGTTCAGATTTTTGAAAAAAAAGATAATTGCTTTTTTATCTTTTTGAGGAGCGACAGCATAAAAAGTCAGTTTTTTACTCATTTTATTTTCTCCTTTTAGTCCTTTATTTTAACGTGCGGGACAAGCAGAGCCAAATCCGCACGAACAGATGAAATATAGCGTAAAATTTGGAAAAGACCAATGAATAAAATGAAATAAATGCCCCGTTTTGTTTATTTCAAAAACCACAAAGAGTCTATGACAACCGCCCGTGCTAACAAGGTTTGTTAGCAGTTTTGTTAGCACTGCTAACATTTCCCCGAGCATAAAAAAGCCAAGTTCGTTTGTTTTCAACGACTTGGCTCTCAAGGTGGCTGGGGAACCTGGAGGTATGATTTTGATTTTTTGATGACATTAAATGCCGGATTTCTGCGGTTTTTATCAAGCCTTAAGCTCCTTTTTATAAAAAAATATTAGCAGTTTTGTTAGCATATTTATCACGTTAAATCATGCCCTTAATCTTGTAAACAGAGAAAATAGATAAATATAAAAATCCTTAAAGATAATTATAATTGACTAACATAAAAAGCCGGAATAGCCTGTAAAAAAAACAGGAGAACGCCATGACAGCTGATTTTGACGATGTTGATACCGATTTTGATTTTGTAAAAAAGAAACACGACAGCAAACAAAAACGAAAAACGTACGGCGTTCCGAAAATCGATTTCACGAACGATAAAGTGACCGACATTTTAAAGTGGCGCATTATTGTCGAACAAATAAACCGTTACAAAACGATATTGGGCGTTTCTGCGGACGTCCTTGCAAAAGAGGCGAAACTGTCCAAGCCGACGGTTTTAAAGCTGTTGCACGGGGATACGACCGTTCAGGTCGGCAACGTTTTAAAAGTCCTGACCGTCCTTGAACACAGACGAAAAAACTGGTTTGAAACAAATTAATAATTTGGGGAAACTCTCTCATTCTCTTCTTTTTCTTAGAAATAACAAGATATGACACAAAAATTCCTCACCACGCCGATTTTATTAATACTTTTACGAGACAATAAAAATAAGTTCTCTTGCAATGCATGTTTTGTGTGTGATTTAATCTCAAATTTCTTGTTTCTTTAAGTTTCCTCGGTATAATGCGAATAATTTAATTTTAGGAGTTACGATGGGTAAAATTGTAAATGATAACTTATTATCCCTTAAGGATGCTGCAGCTTGGGGGACTGAATATCTTGGACGCCCAGTCTCTCAGACTAATATTAGTTATTTGTTACAGTATGCACTTATTTCTAAAAAAAATCTTGATGGATTGGTGGCTGTCGATCAAAAAGAACTAAAAGAATATTATGATAACAATAAAAAGCAAGAGCAACACCTACGGGATAAGTTAGGACAAGATTTGAATTGGATGTTATCTTTTTACAATTTAAGGGAATCTGATACAACCAAACATGTTCATAGACTTCATCCCTATAAAGGGAAATTTATCCCTCAGTTAGTTGAATATTTTTTGGACAGTCATACAGATCAGTATAAGAAAGATGTATATTTCAATCAAAATGATATAGTACTTGATCCATTTTGTGGTAGTGGAACAACATTGGTACAAGCTAATGAACTTAACATGAATGCTATAGGAATAGATGTATCGTATTTTAATACTTTAATCTCTAATTGTAAAATTTCGAAAATTGACTTAGAGAAGTTAAACATTGCATGTAACGAAATTACACAATCTATAGTAGAGTACGAGTCGGAAAATCATTTATTGGATTTTGAAGACGAGTTGAATCATCAGCTCTCGCTCTTTAATGAAAAATACTTTCCTCGATACGATTTCAAATACCAAGTAAAAACGAAGAAAGTAATTGATAAAATATACGGCAAAGAAAAGGAAAAAGAAATTTTACCCATTTTTAATGCATTATTAAAAAAGTATAATATAAGAAATATTCAGCCTGATGGGAAATCGTTTTTAAGCACTTGGTTTTTTCCTAGTATAATAGACGAGCTATATATTGTATTAGATTTTATAAATGAGGATAAAAATAAAGAAGTAAGAAACATGTTAATGCTTATTTTAAGCAGAACCATGAGATCGTGTAGGGCGACTACACATTCTGATTTAGCCACGCTTTTAGAACCAATTGTTACCCCATATTATTGCACGAAGCATTACCAGATATGTAGGCCACTGTTTTCTATTTCCAAGTGGTGGAAAAGCTATTCTAAAGATACACTAAAAAGGCTTCAAGCTTTTAATAATATCCGTAGTATGAATACTTTTCAAATATGCTTAACAGGAGATTCTAGAAATATAGATATTTTTGATGAATTACGGAAACAAAATAAACAAATTTATCAGCAGGTAAAAAATCAGAAGATTAAAGGTATTTTTTCTAGTCCTCCTTATGTTGGAATGATAGATTATCACGAACAGCATGCTTATGCCTATGATCTATTTAAATTCCCAAGAGAAGATGAAAAAGAAATAGGCCCTCTTTACAAAGGACAAAGACAAGAAGCAAAACTTTCATATATTGAAGGAATTTCTGAGGTTTTGATTAATTGTAAACCATATTTAATTGAAGGTTTTAATATATTCTTGGTGGCTAATGATAAGTACAATCTGTATCCTGAAATAGCGAAGAAAGCAGGATTAACAATAGTCAACCAATATAAAAGACCTGTTTTAAATAGAACTGAAAAAGACAAAAATGCATATTCTGAAATTATTTTTCATATGAGAGAGGCGGATGATGAAAAACAAATTTGATATTGGTTTGAGTTCAAAAATAAATAAATTTTGCGATAAATTTTCGCTTTTAAATCTATCAAAATCTGAAAATACAGATTTATTATTTGAAGATTTTGCTAATTATGTCATAGCCTCAAATCTGTCAGAAGAGGAACTGACTAACTTAAAATCTGTATCCACTAATAAAGCCCAAGATATTGATGGTATTGCGATAATAATAAATGATACGTTAATAACGGAAGAAAGTGATTTAGAAAAGATTGGTAAAAATGAAAAGATCAAATTAAAAATAGCCTTTATCCAGTCAACAACTCAGAAAAGCTGTGACAAGTCAAAATTAAATACGTTTGTTGATGGTATTATTAATTTTTTGTTAGAAGTTAGACAAATTGAACCTTTTTCTTCAATATATCATAAACTGATGGATGAAGAGGGAGCGTATATTGATTTGCTAGATGACACTCCATTAGTGTATGGCTATTTTGTATATGGGGTATCTAGTCATATTATAACGGAAGATGAAATTTCGGCGTTAAAAAATAAAATTACATCACGAACAGAGCTTAGGAATATTATTAAACTAGGTGATATATATATATATTATGCAGAACAATTAAAAGATAAATATGATGCGATAGATGGATTCAATTATGCAGAAATAAAGCTGGATAAAAATGTGCAGTTATCGCCCGTTGATAAGATCGATTTTAGTATTTTATCTACAATTAAATTTGCAGAGCTTAAGAAAATTTTACTGACAAAAGATGGAAAATTAAAAGAACAGATTTTTGTTGAAAATATTCGTAGTTTTATAGGTAATACTGGTGTAAACCAAAATATTAGAGAAACATTAGATGACAACAAAACTTCTATATATTTTTCTTTTTTAAATAATGGCATAACAATCATGTGTGATTCGATTAATAAGCATCCTGTTAAGGAGAATACCTTTAAACTGATGCACCCTAGAATTATTAATGGATGCCAAACAACTCATATCTTATTTGATAAATTTAAAGAAAATGCTGAAAACATTGACAACATAGATATTGTGGCTAAAATTATTGCAACGAAAGATAATGAACTAAAGAAAAAGATTGTTTTAGCTGCAAATAATCAGAACTCCATAGATCAAGATTTACAGGCTCTTAATTCATTTCATGAACATATTGAAAATTATTTTATAGGAAACTC
Organism: uncultured Alphaproteobacteria bacterium; assembly: GCA_944391535.1. Classification (GTDB taxonomy): domain Bacteria; phylum Pseudomonadota; class Alphaproteobacteria; order CAAGCB01; family CAG-977; genus UBA11549. The sequence continues at coordinate 25,354 of CALXTY010000010.1, forward strand.
GTCGTTTTCACAAAAGTTATATTTTGAAAGATTGCGTGGGCAATATTCAGATGTTGTTCCTCCTCATTCAAAAATTGGTATAGAGACATTAGCACGTGTTTATATATCCGTTTTCATGAGAGAACCTCATAAAATGAAAACAAACGCACTAACTAAGATTGAAGAGTACCAAAAAGATAAAAAAATTTTTGTGGAAACAACCCCCGCAGAAGATTATTATCTTTGTGCGATTTTATATTATTATTTACAGTCATTTATTTTAAATAACGCTCTTACATTGAAAACTAAAACAATCGACATGCATTTATTAATGGTTTGTAATATTGTAATGGAAAAAAAAGGTATGACTAATACTACAAAAAAAATATCCTACTTATCGAACAAAGATAATGCTCTGTCGTTATTTAACATAGCCAATAATAGATTGAATAAACAATCTGAACTTTTTGAAAAAAGGGGTTTATATTCATCGCCAAAAACACATAGATTATTAGAGGATATAAAAACAGAGGAGATAGATGATGCCATTGAGTAATGAACAGAAAATAGTTATACAGAATAAGTTAAAAACTGTTTTGCGAGAAAAATTTAATCATTATCAACCTGAAACATCTTATATGCCATTTCATGTGTCATTGTTAGGTAGAGATAGAATGGCATTGTTTTCTTTTATTCACTCTTTGAATACCAATTTTGGTACAACAATATTTGAACCTATTGCATTAGAGTTAGGTGGTTTTCGTTTTCTTGAGGGAACATCGCAATATAAACCAGGAAAACACATATCTTCTAAAGCTTTAGAGGTAATTCAAGATATTATGAATCTTTTGATTAATGGCACATCTCGTCCGAATAAAATAGAAGAGATTGAACGAATAAGATGCGTCTGCCAAGAAGGTGATATTATAGAAATCAAGCCAACAAAAGTTGATTTAATGCTTAAATCAGCGGATGGCAGTTTGTTTTTTATTGATATTAAATCTCCTAAACCAAATTTTGGAGAGTTTAAAGGGTTTAAGAGAACTCTTTTAGAATGGGTTGCTGTTACTTTATTTACTGATCCTACAGTAAATATTCAAACATTAATAGGAATGACTTATAATCCATATGAACCATCACCGTATAATAGATGGACGATGGCAGGGATGTTAGATTTAGATCAAGAATTGAAGGTCGCAAAAGAGTTTTGGGATTTTGTTGGAGGGAATGGAGCTTATGAAGATATACTGTCTTGTTTTGAGTTGGTCGGAATAGAAATGAGACAGGAAATAGATGCTTATTTTGCTAATTTTAATAGATGATTTTATCAGTTTGTTTTCAAGTTAACTGTTATCAATTTTTGATAATATTTTAACGTGTTTTTTTTATTATTATGAGGCTTAACTGTCATGAAAATCATATTTAATAAATTCTCATTATAAAATTTCAAAATTGGCTTTCATATATTGACGCTTATTGTTAAATCTCGAGTATCATAATTATACGAGTATTTTACACCATAAGGCGTATCGGTGCATATACTCTTGTCAGTCTTCGAATTAAGATCCGTTCCATAATAGGTACATGCCATTTCAAATGCTAATGCCTCTCCATTAATTTTTGTAAATCTTTGAAATAAACGTTAGCACTTAAAAAGTGCAATCTGCTTGAGTCTGTCCTCACCCCCTCATTTTGGTAATTGAATAACTTTATACATGAAAACCACTCGGTTGTCGGGTGGTTGTTTTTTACTCGCGAGGTAAAACATGTATAAAAAGAAATTCAATAATTACAGCTATGTCGGCTACGGTCAGTGCGGTATTACCGGTAAAAATAAAAGACCGCGCCACACATACAATCAGCAAGA
>CALXTY010000011.1 GCA_944391535.1 uncultured Alphaproteobacteria bacterium
CTTATCAATGCAGTCGCATTGCGTATGGCGACTAAAACATTATGCGCTGATTTCTGTCTTATACGGGCGGATGTCGGTGCCATAAGGCTTTGCGCGAAACCGCCGAGCCGTCTTTGTATTGATACGGTTTGTAACGTCCGCCCGCTTCTTTATTGCCCGAAATAACACTTTCTGATATTTTAAAAAGGCTTTTACAAAAAAAGCAGGGCTTAGAAAACCCTTATCAATACAGTCGCATTGCGTATGGCGACTAAAACATTATGCGCTGATTTCTGTCTTATACGGGCGGATGTCGGCGACATAAGGCTTTGCGCGAAACCGCCGAGCCGTCTTTGTATTGATACGGTTTTCTAACGTCCGCCCGCTTCTGACACAGCGGGCTTTCGTTTAAAAAAAACAAGGACGGACACTATGTTTTTTAAGCCGAAAAAGACGGGAATCAATTTTCTTTGTGACGCGATCATCTTACCGCAATATTTTAACTTTGAACGCGAATTCAAAGATAAATATCCCCATTTTAAACAAATCTCTTTTGAACAGTGGAATATGGTCACCGCCGTTTATTTTACTTGCGCCGTTCAAACCGTTTTACAGCAAATGGAACTGTCGGCGTATATCCGTCTGATGCAACGCAGCGTCAATTACTTTGAAACGCAATATCCCCTGTTTCGCAAGGGCTTGGAAAGTTTGTTAAAAGTTTATGACATGAAAGACAACAACTGCCGCCTTTTGGGAACATGGCTGGCCGCAAATTTCTTACAAAAAACTCAGGAAAAATTATCCCTCGAAGATATCAATATGGGACAGGAAATCGCCAGCCGTCTTTTCAGATTGGCAAATGTCGTTGATGCCGATGAAATAATTTCCTTTTAAGCGGACTCGGCAAAAATTGTCAGATAAAAAACACCGTTCAGGTGGCAAATAAAAACTGCCCCTTAATGCGAGAGTGGGATTTATTCGGGACATTCGTCCCTCACCCCTTCGGGGCCGCCCCGCCATAGCGGGCGTTACCTCCGCTTCGCTTCGGTCGAACCTAGGACGTCCATTCACCAAACCCCCGTACCTTATCACTAAAAAAGCCACCTGAACGGTGGCTTTTTTAGTGATGGGTGCGGGAGTGGGATTTGAACCTCACGACCTTCAGGTTATGAGCCTGACGAGCTACCGGACTGCTCCATCCCGCGATCAGATGTAGCCTGTATAACACCCGCAAAATAAAATGGCAACATTTTTTTTGTAAAAAATGTTGCCATTTTTCATTTTCCTATTCGTCTTCAACAACCTCGTCGCCGATCATCTTCTGCGACAACAGTCCCGCCTTTTCTCGGATCTGCTGTTCGATTTCTTCGGCTACGGCCGGATTTTCACGCAAGAACGTTCGCGCGTTTTCACGCCCCTGCCATCTTTCGTTCTTATAAGAAATCCACGCACCGGCCTTTTCAATCAACCCCGCTTTGATCCCCAAGTCGATCAGTTCACCCGTCTTGGAAATGCCTTCTCCATAAATAATGTCAAATTCCACCGTCCTGAACGGAGGAGCCACTTTGTTCTTTACAATCTTGACAGTCGTGTTGTTCCCGATCGTTTCGTCCTTGTCCTTGATCTGCGCACCGCGACGAATCTCAATACGAACGGAAGCATAAAACTTTAACGCGTTACCGCCCGTAGTCGTTTCCGGATTGCCGAACATCACCCCGATTTTCATACGCAACTGGTTGATAAAAATAATCAAGGTGTTAGAACGCGCAACGGAAGCCGTCAGTTTACGCAACGCCTGCGACATTAAACGCGCCTGCAAACCGACATGAGAATCCCCCATCTCGCCTTCCAGTTCAGCCTTCGGCACCAAGGCCGCAACCGAGTCCACAACCAGAACGTCAATCGCGCCGGAACGAACCAAAGTGTCGGCGATTTCCAAAGCCTGTTCCCCCGTGTCCGGTTGAGAAATCAATAAATTGTCAATATCAACGCCCAGTTTTTTGGCGTAAATCGGATCCAAAGCGTGTTCCGCATCAATGTAAGCGCATTTTCCGCCGGCCTTTTGCGCCTGAGCGACAACATGTTGCGCCAATGTCGTTTTACCCGAACTTTCCGGACCGTACACCTCGACAATTCTGCCGCGCGGCAATCCGCCGATCCCCAAGGCAATATCCAATCCCAAAGAACCCGTTGAAATCGCCGGTATTTCCACCGCGTTTTCACGCTGTCCCAAACGCATAATCGACCCTTTGCCAAAAGCCCGTTCAATCTGGCTTAAAGCGGCTGCCAATGCTTTTTCTTTATCCATCGTATCCTTATCCACTAAATGTAAAACGGTTTGATCCATAACTTGGTGCCTCTTTTATCCCACAAAAATATTTCAAGAGCAACACCGTAAAATGTACCACATTTGTTCTTGATTTCAAGAAAAAAGAACAAAACGAAAACATTTTTGTTTTTTATCGGCTGAATTTCCGTCCGGCGATCGCCGCCGTTAAAACGGACGCCTTCCGAACATTCGGCTTTTGCGCGGGTATCTGACCGTAAACGTACAAATCCTGATAGGAATTATCCCGCTTCAATCCCATGGATTCACGAACATCGTTCACGGTTTTCGCCGAATTCAGGACTTTTTCGCGCACCTGCAGACGTTCCGGTTCGTCCAAAACGTCGGGCTTATCCGACCAATAGCATTTTCCCGATTTATCGGTACACATCATTTCAACCAGTTCTTTGGAAGAAATTTCACGCTTAAAATAATCCGCCGGATTGTTTCTGGAAGACCTGTTCAAAGCGTTCCCCAAGCATTCCGTCATAATATAGTTATCTTCGTAAATATCCATAATCGCTTTGTTTTTGTACCAACCGTCAAACGCCCCCTGCAACATTTGCATCGTTAAGGCCGAGTTGTCGCCCTGCGCTTTTTCCGACATGCCCTGCGTGATTTTCGGAGCCTTTTGTTCCAAAGCTTTCCAAGGACCGTCATTACCGGTTTTCTGCTTGATTTCATAACAGGTCGCCGCACCGATCGTTTCGGCATCGGCTTCGATCGCACGACTCAGCTTTAACGCGTCGCGCAAAACAAATTCATAACGTTGTTCCGGAACGCCTCTGGCGTGTTGTTCCACATGACGGCATTCATGCGCCAGCGTTTCAATCAATTCGTTGTCGTTACAACTTGAATTCAAGTAAATCGTCTTGTTTTCGGGACACACAAATCCGTTGACGCCCGACATCAGCATCATCTGAAGGCTATAGCCTTCCTTCGCCGCAGTTTCCAAAACACCGCGTCCCGTTTCGGAATGTTCGGCAATCGTGTTGATCAAATAAGAAAAACGTGCTTTGCCCGCAGGGCTAAAAGCCTGTATCTTAAAAGGAACAAGCGGTTCCTGATCTTTATATTCCGTTTGTTTTTCAGTCATCTTTTTCCTTAATGTTTTTGATTTAAGTATGACGTCGATCTTTTTATCCGTCAAGTTTTTGACCAAAAGAAATAATCCGAGGATTCATCAATCCTTGCTTGCGATACTTTAAAACAGAGCGATTCTCGGCATTATAGACTTCCCCGCCGGCAATCCTTAAAACGGCGTGACCCGCCGCCGTATCCCATTCCTTGGTCTGATGGCAACACGGGTAAACGTCCGCTTCCCCCGCCGCCAACAGGCAAAACTTTAAAGAACTGCCGCACGGCTTGCGCTCCGCTATCTTCAAATCTTTCATCATTTCGGCGATCACGGCTTCGTTGCAATGCGTGCGACTGTTTAAAACGCTGTAACCTCGCTCAGGCACTTTTCTTGCTTTTATGGCGGTCGTTTTGCCGTCTTTTTCCATTACGGATTGATCCGGCGTCCGCGTATAGTAAACCGTTTGCAAAGCCGGCGCGTAAACCGCGCCGAAAACGGGCGCGTCATCAGCGATCAAAGCGATGTTGATCGTAAACTCATCGTTTTTTTTCACAAAGTCCGCCGTGCCGTCCACAGGATCCACCAACCAAAAATACTGCTGTGTCAAATCGCCGATTTCTCCGGCGGCAACGTGTTCTTCGCCGATCACGGGAATGTCCGGCATCATTTGATGCAAGCCGTCAAAGATAATCTTTTCCGCCGTCATATCCGCTTCGGTCACAGGAGAAGCGTCCTCTTTTTCATAAACCGCAAAGTCCTGATGATAAATATCCATGACCGCTTCACCGGCTTGCTTGATCAGATCAACAACGAATCCGACGTTAAAAAAATACGGCCTCATTTATCCCCCAGTATCTGTTTTACCTTTTCGCCCAATTCTTTTAGCGTAAACGGCTTGGCTAAAAAATAAAAATCGGGCATCGCCTTGATTTCGCCGCGCGCCGCTTCTTCCGAAAAGCCCGAAATCAATAAAATTTTACTGTAAATTCCCTTCTCGCGCAAGGTCGATGCCAACGTCACACCGTCCATTCCGGGCATCACCATATCCGTAATCAGCAAATCAAAAGTCGTGCCGTCCTCAACTTTTTCCAAAGCTTCTTCCGCGCAGTTACATTCGATAATCGTATAGCCTTTCGCCGTCAAAGCTTTACGTGTTACGGCGCGAACGCCGTCTTCGTCTTCAACCAGTAAAATCGTTCCCGTTCCGCTTAAGTCGTTTGACGGCAATAACGGCGGCGGCAGTGAAGGTTTATCTTCGGCAAAAAAGAACTGTAACTGATCCCCCGTCTTCGGCGTGTTCGGCTTGACGCGCACCAACTGGGAAACGGAAGGAACACTTTCTTTTATCGGTGAGGACGGTTGTTCGGATTCTTCGGTCAGACGGCGCACTTCGTCCGGAGCGTGGCGCGGCAAATAAAGACTGAACGTCGTCCCGACCCCCAAAGTGCTCTTCACGTTAATATAGCCGCCCGACTGGTGCATATTCCCGTAAACCATCGCCAATCCCAAACCCGTTCCGGAATCAACGCCGCCCGATTTCGTTGAAAAGAACGGTTCGAAAATGCGCTGCAAATTTTCTTCGCTGATCCCGCATCCCGTATCCGTCACATCTATGACAACATATTCGCCGGGAACGACTTCTTCCGAACCGATATACTGCCCCGCTGGAAACTTCTGATAGTGTGTTGCAATCGTAAACGTTCCGCCGTCCGGCATCGCATCGCGCGCGTTGACGGCCAAGTTCACGAAAACCTGATCAAACTGCGTCTTGTCTACGCGAATAAAGCCCAGATTGCGCCCGTTCTCAATCTGAACCGTGATCTTTGTTCCCAGCAAACGTTTCAACATATGATGCAAGTCGGCAAAGACGTCCGTCACGTCCAGATATTTCGGACGCAACGGTTGTTTTCTGGAATAAGACAACAGCTGTCCGACAAGACTGGCGGCTCGGGTCGCGCTGTAGTGCACGTTCATCAGCTCCGTAAAATCGGGATCGGAAGCCGGATGCGTTTGCAACAACAGATCCGTCGATCCGATGATGGCCGTCAAAAGGTTATTAAAGTCGTGTGCGATTCCGCCTGCCAGCTGACCGATCGCCTGCATTTTTTGCGCCTGAGAAAATTGCATCGCCAGCGTACGGCGTTCCGTATTGTCGATAAAGTGCGCGATAAAGCCGAAAACATCCGGCTTTCCGTCCTCGTCTTCTTCGGTCATCGGCGTGATGTAAACGGCGGCAAATTTTTCCTGCAACGTTTTCAAGCGCACTTCGGCATGCGCTCTTGTCAGTTTCGCCGTCATGACTTTGGCCATTTTATCCTTTAATTCCGCCCAGTCTTCCGGATCGATACATTCGTCCAACGGCGTCCCGATCATTTCTTCGCGTTGACGCAAAAACATTTGAAACAGTGTCGAATTGCCTTCCGTAATAATGTTTTCCTTATCCAAAAAAGCGATCCCGACCGGCGCTTCGGCAAACAAACGCGAAAAGCCAAGCTCTGCTTCTTTGGCGTTGCCTTCCTGTTCATGACGGCTCATCACGTCGCGCACGACCGAAGCGCGTAACATGGTTTCCCCGTTTTCGTCATAAACGGCATGGCTGACAAAAGCGGTGAACAAAGTTCCCGTCTGTGTTCTGAAGGTCAATTCCCCGTGCCAAAATCCGTCCAGTTCCGGCACATGAGAGCCCGCCAAAATATCGACTAATTTTTTCCCCTTTAATTCTCGGATATTCGTATAGCCCAACCATTCGCACAAGCGCTGATTAACAAAGTGAATCACGCCGCCCGCGTCTATCTGGTACAGACCGATCGGCAAAATATCCAAAAATTCAGCCAGTTCCTGATTTTCCTGACGCATGACGGCATCAAGAGCTCTGGCCGCCGTCATGTCCCGCACGCGCCACAGCGTTCCGACTTCCAACTGTTTAATCGAAATATGTTGCCATTCCCAAAAATCGGCATCGTCTTCGGCAGGACGCATCAGCAATTCCACCGAAGTTTCCGCTTTATTTTTTACCGCCGCTTCCAGTTTTGCCAACGCCAGACGGTTCGATTCATCGTCAATAACACGATTGAGAACGGATTGAAGCAACGAAGACGCTTTAAAAAAAGCCTTTCCCGCTTTGTTAATATACACCGGCACTCCGTCCGGCGCAACCAATGCCAAAGCGTCTTGTTCGCTATCCATCAAAGCTTTGACGGTGTCCCAGTCTTTGACAAAACTGCCAAGACCGAAAAAGCCCGCCAATCTTTTAAAAAACGGATAAGACGCCATTTAGTTTTCCTCTCTTTGCGGCAGCGTTTTGCCTTTCAGCTGATAAACGTACTTAATAACTTCCGCCACGGCAGCATAATGCTCCGTCGGGATCGGTTCGTCAATCTCTACCGAAGCGAACAGAGCTCTGGCCAACGGCGGATTTTCGACGATCGGCACATCGTTTTGTTGAGCGATCTCTCGGATTTTCAAAGCGATAAAGTCTTGCCCTTTGGCAACGACGATCGGCGCTTCCATGCCTTCTTCGGGTTCATAACGCAAAGCCACCGCGAAATGTGTCGGGTTCGTCACGACAACCGAAGACTTCGGCACGTTCGCCATCATGCGCTTGCGCAAACGCTCCATACGAATGGAACGCAACCGCATCTTGACTTGCGGATCCCCTTCGGTTTGCTTGTATTCGTCTTTGACTTCCTGCTTTGTCATGCGCTGACGCTTTAAGTAAGAAAATTTTTGATAAAAATAGTCCGCAAAAGCTATGACGAAAATAATCATCACCATCGTCAGCAGGATCAATAAAAGAAGTTTATACGTCAAAGCCAATATCGACGCCACGTCAAAAGAAGACGTATTTAAAATATCCAAAATTCTGGGCTTGACGATCAGCCACGCCGCATAACCGACTGCGGTGATTTTAAAAATGCCTTTGATCAAATCGACGATTTTGGCTTTGGTGATGAACTCTTTTGCGTTGGCGAACAGGTTGATTCTTTCCCACTTGATTTCCATGCGCTTGGGCGCATACAAAAAACCGATCTGGATCAATGCCGATGCCGCCGCCAAAACCAAGAACAAGCCCAAAGGCATCAACAGCGTTAAAAACAAGTCAAAAGACGTTTCTTTCAACAAGTCGCGCAATCCCAAAGGATCAACAGGCAATTCGGCGGGTCTTTCGATGAACTTAAACGCGATGGCGGTTGTTCTTTCCATGACGAACGGCGCCAACCCCCACAGCATCATCAGAGCGGCAAACAACATAAACCAGCTTTTGACTTCCATAGACAAAGGGACGTTTCCCTCTTCTCTGGCGCGTTCGAGTTTTCGCTCGGAAGCCTCTTCGGTTTTTGAGGACTCGTCTTGTTCGTCAGCCATATTTCCCTACATCGAAAACAATCGCAGATTATCCCGAAAAAATTCCATAAACCACCACATCATCATGGGCAAAGACACCATGAGCAATGCCAAACCCAAGTATACCTGCAAAGGCATCACAATGAAAATAATATTCAGTTGCGGCATCAATCTGGACATCACGCCCATGGACGAATACATCAGAATAATCATGACGATAAAGGGGGATCCGATCTGAAAACCGTAAGTAAAAGCGGCGGACAAGGTTTTAGCGAGCATTTCGGACATATCTCCGGTTAACAAAGACTGTCCGACCGGAAATGTTTTATAGCTGGCCAAAACCGCGCCCAACATCACATGATGCAGGTTTGTCACAACGATCAGCAACAACACGCACAACGTCAGAAAACTGGTCAGGACCGTTGATTGAACGTTTGTTTGCGGATCCAACAAAGTCGCGTTTGAAAAGCTGGTCGCCATGGCGGCGTTCACACCCGTCAGGTCGATGGCCGTCATCAGGAAATAGGGGAAAATGCCTAAAAACACGCCGACCGTAATTTCGATCAGCAACAAACGAAACAATTCCAAAACGCTTTCGGGCGGTTCGACCATTTCCGCCCCCAAAGCGGGGGTCAGCATCATGGCGATCGCAAGGACAAAGATCAACCGGATTCGCGCAGGAATATAGACGGAACCGTAGAACGGCATAAATAAAAACGCGCCGCCAAGGCGCGCGAAGACAAACAGGAAATGGTACAGCTCCAAAGAAACGAGTCGTTCCCAATCCATTTCACGCCCCCAAAGCGATCATACGGTCGAATAATCCGTTGGTAAACGTGCGCAACTGTTCGATCATAAACGGCAGAAGAAAGATCAAAGACACAAAGACCAATAAAATTTTAGGAACGAAGACCAACGTCATTTCCTGAATTTGCGTCAACGTTTGGAACAAACTGATCAACAAACCGATAATCATGGCGACCAACAACAGCGGGCCGACAATCAACAGCAACGTGAACAAAGCGTTTTTACCGATTTCGATGACCATTACTTCCGTCATAGAGCACCTTTTAAATAGGCATTTGCATAATTTCCTGATAAGCGGAAACGACTTTGTCACGCACGGCGACAACGGTTTGCAAAGCGACTTCGGCATTGGACACGGCCATGACGACTTCCTGCATGTCCGCCGTTCCCTTAATGGCTTTCATGCTCATCAGTTCGGCTTCTTTATTATCCTGTTCGGCTTGCAAAACGGCCGTTTTGACCATCGAGGCAAAAGACCCCGCCGGAGATGCCGGTTGCGTTTCTTCACTTGAAGGAACAACCTGCCGGCTGACTGCCGCCTGATACGCCGAAAGAGCTTTGGAAACATCATTGACCATTGCTGTTTTCCTTTAAATTAACGGATCAAATCCAACGTTTTGGACATCATTTCTTTGGAAACGGAAATCACGTTCAGATTGGCTTCATACGTTCTTTGCGCCTCTTTCATGTCCATCGTTTCGACCAAAGGATTAACGTTCGGCAACAACACATAACCGTCCGCGCCGGCGGCTTCGTGATTGGGATCGTATTTGCGTTCCAACTGTCCTCTGTCGCGGGAAACGCGACCGACTTTGACCAGTTCGGCACCCGTCGCCCGATCCAATTCGTTGCGAAACGTCACGGTTTTGCGTCTGTACGGCATTCCGCCCGGCGTTTTTGCCAAAGAATCCGCGTTGGCAAGGTTTTCGGAAATGACGCGCAAACGTTGCGCTTGGGCTTTCATACCCGATGCGGCGATTGTTTTACTCAGAGATAAATCGTCCATTTACGTTCTCCGTTCGTTTTATTTCAATCCCAACGCCGTTCCCAACAGCGCGGCGTTTTTCTTAAACAAAGCCGTCACGCGTTCATGCTGTCCGCGCGTATCGTCCATTTTTGCCATTTGTTCTTCCAAAATGACACCGTTTTCATCAATACTTGTTTCAAACGGGCGGCGTGTTTCACGCACGCGCACTTTGCCGTCCGCAATCGGGGACATATGCGCCGCATTTGTTTTTGCGATCTTTGTTTCCCCCGAAGAACGCGTCCTGTGCGCCGGATCGGTGCGCATCATGGCAACGTGTTTGCTTTCCCCGACAAATTCTTTAAACGTCAGCGGTTCGACATCGGAAGGCAAGAAATCGGGCGTATCCGCGTTTGCGATATTATGAGCCAAAACAGACTGCCGCTGAGCCAACCAGCGCATTTTTTCTTCGCTCATTTGATAAAGCGTTAAATTTTGTAAATCCATTTTTGACTCCCTTTGTTAGCGATTGTGCGTTTATTTATTTAAAAAAACGTGAATCCCGACGTCATAAAACCATATGCAAAAATCGTGCCGTTTTTTATTATTTTTCCTTTTGCAGACTCCGCTTTTTTGGCGTATCACCTCTTTAAACACTTTTATCATCTCGGGAGTTTTATACCATGCACGCCGTCGTTCCTGTCCTTTTACTCATCTGCTCCAACGTCTTTATGACTTTTGCCTGGTACGGGCATCTGAAATTCAAATCCACCGCCTTGTGGGTCGTCATTCTGGTCAGCTGGGGCATCGCGTTTTTCGAATACTGCCTGCAAGTCCCCGCCAACAGAATGGGACACGAATTTTATTCCGCCGCTCAGCTCAAAGGATTGCAGGAAATCATCACTTTAAGCGTCTTCGCGTTGTTCTCGATTTACTATCTGGGCGAAAATTTGCGCTGGAACCATATCGCGGGCTTTATCCTTTTGGTGATTGCGGGCGCGCTGATCTTTAAAAAATAAGCTTTTTAGAGCATAGCCAAAACCGACTTTTTCGGTTATGATAAACGGGTCTCTCATTTTTTAAAGGAGTTCATACATGACCCCGTTTGTCATATTTTTGATTGTTCTCGCTCTTTTTGCGATTTTTGCCGGCGTCAAAACCGTTCCGCAGGGAATGGAATATACCGTTGAACGCTTCGGCAGATACACGCATACGTTAAAACCGGGATTGAACCTGATTATCCCGTTCGTTGATACAATCGGCGCAAAAGTCAATATGATGGAACAGGTACTGGACGTTCCGTCTCAGGAAGTCATTACCAAAGACAACGCCATGGTTACCGTTGACGGTGTCGTTTTCTTTCAGGTATTGGACGCGTCTCATGCCGTTTACGAAGTCCGCAACCTGCAAGTCGCCATTTTGAATTTGGTGATGACAAACATTCGTACCGTCATGGGTTCCATGGATTTGGACGAACTGCTCAGCCAACGCGACGTGATCAATCACCGTTTATTGGAAGTCGTCGATCAGGCGACCGAACCTTGGGGCGTCAAAGTCACCCGTATTGAAATCAAAGACATCACGCCGCCGCGCGATCTGGTGGACGCGATGGCGCGTCAGATGAAAGCGGAACGTGACAAACGCGCGCAAATTCTTGAAGCCGAAGGAATGAAGCAAGCGCAAATTCTTCGTGCCGAAGGGGAAAAGCAATATGCCGTCTTGCAGGCCGAAGGGCGTAAGGAAGCCGCTTACCGCGACGCCGAAGCCCGCGAACGTCAGGCGGAAGCCGAAGCCAAAGCGACCGCTTATGTTTCCGAAGCCATCGGCAAAGGCAACATCAACGCGATCAACTACTTTTTGGGACAAAAGTATTTGGACGCTTTAAAAGAAATCGGCACGGCGGACAATTCAAAAATGGTCATGTTGCCGATCGAAGCGACAAATATTTTGGGATCCATTGCGGGTATCGGTGAAATTGCCAAAGAAAGCCTGAAAAAAGAAGATCGCAAGTCTTCAAAAGACGTTTGGTAACCCGAAAGGAGGACTGATGATGATGGCTGATTACTGGTGGTGGCTGTCCGCCGGCATGGTGTTGATGGTTTTGGAAATCGTCACGCCGGGGGTGTTCTTTTTGTGGATCGGGATCGGCGCTTTTATCACCGGAGGCGTTGCTGCGGCTTTCCCGACGGCATCTCCGGCGCTTTTAGGCGCGATTTTTGCCGTTTTAAGCGTTATCTCTGTTTTTGTCGGACGGAAAATCATGAGCAAAAAACAAACTCCCGTCGATAACGAACTGAATAATCGCGGCGCACAATATATTGGTCAGATCTACCAAGTTTATGAACCGATCGTTGACGGTCGCGGAAAGATCTCGGTCGGCGACACTTTATGGCTGGCCGCGGCAAAAACAAACATTGAAGCGAACACCGCTGTCAAAGTCATCGGCATTCGCGGAACAACGCTCGAGGTTGAACCCGTCAATGCAAATTAAATCTTATTTGCTTTCAAAAACAGGAATGAGGATCTTTTTTACGGGGCTCATTCTTGTTTTTGTTTTTGCGCCGCTGATCAACCGATCGGTCGCCGCCCCTTTCTGGTTTCAGGAGCATTTTTTTAACACTTTAAAAATCGCTCAAAACTTCACGGCACTCGGCTTTCCGACATTTGACGGAACAACGCCGACAAACGATCTGTCCGTCGTATGGACAGCCGTGCTGATCGGGTTGTCGCATATCGCGCCTTTTCAGTCACCCGCGTTCTTTATTCTGGTGCGCGCCGTTTTGGGAATCGCGCTGGGACTGTCCTTGTTCCTGTTAAACAAGCTGACGGAAGCGTTAAACTTTAAACCGACAGCGGAAGTTCGATTCTTAATTTTATCTTTTTTCAGCGCGCTGTTCTTGTATAACGGGCTGACGGGATCCGACGCCGCTTTGGTCATCCCGTGCCTGTTCCTGAACGCTTTATGTTTATTAAACGCCCTGCAATTGCCGCGTTTTAAAACCGCCGTCGGATACAGTTTATCCCTTTTGCTCTGCGCTTTGGTGCGTTTTGATTCCTTGGGCTTCGCCTTGACAACCGTTTTGGTCTTTTATTTCCAGTTTAACAAAAAAAATCCGATCTCGACAAAGCAGTTGATCATTTTAATTCCGGGGCTCATCGTCGGTTTGATCCCGTTGATGATTTGGGCGGATATTTTACAAACATTGTTTAAAACGCCCATGCCGGCCGGTGTGTTAAGCTGGGCGCAAACGCAAGATCATGCGCCGTGGAAAATGTTTATCCTGCTCTTTGTTGAACCGGTCAGATATATCGGGCAGATCCCCGGTGCCTTGGCTTTATTGACTTTCCCCGTCTTGTTGCTGGGGTTGACAGCCTACGCTTCCTTTCCATGGGGACAACAAGATCAAACGCCAAAAGATACCGTCTTTTATTCTTTGATCTGGTATCCGATCCTATACCTGATGGTCTTATCGGCCTTTACGTATATCGCCGTCCCCGAATACGCCTTTTATCCTTTGGCCGTCGGCTCTCCGGTCGCTTTGTTGTTCGCGGCGTGCAACATTGACACTCAGTTGGAAGAAAAACAAAAAGAGCAAAAACAAGCTCGTCTTGTCTGGCTGATCCTGGGATCCTGTTTTTGCTTGCTGACTTTATTTCAGTCTGTCAAGCCTCGATCGGCTTTCTACCAACCGATCAGTCAGGTGATCTCGGAATTTACAGACAAACATCAAGGCATCTATGCCATGAGCGGTGGAGCCGGAATAAACGCTTTTATAACAAAATCCAATTTCGTTCGCTTGGACGGCATGGCTCAAGACAAACAAATGTTGGATTTTCTTGCTTCTCAAACGTCTTTGGATAAAGTCCTGAAGCACTATAACGTCGATTATTTCATCGCCGTCAATTCGCAAGCCGGAGAACAGGGATGTTACTCCGCTCGCGAACCAGTGCAAAACCGTTTCGGCGGCAGTAATAAAGGAATGAGCGATTGGCTGTGCGCACCGCCCGTTTTTGAAAAACAGGCGACGCCGAAAATCAAAATCGGCATCTTTAAAATCAATCAGGACGGCAAAGCCGTTACCGAATAAAGAAAAGCCCTCTTGCGAGGGCTTTTTTTTGATTCAAATAAATGTGATCTGAA
Source organism: uncultured Alphaproteobacteria bacterium (assembly GCA_944391535.1). Classification (GTDB taxonomy): domain Bacteria; phylum Pseudomonadota; class Alphaproteobacteria; order CAAGCB01; family CAG-977; genus UBA11549. Next base: position 13,640 of record CALXTY010000011.1, read on the forward strand.
CGCGTTTATTATAAAAACGCGCCAAACAAAACAGTTCGCCCAAACGGCAAATATTACCCGTTTCCAGATTCATCAGCGTCTTAACCGAAATCCCCGTCGCATCGGCTAAATCATAAACCGTTTCATAGCCGTGACTGATCCGTTCGGCGCGTATCGTTTCGGCCAAACGATATCGAAATTCTTCGGGGGAATGGGTTTTAATCGGCATTTTGCAACTCCTTTCTTTGTTCATAAAAAACAAACTCACCTTGAAGCTTTTCAAGGTGAGGGAGTTCACAACTGTTGAGAATACCAGTCCGGATTATTCGCCGCGTACGCGCTTATCTTTCCGGCTCCCTCCTAAAAAGGGCGGATATTCATTCTCAAAGGAGCTGTGACACTCCGCAAACGACCTATCGTTTGCAAAAGCGATGTTAAAACAGATCAAAAAAGAGAGCAAACATTTTAAGCAAAAAAAAGAGGACTTTTCAGCCCTCTTTATTTTTCAATCTTCATTTAATCGGCTAATTTTAAAATACCGCATAACTTAACGGTGGCTTCTTGTGTGTTGATTTTTTCCAAAGCCGCCAGTTCGTTAGCCAAACGATCCAGAGCCTGTTCATAGATCTGACGTTCGCTGTAAGATTGATCCGATTGAGATTGCGAGCGATATAAATCACGAACGACTTCGGCGATTGAAACGGGGTCTCCGGAATTGATTTTCGCTTCATATTCCTGCGCACGACGGCTCCACATCGTCCGTTTTGTTTTAGATTTGCCGCGTAATGTTTCCAAAGCCGTGTCCATAATATTTTTATTGGACAATTTGCGTAAACCCGAATTTTTCGCTTTTGCCATCGGAACACGCAAGGTCATACGGTCTTTGTCAAAATGGACAGCAATCAATTCCAATTCCTGTCCCGCGACAGTGTCCTTTGTTATGCTTAACACTTTACCGACACCGTGAGTCGGATAAACAACAAAATCACCGGTCGAAAAAGAAACTTCTTTTACCATTTCAAGTATCCTGTATCAGGGTTTTACTCCGTACAGAAAAGCGGTTCTCCCCCTTTTTCTTTACGAAAAAGCCTCTTTTCTGCAACTTCATCATAAATGAAGGGAAAACATGACGTTTCCCCTTAAAGACATTTATATATACCACAAAATCCGCGTTTTGGATAGAACTTAGTGGTAGAAAATTCATATAATTTTAATCTTTTTACTTGATCCCTTCCGTTAAGGAGATGGAATATTGTCGGGAACCAAGTGCGTCTGTTTACCGTAAAGAACCAAAACTTTTTGTCCTACGGCGAGTCGGTTCTTCATTCCTTGAATGACCGTAATCATATTCCCGTCGGCCAATCGAACAATATACTGCAAAGCTTGCTGATCGCTAAGTTCTTTCTGTGTGATCCCGCCGATAAAGGCGCCTGCCAAAGCTCCCCCGACAGAAGCCAAAACGCTGCCCGATCCGCGACCGATGGTCGAACCTGCGAATCCTCCGGCCACGCCTCCTATCAGTGCCCCGTCAGAAGTTCTGCCTTGAATCTTAACCGTCCGAACATCAACAATAACGCCTTGCCCGACGGCATCGGCGGATCCGACGGACGACAGCTGATACGAATCGCTGTTGATATCCTGTGCACAACCGAATAATAAAAAAATAAAGAAAAATATCGATCTTATCATGTCAGTCCCGCCCTCTTTTTTCTTTCATCTTAAAAGATTTTAAAGAAAAAACAGCCTGACCATCAGCAGACATTCAAAAGATCAGATCCTTTACTTCTTTGCTCTTTGCGCAAAATCAATCGCTTCTAAAATATTATCCGAAGGTGTTAATGTTAACTCTAAAATTTCTTTCGTAAACGGTCTTTGAAACCGTATGTAATAAGCTTGTAACACATATTTTTCGGAAAATTCTCCGGAATATGTCGCTGCGTTCCGACGATCGGCAAAAACAGGATGCCCCGACAAACCTAGTTGCTTTCTCAATTCCTCAGAAGACATTCCTTGCGTTTGGAGCTCCATATATGTCGCATTCGGCAGTTTCCTAAGAACGGAATATGTCGTTTCCCCGCCTTTTTCGGTAACCGCCAACACCCCTTTGTCTTGTTCCATCACGCCTTCAACAACCGTTCGATAGCCCTGTGCCACTTCATGTGCGGCAAATTGATCTTGAAGCGCCTTTCGCGCCGCTTGATCCTTCGCAAAAACAACCATACCCGACGTGTCACGATCCAAATGATGAACCGAATAATACTTCCGCGGTTTCGCGTTCGAACAAACCGCTTGCTTCTCTAACAAACCGGATAACGACGCCGTTAAATCTCCGCTGTCCGAAACGGTCATCATATCCGCCGGTTTGTTCGCAATGATCACATTTTCGTCTTCATAAACAATTTTGACATACTTGTTGATATTATCGCAGCTGATTAACGGATCCTGTTCTGGAAGGGGAATCAACGTACATCCGCAAATCATCAAAAAAACAAAAGAAAATATAAATTTTCTCATGATTTTTCCTTTTATTCCAAATTATGCCGCAAAATCTTTACCAAACTGTATGAACTTTTCGTCTTTATAACCTTTCCAACTTTTGACCTCGCCGGCGATGTCGTTTTCCATACCGTTACGCAATACCGTCAACGTCATATTTTCAATCTCCGCAACAAGACGACGCATATCGTCCGCTTGCTTGTCCGAAGAAACCAAACCGTCTTTCGCTTCGATCAATCCGAACAAAGATTCCGTCTGATAGGCTTCGCCCACAACCAGATACGCCTTGACGATATCAACAACCGGCGCACTGCTTTCAGCGCGCATCTTGCCGATAAAGTTCACCCCTGTACGATTAATCAGATTATTGACGATCATCGTGGCGCTGATTTCGCGATGCAACGGATGCGACTGAATGTATTCTTTGGCCGTGTCTCGCAAAGCCTTCGGGAAATAAAGCGGTAACTGTTCTTGACGGACAAACGGATCGTCCGGCAAATCGCTATTCAGCACCGCGTCATACAAATACAGTTTCGCATACGCCATCAACACCGCCAATTCGGGACGCGTCAGCCCTTGTCCGTGATTAAAGCGCGTATCCATTTCCGCATCGGGCGGTAAAAATTCCAAAGAACGGTTCAGGCGTTCTTCTTTTTCCAAAGCGTGAATCAGCTTTTTATTCCCCGGAATGCTTTTCGCGCCGCGATGCAGCATATAGGATAAAATCTGCGTTTGGAGATAGTTGTCGCGCAAAACCAATTCGGCGACGTCATTTTGCATCGATTTCAGCAAATCGTTGCGTTCCCGCATTGTCATCTTGCCGTCGGCGACCATCATATTCAGCATGATTTTGATATTGACTTCATGATCGGAACAATCAACGCCGCCGGAATTATCGACGGCATCCGTATTTAACCGACCGCCGTTTAAAGCGTATTCAACGCGCGCCTTTTGAGTTAAGCCCAAGTTTGCCCCTTCGGCGACGACTTTGGCTCTGATCTTCGACGCGTCAATGCGGCACGACGCGTTTGCGCCGTCCTTTGCATCCATCTGTGTTTCGACTTCGGATTTGACATACGTCCCGATCCCGCCAAAATAAAGCAAATCAACCGGAGCCGCCAAAATCGCTTTGATTAATTCGTCCGGCGTTAAAACCGTTTGAGATATCCCTAAAACGGAACAGGCTTCTTTTGAAATGGTGATAATCGATTCTTTACGGCTGTAAACGCCTCCGCCCGCAGACAACAAAGACTGGTCATATTGAGCCCAACCGGATTCGGCTTTAAACAGACGTTCGCGTTCCTTGAAAGACGTTACCGGATCAGGCGTCGGATCAATGAAAATCGAAGAAGAATTAAAAGCGGCTATCAGTTTGATATGCGGCGAACTTAACAAAGCGTTCCCGAAAACATCGCCGGCCATACTGCCGGAACCGACAACCGTAAAGTCTTGTTTTTGGCAATCCCTTCCCATTTCTTTGAAATGACGCTTGACGCTTTCCCAAGAACCTCTGGCTGTAATCGCCATTCCTTTATGACTGAAGCCCGTCGATCCGCCCGAAGCGAAAGCGTCGCCCAGCCAAAAACCGTATTGCCGAGATATTTCATTGGCGATATCCGAAAAATCCGCCGTTCCTTTGTCGGCGGCCACCACCAAGTACGGATCGTCGTCATCGTAACGGACAACGTCCTTCGGATGCACGATCTTGCCGGAAACAATATTATCGGTAATGTCCAACATACCGCAAATCATCGTTTTGTATCCGTTGACGGCATAATCGCGGATATCTTCCTTCGAAGCGTTTTCAGGCGGGTGCTTCGGGAAAAAACCGCCTTTTGATCCGACAGGCACGATCACAACGTTTTTGACCTGTTGCGCTTTGACCAAGCTTAAAATTTCCGTACGAAAATCCTCTTTTCTGTTCGACCAGCGAATCCCGCCGCGCGCAATCTTTCCAAAGCGCAAATGAACGGCGTCCACGTCCGGAGAATATACAAAAATCTCGGCCATCGGTTTCGGTTTGGGCAAATGATGAATTTCTCCTGACGCAAATTTAAAAGAAACGTATTCTTTTGTCCCGTGGTCTTGGTAAAAATTCGTCCGTTTCATGGCTTTTAAAACGGAAAAAACAGCCTTTAACGCCGTGTTCTTGGGCATTTGATCGGCAATTTCACGTTCAAGACCGATAAAAGAATCCGGCGAAGCTTTATCCGGATTGAACTTTAAATCAAAATATTGCAGAAACTTTTCCGTCATTTCCGGATTTTCCTGATAAGCCTGCAATACAGCCCGTTTTGTTGCGATTGATGTCTGGCGAATGTATGAAGCCAATGCTCCGAGCAAAAAGTCTTGACGTTTGAAAAGCATATGTAGTCTCTCTTCTTTCATAAAAATTTTTTCTACAGAATATACTTGAGTTTTACAAACAACAAGCTTTTTTAAAAAGAATGAATCTTCTTTTCTTTCCGCTTTAAAACAGCTAAAAAAGAAACGGAGAAAATAGGATTGCTGATGAAAAACGGTTTTTTTGCACATATAAAACGCTGTACCGCTTGTTTTTTTAAATATCTGCTGTATCTATGTAATCTGATTGCATTGGCGTGCCTGGGAATCAAAACGATTACTTTATGGATCTCAAGACCTTTCGATTTTTCTGATACGTTAAATGCTTTTCCTCAAGAACCCGAATTTTTTAATAAATCTTATGCCGAAAAACAATTCTGGATCGCTTTAAACCTTGAAACGCTCATCTTCGTCATCGGAGGCTTTCTTTGTTATGAAATGTTGATCAAACAAAAAACCTTCCGCAAAGGGATAACCGCTATCTTAGTAATCGCTTTTCTGTGGGCCTGCGGTGAAAGCCTGTTCCTGTTCATGCCCGCCACGGAAAAAGCTCATAACATCAATACCTGCCGCGCTTTGAATATTTCATGGGATGCGAAAAATCATAAATGCCGTTTGATGGATCTGGAATTAAAACGTTTCGAAAAACTTAAAGCTCTTAAAAATAAAAAGAAAACAAAAACTGTAACTGTTGCTCCCGCTAACGTAAAAAAACAATCAACACAAAAAACAAAAGTTTCTGCTTCCGCAAAAAAAACAAAAACAAAAGAAACGATCCAAAAAAAGGCTGTGACAAAAATTAAAAAAGAGACCTCGCCGCTTCCTCAAACAAAGACAAAGCAAAAAACAAAAGCACCGGTAAAAACAAAATCCAAATCCATTCCGGATAAAAAATAACAACTTTTGTTTTTCTTTCCTCGTCCATAAGGTCATGTTATCATCATAAAAACTGATCAACGGAACGTGTCATGGTGGCTTTTATCAATCAACATCTCTTTCTTATTCTGCCCGTTCTTTATAAAATCCTGTTGGCCGGCGCTATCTTGTTCGCCTCTTCTCTGATTTCACGTTTCATCGCCGTCTCTTTGGATAAAGGCGTTCACAAAATTAAAAATATCGACGACACGTTCTTGCCTGTCGCCACTTTGGTCATTCAATACGCCGTTTACGGAATCGGCGCTTTGTTTATCCTGAATTTATTCGGTATCAACACAGCCAGCATCGTCACTTTGATCGGTGTCGGCGGATTGTCTATCGGCTTTGCGCTCAAAGACGCCATCTCCAATATGGCTTCCGGTCTGATGCTGTTGTTTTTGAGGCCTTTTAAAAACGGAGACGCCGTCGAAGTCGGACAAACGGTCGGCACCATTAAAGCCATCGGTTTGTTTACAACACGCCTGCAAACGTTTTCGGGAGTCTACGTCTGTATGCCAAACAATTTGTTTTGGACGACACCGATCGTTAATTATTCCAGAAATAAAAAAAGAAGAGTCGAAGCGAAAATCAGCTTGTCTTACTTTGATTCTTTGGAAAACGCCGTTGAAAACTTAAAGCAAATCATCAAAGACGAACCCCGTTTTTTAGAAGACCCCGCACCGCAGATTCTGGTCAAACAACTGAATTTCGCCGCCGTTCAACTGGAATTAAGAGGATGGGTCAAAACGTCCGAATTCTGGGACGTGCAATGGAGCGTCAACGAAGCCGTCAAACGGTGTGTCGAAAACGGAAAAATCACCCCGCCCCTTTTACGCAAAGAAGTTTACGTTAAAAACATTCAGGGAGGAGAGACGCAAAATGCCTTTGAACTTCCCGTCGAATAACGCTTTCTTTGTTTCCCCGACAGGATTAAGAGCGCAAAAACAAATCCACGCTCTTTTATCAAAAGAACACATCCAAAATCAAACCGCCGTTCTGATCGGTCCGGCCGTTCCTTTTCTAAGCGCTTTTGAACAAAATCATCCGGATATCATCTTGGAAGAAGAATGTCTGCCTGAAAATTCCGCGTTTGTTTCTCTGCCCGCCGCAGGAGCGGTTTCTTTCGTCTTCACCGCGGCTTTAAATACATCTGTCTCAAACGCTTTGCCGTTCTTGATCAAAGAAATTCACCGTATTCTGAAACCTCGCGGCAAATTTTTTCTGTTCGTCAAAAACACGCGTCACTTTCTCTCGATCAAAGACGTCCCTTGTTTATGCGCTAAAAACATTCGAAACGACTTGTTGCAAACCGGTTTCATCATTCATAAACAACAAGGTGTTCTTCATCTGCCTTTCTGCGGAAAATCCGCCGATTTAACCGATGATTGTCTTTTTTCTTTAAGATTAAAAAGCGGCGCTTTTACGTTCTTCGCGGTTGAAAAAAAGCCCTTCATTTCCCAGACAAGCGAAACTTATAATTCCGCCCGCATCACCAAAGCGTCGGTTTTCACGTCTCCGCGAACATAATAATTCGGGCGGCGGCCGACTTGTTTAAAACCGTGGCGTTCATACAAAGCAATCGCGTGTGTGTTATCAACGGCGACTTCCAAAAAAATTTCCTTAATCCCCTGAGCCGCCAAAGACTGAAAAGAAACCCGCATCAATTCGTCGGACACGTGCTTCCCGCGATAATCCGGCAGTACTCCGAACGTAACAATATCGGCCTGTCCGGGGCTGTAAGCATACATCACTATCCCCGCCGGTTTGTCCTGTTGATAGGCGATCAATCCCAAAGACCCCGGCAACAAAAGCATCTGACGCATCATGGATTCATTCCACCCTTTGGAAAAACAGGCGCAATGAATATCGGAATACGTTTGCGCAAAAGAGGCGTCTCTGATTTTTATTTCCGACATACGGTGACCTCCGCTTCACGCAAATACATGGCTTGAGGAAATTCTTTTACCGGTGCTCTTTGTGCGGCGACAAAAGCGACATCCGACGCCGTCGGCATCGTAACATCGCAAATGTCCGACAAAGCTATATCCTGTTTCAAACGATCCGACCCGTTGCCCGCAAACGTATATCCGGAAGAAAACGCAGCGATTTCTTCGGCTGTCTTTGCGCACGGTTCTCCGATTGCCGAAAGCCCGTCAAAACATTGAACATAAAAGTCGTCCCGTTTTGTTTCCAGCACCAGACAAAGCTTTTTAACATCGGAATTCTTTTGATGAATTTTCCATGCCAAAGCGTCGAAAACGCTGACTCCGATCATCGGCAAATCAGCCGCCAAAGCCAATCCGTCCGCTGTCGCCAATCCGACGCGAACGCCCGTAAAAGATCCGGGGCCCGTCGTTACGGCAACGGCGTCAAGCGATTTAAAATCATGATCGGACGCTTTTAATACTTCCTGTATCATCAAAATCAGCCGTTCCGCCTGACCGCGTTCCATTTCTTCAACGCTTTCACCGAGAATGCGACCGTCGCAGAAAAAAGCGGCCGAACAGGTTCCGTGAGCGCTATCGATTGCCAAGATTTTCATTTCGTTCTCTTCTTTGCTGATTGATCTGTCGAATAATTTCCGCTTTTTCTTCTTCTGTCAATTCACGCTTTTGCCCCAGTTGATTCAGCAGAATCGGTTCAACAACCTGATGCGGCACCGTCATACTCGAATCCGCGCTCATGCCCGCCGCAATCATTTCCGACATAACTGAAAACAGGCTTCTTTCTCCGTCAACCGTCTGAACTTTTTTTTCCAACATATACTCTATGGTTCGTGTTTGCCAGTTCTTTATTTCCGGATCATCGCTTTCTTGTCCGGCGAGCAAAAGCGCCCCCTGATCTTTTTTTGAATTATCCGTCTGTTCGTCGGAAGATTTCCGAATTTCAGGAAACTGCTTTAAAATTAATCGCACACACGGAAAAGACCATTGCAACAAACGGCTTTGATCCATAAGGTTTTTGGAAAATACGCCCGCAAAAAAGCTCAACAACAAAACAAAAGCGCCGCCGCGCGCAAAACCAAAAAGAATCCCTAATGATTTATCCAAACGCCTGAAATTGCCGGATTGAATCTTTTGCACAAAAAACGAAAAAAAACCTCGCAACGCAATCCATGCAAAAAAAGTTCCCAGACTTAACGATAAAAACCAAGACAAGCCTTCATGCTTTATAAAAGAAGAAAACATCGGTTGAAAAACGGGGATTAAACTGTAACCCAACAAACCCGAAGCGACATAAATCGTCAACCCCAACAGTTCGGCGCAAAACCCGCGACTATAACCGACCAAGACCGATAAAAAGACGATAACCAAAATCAACAAATCTGTTTGTGCGGCTTGTTCCATGTATGACGCCTTCTTTTTCAATCAACAACGGACGGCGCTTCTTCCATGCTTTCCAAAAACAATTTGTCGAGTTCGTCGCGTTCCTGCTGATCATATCCTTGGACGCCCGTCGTCGAGGACTGTTCTTTTACTTGCGGATCATTTAAAGAATTAAACAGGTCTTCCGACGTTTTTTCAGGATCAACAGGCTTTTCCTGTTCGATTTTTTGCGGTTGTTTTTGCCGCTTTGACTTCTTTTGTGAAGACGTATTTAATTTTTCTATCAGTTCTTCAATCTCATCGGGTTCCTGATCTTCTTGTTTTCTGACGGGATTATCAAACAAAGATTCGGGCAAATGCTCTTTGACGCTTTCCGTCACACGTTCCAAATACGGGAACGCTTTGCTTTTTTTCTGAAGCTGTTCCAAATACTTCGGCGCCAACGTCATCATCATAAAATAAATCAGCACCAAAATAACAATGCCGCGCAAAACACCAAAGATAAATCCCAAAAAATGATCCAAACGGTTTAAAGCGCTTTTCCTGACTTTTTTTTCAATCTTTGAACAAATCAACGTCAGAATAATCAATGTCACGATAGCGACGACAATCAACGACAAAATATTGGCGAACAGTGGCTTCGGAACATAGTTTAAAACAAACGGTTCCAAATACGGCATCGCGTAAAATCCGACGATCGAAGCGATAAACCATGAGCCGATCCCCAGCATCTCGCTGATAAAACCGCGGAAAAAAGACAACAGTGCGGAAACAATCAAGACAACCGCGATAAAAACGTCAACGCCGTAAACGTTTTCCATTTATGACCCCTGTTTTTCTGACAAACCGAACAGATCCAACAATGTTTTCAGATGTCCGATTTCGTTAAGCCTTAAAACAGTATCCGCTTCTTTTACTGATTTTTTATTAACGCGCTTGGGCGGAATAAAGGCTCTGGCAAATCCCAGTTTTGACGCTTCTTTCAATCTCAGATCCGGCTGAGGGACGGCGCGAATTTCCCCTGACAGCCCGACTTCTCCGAAAACAACCGCATCAGCCGGAACGGGAATTTGAGAAACACAGGACAACAAAGCCGTTGCCACCGCCAAATCCGCGGCGGGTTCCGTAATTCTCAACCCGCCGGCAACGTTTAAATAAACATCTTTTGAAGACATCGGCAAACCGCAACGTGTTTCCAAAACCGCCAAAATCATTGAAAGCCGTGAAGAATCCCACCCGACAACGGCGCGGCGCGCGGACCCCCCCGAAGGAGCCACCAACGCCTGAATTTCCACCAACATCGGTCGAGAGCCCTCAATGCCCGCATAAACACAGCTGCCCGTCACGTTGCCCCGCCGTTCCGCCAAAAACAAAGCGGAAGGATTGGGGACTTCGCTTAATCCCTGTTGCGTCATTTCAAACACGCCGATTTCGTCCGTCGCGCCGAAACGGTTCTTGACACCGCGCAAAATACGGAAATGGTGACCTCTGTCGCCTTCAAAATAAAGCACGGTGTCCACCATGTGTTCCAAAACGCGCGGTCCCGCCAAAGTCCCTTCTTTGGTCACATGACTGACTAAGAACAAAACAAAGCCCCGCCGTTTTGCCAAACGGATCAGTTCATTGCCGCACGCCCGAACCTGCCCCACCGTACCGGGAGCCGAATCCAGCGTATCGACAAACATCGTCTGAATGGAATCGATCACGACGACATCGGGCGGTTCCCCCGTATCCAAAGTCGCAATGATATCGCGCACGTTCATTGATGTCGCCAGTTCCACGTTAGCTTTCGCCAACCCCAGACGAGCCGCCCGCAAACGCACCTGATCCACGGATTCTTCCCCCGAGATATAAACGCAACGAACCGGCATTCCTTTGGCGTTGCACACATTCGACAAAGCCGCCGACACTTGCAACAACAACGTTGATTTTCCTATGCCGGGGTCGCCGCCGATCAATAAAACGGAACCCGCGACCAAGCCGCCGCCGCAAACGCGATCCAGTTCTTTGATCCCCGATTTTAAACGAAAAGACGTTTCTTCCCGCCCTTGCAATCCGACAAATTCTATTTTGCGACCGCCTTTGCCCCCTGTCGCTTTCGGCGCCGCGGCCGAGGCCGTCTCCTCTTCGATAATCGTGTTCCATTCGCCGCACGCTTCGCACTTCCCCGCCCAACGCGGGAAAACCGCTCCGCAACTCTGACAGACAAATCGGGTCGTATTCTTTGCCATTATCCGCGCAGTTCCATTTGAATCGGACCGTCCGCACGGCCGTTGATAAATTGTTCGACATACGGATTGCCCGATCGGTCAATCTCTTCGACACTGCCGTGCCAAATGATCTTCCCTTTATACAGCATGGCGACTTTATCGGCGATCTTGCGCACCGAAGACATATCGTGCGTAATCGTAATCCCCGTCGCCCCCAAATCTTTAACGCAGGAACGGATCAAATCGTTGATGACATCGGACATAATCGGATCCAGTCCCGTTGTCGGTTCGTCAAAAAAGATCAGTTCGGGATCCGAAGCAATCGCGCGCGCCAGACCGACACGTTTTTTCATACCGCCCGACAATTCATCGGGATAAAGCGCCGCGACATCTTCGCTTAATCCGACCTGCGCCAGTTTTTTAATCGCGATTTCCTTAGCCTGAGCGCGTTTCATCTTTTTGCCCTGGATCAGCCCGAAAGCCACGTTTTCCCAGATATTTAAACTGTCAAACAACGCCGCGCCCTGAAACAACATACCCGTTTGCGCATTGACTTTTTCCATTTCTCTGGCAGACAGACCGACAATTTCCCGCCCGTCAATTTCAATGGCTCCGCTGTCAGGCGTCAACAAGCCCTGAATACACTTGATCGTGACCGACTTTCCTGTTCCGGATCCGCCGATAATCACCAGAGATTCGCCTTTTTTAACATCAAG
>CALXTY010000012.1 GCA_944391535.1 uncultured Alphaproteobacteria bacterium
GTGTCAGGCTTGGTCATTATCGGCCGAAACCTGTACACAAAATACAAAGCGAAATCGGCATGACGGTGTATGTCATCGCCTTGGCCGGAGCGGTTGTTATTGCCGCTCTGGCCTACAAAATCGGGCTTTTAAAGGAGCGTTTAAACCATGCAGAAAATCAAGCGGAACACAACAAGACTGTGGCGGAAGTGTCCGCGCGTCCTCATGCTTCTGCTGATGCTATTCGTGAACGGATGCGCAAAGGCGAGATGTGATTGTCCGCCGTGGCCGATTGCCGGAGCGGCGGTCGCTCAAGAGCTTGATTACTTGCCTGAAAAAGAGTTTCCAGCCCTCTGGGAGTGGCTGGCCAGGCTGGAAAAATTAAGGGATCAGTTGAATTAGTTTTCCTTTCTAGCCCACGCGGAGCAAAAATGCCCGTACGGCTAGTACCTTCGCGACCAGCTGAATTAAAAATAGCGGAGGCTTGGGCGTTTGCACCGCCCAGAGCCGGTTGCACGAACAACCACAGACTAACTGCTCCGCACCTCTGCAGAGGCGGAGTCAAAATACGGATTAACAATTATGGAGTCAATACGTTGCATCAAATGTAACAAAAAACTGGCAGAAATTAGCGAAGGGAAAGTATCTATAAAATGCCCACGCTGTGGAAGCTTAAACAATTTTACGGTCAAGAACCACACCAACCAAGAAAGCCCCGAGCCTCCTTTATATAAAGGAGAAGCGAATGAAAAAACAAAATGAAAAAATGCCCGAACGGCTTGCACCTCTTGCCCCCTATTTGGGGGGCAAGTTCCGCCTTTCAAAGCGGATCATTGCAAAAATCGAACAAATCCCACATAAAATTTATGCCGAACCGTTCGTCGGCATGGGCGGAATACTTCTCAGACGAACGAAAATACCAAAAGCCGAAGTCATTAACGATATCAACGGCGATCTGGTCAATTTATATCGTATTGTTCAGCGGTATCCGGAAGAACTCTGCCGATCAATTAAGTTTCGTTTGTCTGCCAGACAGGAATTTGAACGGTTAAGAAAAATACCTCCGGAAACACTGACAGACATTGAACGCGCCACTCGATTTCTTTACCTTCAAAGCGTTGCCTTTGGCGGTAAAGTCAGCGGACAGGTTTTCGGCGTATCTATTGACAGACCCGCTCGGTTTAACTTTGTAAAAATGCAGGAACGGATTTGCACCGTTGCCGAACGATTGGCGAGTGTTACCATTGAACGAATGGATTTTGAAAAGTTCATTACACGCTACGACACAAAAGACACACTGTTTTATCTTGACCCGCCGTATTGGGGGAATGAAACGGACTACGGCAAAGGCATCTTTTGCAGATCGGACTTTGAACGTTTGCGCGACTGTTTAACCGGCATTAAAGGCAAATTTATCTTGTCTTTAAATGATACGCCGCGAGTCAGAGAACTGTTCAAAGACTTCATCATTGAACAGGTTGATGTGACTTACAGCATCAGTAAAACCGGCTGTTGTAACAGGTCGGAAGTGATTATAACGAATTAAAAAAAAGAGGCGGTAAAAACCGCCTCTTTTATTACAATAAAAAGTACATAATCAAATATGAAATTTTACACGCTGTTTTAGACTGATTACCATGCGAAACGAGTCTAAAAACAAATGTAAAAAAGAACTTTAAGAACTCTTTAAAAGTCCGTTTTTACCGGTCTAAAAATGATTGTCAAAAAGTCTAAAAATAATTGTCGCGCTACATTATGCTTACGACTGGAATTAAAAGGGTTTTCGACGCCCTGCACCCGCTGTCGCGAATGCACCATAAAGCTAGCAAAGTTTCAGATTAAGAGCAAGTTTCGTTTTTAAAAAAGTCTTTGATTTTTTCAATGACTTCTTTCAGTCCGGTTTTTTCAACCGTCACGCCTTCGGGAAAAGCCGTCAGTGTTTCGCTTGGCACGGCACGGTCAAGCAAAACGAAAACGCCTTTGTCGTCTTTTTTACGGATCAAACGTCCGAACGCCTGTTGCAATTTCGTGCGCACCAGCATCAGGTTATACGCTTCCCCCGTTTCGCCGAACGCTTCCTTTCTGGCTTTGTGCGCGATATCGGGACGATGCCACGGCACCCGATCGAACACAATCATGCGCAAAGACCGCCCCGGAACGTCAATGCCGTCCCGCACCGCGTCCGTTCCCAACAAACAGCTGTCCCGTTGCATTTTAAAAATATCCAACAACGTCTGCAAATTGACCGTATCAATATGCTGCGCCAACAAAGGCAAGCCCGCGTCCGCCAACGGTTCTTTGATTCTTTGATAAACGGCTTTCAAGCGTTTGATCGCCGTAAAAACGCCCAATGCTCCGCCTTGCGCCGCCAAAAACAACTCCCGATACGCCGCCGCCACCTGTCCGACATCGGCTTTGTTGACATCGGTAACGATAAACACCCGCGCGTTGTTCGCGTAATCAAACGGAGAATTAAAGTTCGCCTGCGTCAGTTCAAAAGGCAGATCCGGCGTTTCAAAATAAGCTGTCCCCGTTCTTTTGACGGCATAGTTCCAGTCTTTTTCCGGATCGCCGCTTTTATCGGTCAAAGTCGCGGACGTCATTAAAACGCCGTGCGCGGTTTGGCGAAGCATATGCGCGAACGGAAAAGTCGGATCGACCCAATGTCTGTGATATCCGACATCGCTGTCAAAGCCGTCCGTGCGCGTGATTTCCAACCAATCGACAAAGTCTTCGGGCGTTTTCAAATTCAGCTGTTCCAGCATCACCCGCCAGACCGCCAACGGTTCCGCCACCGTTTTTTTCAAAGACCTGAGAACGGCCGTATATCTTTGTTTATCGGCGGTTTCAATCTCGGCCGCGTTGTCATTGACGTATTTTTCGATCAGGCGGATCAGCAGTTTGACTTTTTCTTCCAACAACTTGACATCGCCGTAAAGCTTTAACGCCGTATCGACCAGTTCGGGATCGGCGGGGCGCGGATCGCATTCCAAAGAATACAGGGTATCGACTTGTTGAGCGCGCGCGTTCACCTGACGAAAGACCTGCATTAAAAACTTTTCAAAACTGCCTTGCGGGGTTCTGTTTTTCAAACGCGACAAAGCGTTGCTTCGCGGTAAAAATCCCGCTGTTTGAACGATGTCTTGTGTCAAAGCCCCGATATCGGGCACCAGCAGGATCAAGTCTTCCAGCCTTCGTTGAATCCCCTGCGTTCTGCCGGTGTGGCGGCGTTCTTCCGTTCCCAAAAGGCAACGCCTGATCTCGAGCCCTTCGCGCAAATTGATTTCACCCGCGAACACGCCGTCCGCCGCTTCGAACAAATGATGCGCTTCGTCAAAAACATAGCGCGCCGGCAAAGAAATGTCTTCGGTCGCCCCCGCCAGTTGCGTCATCACCAAAGCATGATTGGCAATCACGATTTTCGCGTGCCTGCTGCGGCGCAGGATCTTTTCAATAAAGCATTTCTTATAGTGCGGGCATTGCGCGTAAATGCATTCTCCGCGCTGATCCGCCAGATTGATCAGACCTTGCTTGTTTAAAAGGTCGCCCAACCAACCGGGGAAGTCTCCGCCGCTTAAATCGCCGTCTTGAGTTTTTTCGATCCAACGCGCGATCAACCCCAACGGAACGGCGGAAGGCGGAGATTGCACGATCCGTCCGACCGCTTCGGCAAAGTTCAACAAACACAAATAGTTTTCCCGTCCCTTGCGCACGACGACATTGCGCCGTTTGATTTGCGGATCGGGATAAAGTCGGGACAGTTCGCGTTCCAACTGACGCTGCAAATTGCGCGTATACGTGCTGATCCAGACCGACCCCGCGTTTTTTTCAACCCAGACGCCCGCCGGCGCAAGATACCCCAACGTCTTGCCGATCCCCGTCCCCGCCTGCGCCAGAACCGTTACGGGAACGTCTTTGTCCGCCCTCGGATCAAAGGCTTTGGCCGCCGTTTTGGCATAAGCCGTCTGATCGTTTCGTTCTTCCACGACAAAATCTTTAATCGGACCGGCAAGCAGTTCCTTTAATTTTTTTTCGGCTTCGAATTCCTCGACCGGTTGCGTTCCCGCCGGCGGCATCGGCGCGCTTTCCTGCCATTCGGTCAGTCTGTCCCAAACGGCAAAGCCAGTCAGTCCCGCGATTCCGGTCGTTTGAGGATCTCTGCCCAACGCCGCCAAAACGTCCGCTCCCCAAATCCAACCGCCTTCGCGCGCCATCGTCAAAGCCAAAGCGGAAACGTTTTTGCGTTCTTCCTGATTAAACGCGGCAAGCTTGCCCAATAGAACCCTCGTCATCGCAAACAAAGCTTTCGCTTCTTCAAACGCGTTTTGCGGCAATGTCACATTCAAAGCTTCCGCCAAGCCTTGCGTTGTCGGAACAACGTTTTGCGCCGGACAAACAAAAGCGAACAGCTCCAAAACGTCCAAGACCACTTTGGGCATTCGACCGCCCAAGCGACCTTTCATCAAAGACCGGTTGCACAATAAAACGGGCGCTCCGTCCGTTTTGCGGAACACTTCGTGGGCTTTGACGACGAAAACGTCTTGTCCGTCCGCCGTAGCCAACACAAAATCTTTCAATCCCGCCGCCATCGCCAACGGCCGCTTTTCAGACAAAGTTCTTTAATCCTTTAAAGAGTTTACAAATCTTTTCATTCATTATAAGTATGTTATAACTTTATCGGAATCAAATACAAAAAGAGAGTATTGAACATGACAGCAGATTCAAGCATCGCAATGACCGCCAACGCTTGGCCGTTTGAAGAAGCGCGCGCTTTGTTTAATGAAAAACTGGGCGGAAAAGTTCCTGAAAAAGGCTACGTCTTGTTTGAAACGGGTTACGGTCCGTCCGGCCTGCCCCACATCGGCACGTTCGGCGAAGTCGCCAGAACGACCATGGTCATGAATGCTTTTAAAACGCTTTATCCCGACATTCCCGTCCGCCTGTTCTGCGTTTCCGACGACATGGACGGTTTGCGCAAAGTCCCCGACAACATTCCCAACAAAGAAATGGTCGGTCAGTATCTCGGTAAACCTTTAACAAAAATCCCTGATCCGTTCGGTTGTCACGACAGTTTCGGACACCACAACAACAACTGTTTGAAAAACTTTTTGGACGCTTTCGGATTCGAATACGAATTCAAATCCGCCACCGAATTGTACACAACGGGCGTTTACGACAAGGCTTTATTAAAAGTCTTGGAAAATTACGAAAAAGTCATCAACGTGATTTTGCCGACTTTGGGCGAAGAACGCCGCGCGACCTATTCTCCGTTCCTGCCGATCAGCCCAAAAACGGGCAACGTCCTGCAAGTCGCGATCACGGAAATTGACAAAGAAAACGGCACCGTTTCCTTTATTGACGAAGACGGTACGCCAACGACCGTTCCCGTTACGGGCGGACATTGCAAACTGCAATGGAAAGCCGACTGGGCGATGCGTTGGTACGCTTTGGGCGTTGATTATGAAATGTCGGGCAAAGACTTGATGGAATCGGTCAAGCTGTCGGGCAAGATCTGCCGCATTTTGGGCGGGGTTCCTCCGAAAAATTTGACGTACGAGCTTTTCTTGGACGAGAAAGGCGAAAAGATTTCAAAATCCAAAGGCAACGGCTTGTCCATGGAAGAATGGCTGAAATACGCGCCGGCGGAATCTTTGTCCCTGTTCATGTATCAAAAACCGAAAACAGCCAAACGTTTGTACTTTGACGTCATTCCCCGCGCCACAGACGAATATCTGAACTTTATCGGCGCTTACGCCCGTCAGGAAGAAAAAGACCAATTCAACAACCCCGTCTGGCATATCCACAACGGTAACCCGCCGAAACCGGAAACGAGACTGTCTTTCGGTATTCTGCTTAATCTGGTCAGCGTCTGCCATTCCGATGATCCGAAAGTGATTTGGAACTACATCTCGCGTTACGCCCCTGAAGCCGGTATCGACAAATGTCCGACTTTGGCGCGTTTGGTTCCGTATGCGGTGGCGTACTACAACGACTTCGTCAAGCCGACACAGAAATATCGCGCTCCGGCGGATAAAGAAATCTCCGCTTTAAACGATCTGAAAGCCGAATTGGAAAAAATGCCGCAAGACACTTCCGGCGAAGATATTCAGACGGTTGTCTACGAAATCGGTAAAAAATACTATGCGGACGATTTAAAAGGCTGGTTCAAAGTCATGTATGAAACGCTTTTGGGACAATCGACAGGACCGCGCATGGGATCGTTTATCGCTTTGTACGGCGTCAAAGAATCCGTAAAACTCATAAATGACGCTTTAAACGGCACTTTATCCGCATAACAACACATAAAAAACGATAACCTTTTCCGGTTCCGATATCGGAAAAGGTTTTTTATATCAAAAATCATCTTTTTTTTGACAAAATTTTTGCTATAATAGCCGAATAACGCAAAAAGGAATGATTATGGCTGAATCTGCGAATCAAAAAAATTACAGAATAACTTTGTATATCGACACGCCGAAGCCTTTATTGCGTCCGTTTAAGGACTTTACAAAACATAATCAGATTGAAAGCCTTTTCACTTCGAACGCGTTAGATCCCGTCGCGATTACGGGACACGCTTTTATCGGATTGACCGATGAAAACGGCAAAGAGGAACGTTGGGGATATACTTGTGTAGAGCCTAAACTGTTTAAGTCAATACGCGGCATGAAAAGCCAGATGGTGCCGGAAGACGCAAATTCTCCTTATAATGAAGCGATCGTATGGAACATCACAAAAGAACAATATCAGGCCGCCAATAAAGCCGTTGCGGATTTAGTAAAAAATCCCGGCGAATACAAGCTTTTTGAAAAGAATTGCTCTTCTGTTGCGACAGACATTCTTAAAGCGGCGAACGTACCTGATATTCCTTTGGGAAAAATGGGATTGACTCCTTACGGTTTGACTTTAAAAAAACGCGTTATGTTGGCTCAAAGACGAATGGAAGCGGCTAAATTTAAAATAAAAAACGCCATTCGTTCTTTATTCGGAAAAAAGAAAGCTCCCAAATCAGCATTATTAAATTCTTTGCGTTCAAAACCTATTCCCGTTCCGATCAACAATGCGATGAAAGCTTTTAAAGTCGATCGCGAAAACAATCAAATCCGACCGCTTGACATGAATCGTGTCATTGCGTCCATTTCGGGAATACGAGGAAAATAACGAAAAAAATCCTATCTTTCTCATGGATTTCAGAAAAGTTGCCACACCTGTCACAGTGTGTTGAACGATACGTTTTTACCTTCTCCGCCAAAGACAAAGAGATGAAAATAAAATAAGATCATTTTAATCTGTGACTTTCTCGGATTTTAAAGTTTCACTTTTAAGGCATAGAAAGAAAATCAACAAAGCAGAAGAAATAAATCCCAAAGAAAAGAACAGTGTATTCAAAGCAGAGCTGCCAGTATGAACGAAATATGCTGATCCGCAGAAAAGCAGGATCGGGATAACACTCCACAGACCGGATTGTCCGGCATCACGTAATCTTCGAACAGCCGCAGACCATGCGGGAAAGAAAGATAAGAAAAAATAAACAACAGCCCCTTGCCTGCCAACAACCAATGCAATAAAACTGCCGATAACAATATTAAAAAAAACAAACGCCCAAAACATTGTTCTGTTTGCTCGCCCCGAAAATAAAAAATACTTTTTCCAAGAATCTATAAAATAGATAAATGTTTGAGAAACTGACGAAGACGCCTCCGATATTTCCTGAGAATCATTTTGATTTTTTTGATTTTCTTTTTTCATATTAGATATTATTTTCCTTTTCATTAACAAGCTGACTTTAATTTTAGAAGAAATCAGGAAAAGAAAAAATCTACACAAAAGATACATAAAACAAACGATTACATACTTTCAGAGAAATAAAAAAATCACCTAAAAAACGTTATTCTTTCTTTATTGTGAATGAAGGAAATATACAAATGACTTTGGAATCCGTTTCCGAATTTTTCGTTTTATCCGGCTTTTTATGCGCTATTACCATTTTTTTTGATATTACGAACAATCGCGCGCAACAAAATAATCTAATTGTGTTTATATGGATTATCACCGGATTTTGGGGATCATGGATAGCTTTATACAGTTATTTCAAGATAGGTAGATCTGAAAAAAAATATACGGAAACAGATGAAGAAAATACATATCCTCCACACTTAGAATCCCTTTTTATCAGACCGAACAAACGAACTTTTTCAGAAAAAATTTTTCTTTCAACGTTATATTGCGGATCTGTTTTCCTATTATCACTGGCATTAACACAGTTTATCTTATCTTTTTTATCCGGTTTGTTATTCAATGATCTTATCGATTATGCTCAGTGGGCTATAACTTATATGATCGCCTTGATCATCGCTATTGCTTTTCGATACGATTATGTAGCTTTCGGACAGGAAATTGCGAGATACACACTAAAAAAAGCGATTACTAAGACATTCAAATCAGATTTAATTTCATTAACCGCATGGCAAACGGCATTTAACGGTTATTTATTTTTTATTTCTTTAAAAACTCAAAGACTTACAGATGATCATCCGTGGAATTTTTGGTTTATCATACAAATTGCCATGTTTTGCGGATTTATATTAACACTACTGACAAACGTGATAATGCTAAAATTCGGATTAAAAAAAACGCTTTAAAGACAAGTATAAAAAAACGAAAGAACCCGTTGAAAACAATGGGTTCTTGTCCAAAATGGCGGAGGACGTGGGAGTCGAACCCACTCACGGGTATAACCCCGTGTACGGATTAGCAATCCGCTGCATTACCGTCCTGCCCGTCCTCCGTCGTTTTCTTTTCTAACGAAAGTTTTTCTTCCCGTCAACTTAAAAAAACAGTTTTTTCTTATCGATGCAACATTGCTTCCGACAAATGAGAGGAAACTCTGTCAGCCTCCATCGATTTCTTTTCAGGATCACGTAAAATCGAATTACGCAATTTCTGGTTTATTGTCGAATTTTCAGGTGTTCCGCCTAATTCAACGTGAACCGTGGCATTTTTCGCAAAACGTTTTACCAATGACTTCTCACTTAATTGTGTCATCTGACTTTGTATCCTTTTAAGACCTTGGCAAACATCTGGTCAGACATCTTGGATTTATCAGAAGCTGTCTTTGCCGGCGTCTCCATCTTGCGTTCAGGTTTTCCAAGTAAAGTTTTCTGAACATTATCCAACTGTTTTTGCAATGGAACTCTTTTAGATTCTTCGTGATTCTTTTCGGCAGATTTAGCCCAAGCCTTTGCATCGGAAGCAATATCGGATATTGATCTGGGTTCACCGTCTTTATAAACGTCTTCCAATACGTCGCTGTAAACAGATCGATTTTTTTTCATTGATTCGACCGCTTTGGCCATAGCCTGATCCAACTGCTTTTCCGCATTAAACGCAAAAGTGTGGCTTTTCAATTTTGCTCCGATTCTTTTAAAAAACGACAAGCCTTTTGTAACGCTCGGAGCGCCTTTCTTTAAGTTATATTCACTATCTTTCGCTTTGACGTCGCCGGAAGGCAAATACATCTTATCCACAACGGAATCGCCATGATATCCTTTAACGCCGGCATGCGCGCGCAAAGTTTTCATCACATGAATCTCTGCACGGCGAGCATCTTCCGGATGTTGGACTTTATACGCATTCATCGCATCGGCAACCGCTTGTAAAACATCACTGCATTCCGCACGCGCTTTGGCTGTTTCCTTTGTCCTATACGATTCCGTGTACTTATAGTGATTGTTCGTTTGATCATTGCGCACGGAAGCGTTTTCCGCAATCTCGGAAATTCTGGTGACGCCATTATACGTCGTACTTTCTTTTATGGCTTCCGCATAATATTGAGGATGACGCTTGGCGTCTTTTTGGATGCGTTCCAGAGCATCATTTAAAGCGCCATAGTCTTTTGACCACACCGATTTAATTTTTGCCCCGAGTTTATTAAAAAAGGGACGACCTTTATTAATATCCGGCTTTTTTTCGCCCAAAGACCTGAACGCCTGACGTTGTTTATAATTCATACCGTTTTCGTATTCCAGATCATAAGAGCCGCTTTTACTGCCTTCAATCGAAGCCTTCAACACGCTTTGAGCATAGGCGTTAACGCGGAGAAAATCTTTCGGATTTTCTTCTTTATACCTTTCAAGACACATATTTAAATAGCTTAAATTGTCTGCGGTATTTTTAATTTCTTCTTTATAATCAGCCATTCTTTCCTCCTGCGGTAGTTAGAACCATCATAGCATAAAAATTTTTTTCTTCCTTATTTTTATTTATGACAAAATTTTTACACAGGCAGTTTTCTAACCTTACTGACCGGAGCATAATATTCGTGTTCCAATTCATTATCTAATATTTCAGCGATCAAGACTTTATTTTCTTTTTGCAAAGAAGCCAAAGCCATAGGAGAAAGATACTCTAATAAAATAGAACGCTTGGCGTCTCTCATCAACAATCCCGTTTCCACGCCGTCAAAGAAAAAACGAGGGTGATCGGGAACGCCCGTGCGCGCTCGAATACAAAACAACAGCTCTCCGTCTTTGTTTTGCACAACGTCGTAAAGTCCTTCCTTTTCAGCCATCGTTTTTTCCTCTCATTAACCGTTAAGCGTCCAGTTTCTTCTTAACCAGCTCATTTAACATTGCCGGATTGGCCTTGCCTTGTGAAGCGCGCATCGTCTGTCCGACGAACCAACCCAGCAACTTTTCTTTGCCGCCTTTATATTCGGCGACTTTATCGGGATTGGCGGCCAAAACGTCATCAACCATTTTTTCAATGGCGGACGTGTCCGTCACCTGCTTCAAGCCTTTTTCTTCAACGATTTCATCAGGCGTTTTTCCTTCTTCAACCATAAACGCAAAAACGTCTTTGGCAATACGCGAAGAAATCGTCCCGTCATTGATCAAATCAACCATACGTCCCAGATTTTCGGGCTTAACGGGGCTTTCGGATATGGATTTGCCCTGCTTGTTTAAAACGGCAAACAAGTCGCCCATGATATAGTTGGCAACCTTTTTGGCATCATGCCCTTTTGCCGCCGCTTCAAAGTAGTTGGCAATTTCCTTTTCGGCAACCAGTTGTCCCGCATCATAAGCAGGCAAACCGTAATCTTCGATAAAGCGTTTTTTCTTCGCGTCCGGCAATTCCGGCATTTCTTTACGCAACCGTTCGATCATCGCATCGTCTAAAACCAACGGGATCAGATCCGGATCATAGAAATAACGATAGTCAATCGCCGTTTCTTTGGAACGCATCGACTTCGTTTCGCCTTTGACAGAATCGAATTTACGCGTTTCCTGAACGACTTTTCCGCCACTTTCGATCAGTTCCACCTGTCGCATGGCTTCATATTCAATCGCTTGCATGACAAAGCGGATCGAGTTGACGTTCTTGATTTCGGCTCTGGTTCCGAACGGTTCCCCCGGACGACGAACGGAAACGTTTGCATCACAACGCATGGATCCTTCGTCCATATTTCCGTCACAAGAACCGATATAACGCACGATAGAACGCAACTTACGCAAATAAGCACCCGCTTCTTCTGGAGAACGGATATCCGGACGCGACACGATTTCCATTAACGCGACCCCCGCGCGGTTCAAATCGACAAAAGTTTTGCTGGGATGCTGATCGTGCATCAGCTTTCCGGCGTCTTGTTCCAAGTGCAAACGTTCGATCCCGATACGGCGCGTTTCTCCGTTTTCAAGATCGACATCGATATAGCCGTCGGAAATAATCGGGTGATCCGACTGTGAAATCTGATAACCGTTCGGCAAGTCTGCGTAATAATAGTTTTTACGGGCGAAAATCGATTTTTTATTGATTGTTGCGTTTAAACCGAAGCCCGTACGAACCGCCTGTTCCACGCATTCGTGATTAATAACGGGCAACATGCCGGGGAATCCCGCGTCGACAAAGCTGACCTGCGTATTGGCTTCGGCGCCGAAAGCGGTTGCCGCGCCGGAAAACAGTTTTGCTTTCGAGATGACTTCGCAATGGACTTCCAGACCGACAACGATTTCCCAGTCACCCGTTTCACCTTTAATGATATAAGACATCTTATTTTCCTCCTACGCGCAAGGGACGGATCGTCATACCGGACATGGTTTCGATCGCTCCGGCAACGCGCAAAATCGTTTCTTCCTGAAATGAATTTCCTATAACCTGCAATCCGATCGGCAGACCGTTGACTTCGGACGTCCCTGCCGGCACGCAAACCGCAGGCAGTCCCGCCAAAGATGAAGGAACGGTAAAGACATCATACAGCTGCATTTTCAACGGATCGCCGGTGCTGTCGTCATCTTTGCCGAAAGCCGTTTCCGGAGCCGCCGGAGCCAAAATCACATCGACTTTCTTATACGCTTCGGCGAATTCCTGACACAACAACCGGCGCACTTTTTGCGCTTTGAGGTAGCAGGTTTCATAATAGCCTTCCAGCAAAATACAGGTACCGATCATGATACGGCGTTTAACTTCTTTACCGAAGCCTTCGGTACGCGTTTTTGTATACATATCGTCCAGACTGTTTCCGTCAACGCGCAAGCCGTATTTCACGCCGTCATAGCGCGCCAGATTGGAAGACGCTTCCGCCGGAGCGATCAGGTAATACGTCGGCAAAGCGTACTGTGTCGAAGGCAAAGAAATATCGACGATTTCCGCGCCCGCCGCTTTTAATTTTTCAGCCGTTTGTTCCCAGACATGACGCACATCGGCATTCAAGCCTTTATCCGGATTGTATTCGCGGGGGATACCGATCCGCAGTCCTTTTACGTCACCGGTCAAAGCTTTTTCATAATTCGGAACGGGGACATTGGCGGAAGTGGAATCTTTGGGATCGAATCCGGCCATGGCTTCAAGCATGATCGCCGTATCGCGAACGGTACGGGTCATTGTTCCCGCCTGATCCAAAGAAGAAGCGAAAGCGACCATTCCCCAACGCGAGCAACGACCGTATGTCGGTTTGCATCCGACAATTCCGCAGAAAGAAGCCGGTGTACGGATCGAACCGCCCGTATCGGATCCTGTTGCCGCCATACACAGCCCTGCGGCAACGGCCGCCGCGGAACCGCCCGAAGAACCGCCCGGAATTAAAAATTTATCCGGATTGGTTTTATCTTTGTACGGATTGCGAACGGCACCGTAGTAACTGGTCAGGTTAGCCGTTCCCATGGCGAATTCGTCCATATTGGTTTTTCCCAACATGACGGAACCTTCGTCTTCAAGTTTTTGAGAAACGGTTGATTCATACGGCGGAACAAAACCGTCTAAAATATGAGAACAAGCCGTCGTACGCACGCCTTTTGTGCAATACAGATCTTTCATGCCGACGGGGATCCCTTCCATTTTTCCGGCTTTACCAGCCGCGCGGCGTTCATCTGATTTTTTGGCGCGTTCCAAAGCGACTTCCGGCGTTTCCAAAACATAAGCGTTCAGTTCGCGCGCTTTTTCCATTTCTTTTAAGTGAGCCTGCGTCAATTCAACGGCGGAAAACTCTTTCTTTGCCAAGCCGTCCAAAGCTTCGGCGATTGTCAATTCAACTAAATCGGTCATGATTTACTCCACAACTTTCGGAACCAAGAAATAACCGTCCATGGATTCGGGGGCGTTTGCCAAAATTTCATCACGAATGCCGCCGTCCGTGACAACGTCTTCGCGTTCCCGCAGTTGCATATCTTCCACAACCGAATTCATCGGCACAACATTATCCGTATTTACGTCCTTTAATTGATCGACCCAACCTAAAATTTTTGTCAGTTCGCCAACCATCTCGTCCATATTTTCTTCAGGGATTCTCAAACGAGAAAGAATCCCCAGTCTTTTGACCATTTCCCTGTCGATTGACATAGGTACACTTGCTCCTATATTACTAAAAAAACAAACTTTTACAGAAGGTAGCATTTACAATGACCGACGGCAAGTCCAAACCCGCATTTTCTTTATCCGATTTTACAAATTCCGTTAAAAAGCAGACAACTCTGGTCGGATTGGATATCGGCGCAAAAACGATCGGCGTTGCCGTTTCCGATACTCTGTGGCTGGCTGCAACACCGTTAAAGACGATCTTCAGAAAAAGTTTTCAATACGATATGAACGAACTTGCCTCTTTATTAAAAGGACGTGAAATCGGTTGTTTTATTTCCGGATTGCCTTTGCAAATGAACGCCGAAGAAGGAAAACAGGCCGAATATACACGCGAGCAAGCGGGAAAAATTGCGAACTACTTTCAAAAACCCGTCTTTTTTCAAGACGAACGATTGTCTTCCGCCGCCGTGGAACGCATCATGATCTCCGATTACGATATGAGTCGCAAAAAACGCAAACAAAAGCTTGATGCCGGAGCCGCCGCTTTTATCTTGCAAAGCTTCTTGGACAAAATCAGATATTTAACGATTTAATCTCGCCTAAAAGAGGGCTTGTTTGTAAAAGAAAAAAACAAGATCCTTGGAATAAAGGCGGGGGAAAAAATGCTCAAAAGCTTTTATTCTTTTATCAGACGTTTCAGTTTACCGACAATCGTTGTCCTGTTTTTAATTTATTGCTTTTCCGACAAAGCTCTTTGGACGGACTTTCACGGTTATCTGCGATCATTGCAAGTCCCCATTCGTCGCGCTTTGCTGGCGATCATGATCTTTTTGGCGATCAGCTATGTCCTGCATTGGCTTCGTGACGCATTTCTGTGGCGATTATTCAAGCACGTACATCTGAACAAAACAACCGAAAATTCTGCAAATACAGTTTTAGGTTACATTTCAATTTTAGTCGCCGGACTGATCGCCTTATCCGTATTGGGCGTTAATTTAAAAAGCCTCGGATTGTTAGTCAGCGCTTTATCCGTCGGTCTCGGATTCGGTTTGCAACACATCGTCAACAACTTTATTTCCGGCATTCTGATTTTATTTGAACGCCCGTTCCGGATCGGCGACTGGATCGTCGTTAACGATAAAGAAGGCATCGTGCGTAAAATCAATATCCGTTCCACCGAACTTGAAACCTTTGACAAAGCCTTAATCATTATCCCGAACGCCGACATCATTTCCGGAGAATTGACAAATTGGACACTAACGGATTCACAAGGGCGTCTGACAATCAGTGTCGGCGTCGGCTATGATTCCGATTTGGAAAAAGTCTTACAGTTAGCCGTTACGGCGACAAAAGACGACGAAAGAATTTTAACGGATCCACCCGCTTCCGCGATTGTTACCTCTTTTGACGACAGCAGCATCGGCATTCAGTTGCGTTGCTACATTAAAGACGTTATGCAACGTTCTGTCATTAAAAGCGACTTAATGATGCGGTTGCAGAAAATCTTTAATGAAAACGGGATTGAAATTCCTTTTCCGCAACGTGTCGTGCAAGTTTTAAAAGACAAATAAAAAAAAAGACCGGAAATCCGGTCTTTTAATTTAACGTCCCGCGATCGCGCGCGCCGCTTTCAAAGCGACCAAAGACGGCTTTTGAGACGTCGGTTGATTTCTGAGCGGCAGACGGGCGACGGATTTATCCCCCGTTTGCATTAAAGTTTCTTTTCCTTTTTCGGAAACGGCCATATTTTCAGCCTGATCCAAAACAGCCGGAGAAATATACGGTTTTCCGTTTAACAAGCACAGTCCGGTAATCTGTTTGCTTGAAAGAGAAGACGTCGGTTCCGCACCTCTTTTTTCAGTATTCATTTGGATTTGGGGCAAATACTGCTTTTCATAAGCTTCCTGATAATTTTTATAACCGTACCACGCTTTAAAAGACGCTTGCATGGCTTTGGTTTCATCGCCCGACTTATCCATTTCGGCGACATACGCCTGCATCATCGGCGTTTTCATTTCTTTTTCAAACACTCTGGGATATTCGTCTTTCATCTGATAGGCAAAAGCGGCCTGATGCGCGCAGGCATCGGCTTCCAAAGCGCGATTGAGCTTGATAAAATCATACGCGTTCAGCCCCGCGATAAAGTTCGTCACGTTAGGTTGATTGATTTGTTCGCTCAACCGATCGACCTGACGGACATGCGTACATTCATGGATCAAGATCGGAGCCAGATCCGCTTGCATAAAGTAAGAATCCAAACGCACGACTTTTCGGTCATAGTCACAGGCTCCGTTCACGCCGAACATCGCGTCATACATAAAAGAATACCCCTTAAAGGCAACGGCGTTCATCACCTCTTCGCCTTTAGGCATTTTATAAGCGATATTCAATAACGTTCCGAACTTTTCACGATCGGCTCCGGTAAGCGCATAAATGGAATTATTTAACTTTGCGAAACATTCGAAAGTGGATTTTTGTTCCGACATTTTAACGCCCTTTTCCTTTTGAACTGGCGGAGATAACAGCGACCGATTTTTTTTGAGAGGTTGCCTCTTTAATAATTTTTCCGGTATAATCGCGTTCCGCCATGGATAAAACGGATTTATCCGCTTTTGCTTGGGGGACAAGTTTGGCATAGTCCTGAATCATATCGACAATTTCTTTTTTATCTTCCGGCGTAATCGAAAACGGTTTTCCTTTGTTAAGAAAATCCGCAGACATATAAGGTTTTCCTTTATACAGACACATCTGCAAGACATTTTCGACAGGATATTCTTTTGAAAAGCAATCAGGATCGCGCACGTTTTTTGCGTGTTCACAAATACTTTGCACACCGTTTTTATGCCACACATCATAATATTCGCGATAATAATCGCATTCATACCATGATTTAAAACACGCCTGCATCGCCTTACGTTCGTCATGAGACTTGTCCATTTCATTGACATAAGCATGAAACATCGGCAAATCATTTTCTTCTGCGTCTTTATACACCTTCGGCAAGACTTGTCTGCACTCATAGACGAAGGCCATTTCATGGGCCACGGCATCGGCTTCTATTGCACGGCGCTGTCTGAGCATTGAGGCTACCTGCGTATGTTCAAAGTTCGGACTGTTTGAATTTTCAAAAGAATGTTGAATGGCATGACGCCCTTCATGCACGGCGGTTTGCAACATATATTCGAAACCGAAAGACGGGTTGATCACGATTTTTTTATGACCGGGATCACAAAAACCGCCGAAGTTACCTTTTTCAAAAGCGAACGTATATCCCAATTTCGACAACGCCGTCAACGTTTCACGACCTTTTTTGGTCTTCATGACGGAATCGACAATTTCTTCAAACAAAATTTGTTCTTTCGGTGCGTCTTTTTCAGAAGAAGCGGTAAAAGCTTTTGTCAAAGTCTTTTTAGCCTTTTGAGCGGCACGCCCGCAAGAATATTTCTTGTACTGTTTTTGTGTAAATTCACTGACTGTTTCTGACATGGAACGCCTCTGATCCTTGTTATTCTTTGTCAGAATAGCATTCATTGGACATTTGTCAAATGATTTTTGTCTATATTTCCCCTACCCGTTACATCAGAACACGCTTTCTTTAAAGCATTAAGGTCATTTCCTGACACAAGAGTTCCATTGACAAAAATTTGTCCGTTCTCGATTTTTACACGAACAACGGGAATATCTCCGACATCCAGACTGGAATTCCAAAAGGACTGATCTTTGCTTAAATCAAAAGAAACCGGCAACGTCAGCGTTTGCATATTTTCTAAATTCATCGCGACGGGTCCGTTTAAATCGGCCGGCGCGACCGGTTGTCCCGTCGTGCTGAACGGATTCGTATCGGAAACATCGGCGGGAACAACCGCCTGCCCCGTCACCGATACGTCGGGAACATATTGCGCCGAAGCCGCCATTAACTTTTGACAATCCTCGGCGGACATTCGCACTTGCGCTGTTTGAGCAAAAGAAGAAAAAGGGAAAAAAACAAGACAAAACAACATTATTTTTATCATGTTTTCCTCCTTATTTCTCTAAATCCTGACCAGATGCGTATTGACCAACGGTCGTCTGCCGTGCGTTTGCATAACAATCTTACGAACGGCGGATTTGACCGTATCTTCAATATATCTGTCTTCAAAACGTTGTTCGCAAGGCAACGTTTCCAACGCCGATTTGA
This sequence comes from uncultured Alphaproteobacteria bacterium, assembly GCA_944391535.1. GTDB lineage: Bacteria > Pseudomonadota > Alphaproteobacteria > CAAGCB01 > CAG-977 > UBA11549. The sequence continues at coordinate 17,948 of CALXTY010000012.1, forward strand.
CGGCGTCGTTCATTTGCGCAAAAACGGGATCGGACTCTTCAATCAACCCGACGGCGGAAAACTGAACATCACCGACGATCTTTCCCTTTTTATCTAAAACAACGGTCGCGACAACCGTCCCGTCATCAATCATACGGCGACGTTGTTTCAAAATACCGGCGTTCAAAGGAATAATCTGTTTTTTATCTTTGACCAAGACACCGGTTTTGACTTCTCCGATGATTTCCGGTTTTTCGGAACTTAACGACAAAACGTCACCGTCTTTGATAATCACCGTATTCTTTACGCCGCAAGAAACAGCCAAATCGGCGTGTTCATATAAGTGAGCCGCTTCTCCGTGAACGGGAACGGCAATCTTGGGGTTTATAAAATGATACAGCTTTTCCATATCCTTGCGTCCGGAATGACCGGAAACATGAACCAAAGCGTCTTTGACGGTGACGACTTCTATTCCTTTGGCGATAAAACGGTTTTGAATATTGGCGATCGCCTGTTCGTTTCCCGGAATGGCGTGCGTAGATAAAACGACGAGATCGCCTTTAACCGGCTTAACGGCGCCCGTTCCGTAAGAAATATTTGACAATGCCGCCTTGGGTTCCCCTTGACACCCCGTACACAAATAAACCACTTCGGACGGATCCAACTCGGCAGCTTCTTCATCGGTCAAAAAGACATTGATCCCTTTGAAATATCCCGCGGCGCGCCCCGCCCCTTCGACCCGCCACAAGGAGCGCCCCAACAAACAAACCGTCCTGCCGTTTTTTTCGGCCGCTTCGGCAATACTTTCGATCCGTCCCACATTCGAAGCAAAACACGTTACAATGATGCGCTTGCCGGCATAGCCCGCAAAAACTTCCGTTAAAGCCGTTTTAACGGCGGATTCCGAAGGAATGTCGCCTTCAACAAAGACATTGGTCGAATCTCCGACCAAAGCGAGGATCTTTTCTTTTTTCAAAGCCGACAGGGCTTTATAATCGGCGGGATTTCCGACGACGGGATCATCGTCGAAACGCCAATCCCCAGTATGAAAGATATTCCCGTAAGGCGTCTTGATCAACAAAGACGAAGCTTCCGGAATGGAATGATTGACCGGCATCACTTCGATTTCAAACGGAGACAATTCCAACAAATCCCCTTGTTCAAAAACATGGACGGGAACACGTCCCAACAATCCGGCTTCGTCCAAACGCGTTTCGAGCATTTCTCCGGCAAAAGCCGAAACATAAACGGGACAACGCAAAACAGACCAAAATGCGGCGACCGCGCCGATATGGTCTTCATGGGCGTGCGTAATCACCAACCCTTTTAAACGCGGAGCAATCGTTTCGGCAAAAGACGGGTCCGGCAACAACATATCGACACCGGGCAACCTGTCGCCCGCAAAGCCGACACCGCAATCAACGGCCAACCACTCGCCGTCGCAAGCATATAGATAAAAATTCATGCCGATTTCACCGACACCGCCCAACGCGACAAAGAACAATCCTTTATTAGGGACATTCACATATTGCTCTGTTTTTATATCACCGGACATTTTCACTGTTTCCTGTTTGACCGAAAAAAACATCTCCGGCCGTAATTTTAATTATTTCACCGTCTTTATTTAACAATAAGCACCCTTCCTGATCAAGACCGTAAAAAACGCCTTCAATCCGAGAGTTGGTCAAATTGACCGTAACCGGTCCGCCGACACCGTAAGCTTTTTCAAGCCACGCATCCAAAAGCGTTTTAATCCCTTGTTTTTGGATTTGCGTATTCCAAAAATCAAAGCGTTCCAACAAACTTTCCAACATCTGCGGCACAGAGATCGAATACCCTTCCGCGGCCAGCGAAGTCACGGGATAAAGCATTTTTTCCTTTGGAAATTCGACCAGATTGACTCCGATTCCCGCGATCATGCGATCGACACCGTTGGTTTCCAGCAAAATGCCTGAAATCTTTTTACCGTCCAGCAACAAATCATTCGGCCATTTGCATTTAATCGTCAAAGACGGACAAAGTTTTTCAATAGCTTGCGCCAAAGCCAACGCGGACAAAAAACTGTATATGCCAGCGTGTTCCAAACAGATCGGTTCCAAACAAAACGACACATACAAATTTCCTTTCGGACTGATCCAGCGCCGCCCCATTCGTCCTCTGCCCCCTGTTTGCGTTTCGGCGCAAACGGCGGTTTTATTCGAACCGACAGGCAAATTTTTCACTTCATCATTTGTGCTTGTCGTTTCTTTTTTTTTCAACAGTTTCCAGTCTTGCGGCAAATTTATTTTCATTTTTTCATCCTTGAAAATCAAGAGCGGCATTCTGAACGGCCGTCAACAAAGGATCCGCCAACACAAAAGATAAAGCTGACGTTATGGCGGCAAAGACAATTACTACCTTCATCGCAAAAGGCGCAAAAGACAATTCTTCTTTCGCGGTTGTCATGTACATTTGTCTGATCAATTTCAGATAAACATACATCATCAGCAAACCGCCAAACATCAACGTCACGGAAAACAGGATCATATCGTTTAGAACCGTTTCCTTAAACAACCAGAACCGCGTCCAGAAACCCGCGAAAGGAGGGGCTCCGGAAAAACCGAGAAAAATCAAGGAAAACAAAGCTCCGCGTACAGGTTTCAGTCGTCCTTGACCGGATAAAACACGAATCTCCTCGCTTAAATCTTCGGCGATGCGCAAAGACAAGATAATCGCCGCCATTCCGCTTAACAGCACGACATCAATTGTTAAAGAAAATTGTAATAGCGCACTGTTTTGAACGATCAAGGCCGCCAAAGAAAAACCGTTTAAAACAATCACGCTATAGGCTGTCAACCTTTTAATATTTGTTTGAACAATCGCACCGAAACCTCCGATAGCGACGGATAAAACGGCGACAGCGCCCAAAACGGGCTGCCAAAAAAAAGTCAATTCGCCGAAAGGTTCCAAAACGATTCTGGCCAAAGCGGCAATAACGGGCAACCGGACAACCATTGCAAACAATGCCGTCACGGGCGACGGAGCGCCTTCGTAAACATCGGCGATCCACGAATGAAACGGAGCCGCTCCGATTTTCAAGAACAATCCGGCGGTAACAAAAGACAATCCCCACAATACGGCGGGCATAATCGCCTTTTTATCGCTTAGCGCCAAGCGCTCAAAATCCAACGATCCCAGACACGCATATAAAACGGAAACACCGAACAGATACAATCCCGAACTGAGAAAAACCATAACGACGTATTTGGTTCCGGCTTCCGTTGATCGTTCGCCCTGCCGTTTATAAGCCGTCAGGAACAACAACGGAAAATGCATCATTTCCAAACCTAAGAATTGAACCAAAAAGTTTTCCGCAGAGATTGTCACCATCATGCCCACAACGGAAAAACCGACCAAAACCGCATATTCAAAGCGCGAATATTTTTTATATTTCAACCAATCGTCACCGAAGATCACAGCGGCAAAACTTGCGATCAACAGGATCTTTTTCGACCAAAGCGCAAAATCGTCCAAGATAAAACCGGAAAAACCGATATTTTTTTCTTCTATCAGACAGAGCGAAAGAAAAGCGCAAATCAGTCCCGAACATATAATTTTATTAACCGTTTGCTTTGCTTTTAAAGAAGGGCTGCAAACACCGGTCAACAAAGCGAAAAGCGTAAACAAAAGCATAACGCTTTCAGGAAGAGCCGGCAAAACAAGTTTAAACATTTCCAACATACGACACCTCTTTATCCGCCGACAGCTTTTTGAGCCAGATCAAAGACGGGTTCAGGCATAACAGACAGCATTAAGAAAACGATACCGACGATCAATGTCGCCGCTTTTTCGCGCCAACTCATATCGGGCAACAGCACATTATAATCCGGGGGATTTCCGAACAACAGACGCGTAAACAACCTAAAGAAGGACGCATACAACAAAACAACGGACAGCAACAGAAAACAGGCGACTGTTTTTGATTGCACGAACACCGTATAAAAAATCAGAAATTGCCCTGAAAACGGCATTAAGGGCGGGACGGCCAAAACAGCCAGACAAGATAAAAAGAACGTCATGCCCAAATAAGGAAACAACTTCATCAGCCCCGTCGGATTTTTAATGCCGGCCGTTTTAAATCTGGCGTACAAAGCTCCCGAAGACATCAAAAAGACAGATATCGCCAATCCCTGAGCCACGCAGAGGAATAATACGCTTTTTAACGCCGACGGCACGACACCGAACAATCCGGCCGCCAAAAATCCGACTTGGGCCAAATGAGCAAAACCCGCAATTTTTTTGATTTCCGTTTGCTTTAAAGTGATCAAAGCGCCGTAAAACGCCGAAAAAGCAGCCCACGCCAACAAAACAAAAGACCAGTTTTCCAATATATTCGCAAACAAAGGTTCTCCCAAACGCAAAAAAACGTAAAAAATCATCTTTGAAAAAATGCCGCACAATAAAATTCCCGTCGGCACCGGCGCTTCGGCCTGCGTATCGCTCAGCCACGCGTGGAACGGGAACAAGGGGGCTTTAAATGCCAATGCCGCCAAAAAACAAATCGACAAGACCATTTGCATTACAGGATCTAAAGAAACTTTCACCAGCTCCGAATAATCCGCGGATCCGGCCTTATCCGCCAACATAAAAAAGACAGGCATCAAACAGATCGCGCCCAATAAATCCGAAAAACAGAACTTATATGCCGTAAAAATACGTTTTTCGACCCCCCAAACGGCAACCATCAAAAACAACGGCAACATAGAGGCTTCCCAAAAAACAAAAAACTGGAAAACATTCCGAGAACACACGGCCAACAACATAAACCCTTCGGCCGCCAACACCAAAAAAGAAAATTCTCTGACGCAAAATTCTATATGCCGCCGAATGACACACACGGATAAAACGGTTAGAAAAGAAATCAGCAAAACAAACATCATACTCAACGCGTCGATACCGACCCGCCAGTCGGAACGTAACGGGCTGAACTCTTTTTGTGTCACATATTTTTCCGGATTTACCTCATAAAACAGGACTGCGACCAAAGATAACACAAAAACACATACCGTGATCAACAACGCGACATGACGACTGTTTTTTGAAACAATCTTGTCGTTTCCCCTGATAAACAGCAAAAACAACGCGCCGATAAACGGCAGAAACAACACAACGGAAGGTAAAGAAAATTGCATCATTACATTACCCTCTGATCAGTAAAAACATTAACGAAAAGATCAATACAAACAATCCGGCCAAAGACCAGACTAAAAAATCGGACGGCTTGCCGGAATGTGTTTTTTGCAATTTTTCAGCTGTTTTCTTTAACGCTTTCGGCAAATTTTCCGTTAACATTTCGGATCCTGCGAACCGCCACGCCAATTCCGCCAAGGCCATAAACGAACGAACAAAAACAACTTGATAAAAATCCGTCAGATAAAAGCCTTTCAAACAAAACCTGTTTAACTTTTGCACCAACGGGATAGGCGGTTGCCCTTTTTGTTCCTTGCGCTTGAAAAAGTATATTCCGGCAGGCAAACCGTAAGCCCCCAGCAACAAACACACCATCACCTTGGCAGATAAAGCTCCCGACAAGTCGGGCAAAACAGACTGTTCAAACACTTTGTTTTGAAAAAACGACAGCAACAGTAAAATCATCAACGGCAAAGATTCTATCTTGGACGGTTGTTCGATTTTTGTGCCGATCGTCGCAGAAAACTTGGGCTCGGCTAAAAAGATTTTAAACAATAAACGGGAAAACACAAACGCCAAAGCAAATAAATACAATGTCAAAAACAAACAGCCTTCATTCAAAGCGCGTTCATTTAAAACGGCATACATATCCAAAACCACGGCGGAATTGCCGATTTGCGGAAATCCCACGCAACATACGCAAAACAGCGTCATCGACCAAAAAGAAAACGGCAGATATTTTTTCAAACCGCCCATACGCGATAAATCCTCTTCGGACTGCATGGCCTGAATAACGGTTCCCGCGCATAAAATCAATCCCGTCATCGGCGTAATCAAAGCGATGTAAGCGCAAAATGCGGCGTCCCGCCCGATCAATCCGAACACAGTCAACACGAAACCGAACTGTCCCATCAACAATTGGCACAGCAACACTTTGATATTGGTTTGAACGGCGGCCGTCAGCAATCCGGCAACGGCCGTCAAGCCCCCCCATACGATAAAAACGGTTCTGACCGTGGCGTTTTCCTCGATAAAAGGAAAAAAGATGTACAACACGTAAACGCCCAATCCCCCCAAAGCCGTCGGAGCGATAAAAGACAATGCCGGCACACAAATTCCGGCTGTTTGAGAAACAAAGATATTCGTCCCGAATAAAAACAACTTTGCCGAAACGCTCAACAAGATCAGAACGGCGAAAACAACGGCTTCCGTTCCTTGAAAAGCGGCCAAAGAATTTGGATCAAAAGAAGCGATAAAAAAACTTCCCGTTTTTTGCGCCAACAAGAAAAAAACACAAAACAAAGGCACATCGCTTAACGTATGCCAGATTAAAAAATTGACTCCCGATTGCCGTACGGCCTGTTTTTCATGAAAGAGCATCAGCAGCAAATAAGCGAACAACGCCGACAGATCCCAGCCGACAAAGAACTGGAACATATTTTTTGCGCCGATGCCGACAATCAAAAAGGAAACCAACCCCAACAAGAAAACAACGAAACTGTTCATTTTTTCGCGTGCCAGAAAGTCTTTGACAAACAACAGACTCATCAAAGCGCAAAAGACGATAAAAACGGCCAGAAAGATTTCCGTTGTTTCCAGATGCAACCTCCAATCGTAATCAATACCGTTCAAAGAAACAAAGGGCAATAAGAACAGACTGTACACCTGACCGCCGAACACATTGTTAAACGCCATGGACACGATGTTCAAAAAAGCCAGTCCGACGGCGGCGGTGCCGATTTCCCACGCGAACGTCTTTTTTTTCAAAAACGCCGCGGCGAAGATATAACAAGCGGCAAAGAAAGGTAAAAGAACGGCGAAAAACATTTTTCTTATCCTTTCATTGATCCGATACGATCCGTATTCAAGTGATCGTGTTTTTTAAAATACAGAAGGAACAGCGTCAAAGAAGCCACGATTTGAACGCCGGTCAGGCACGCCGTAAACAA
>CALXTY010000013.1 GCA_944391535.1 uncultured Alphaproteobacteria bacterium
TAATACGCGTAAGACGTTGATGCGGATAAGAACACCGCGATCAGCGTTGATAAGAAGAATAAAGTTGATTTTTTCATCTCTGAACAATCCTTTTTGTTTAGGTTAAACAAAAACCTACCCGAAAAGGTAGGCGGATGTTCAGAAACCGTATATCAGTTTACGGCTCGGCGATTTCGCGCAAAGCCTTATAGCGCCGACATCCGCCCGTCAGACAGAAATCGGCATAGCAATTTAAAGTCGCCATATGCATTGCGACTACTGATAAAAGGGTTTCTGACGCCCTGAACCGTTGATTTAAACGGTCTGATAAAAATTATATCAAAAACAACGAGTTAAAACCAGTTAAAAAAGGCGGGGTGTCCCCCGCCTGTTAATCGTATTTCAATCTTTTTATTCTTTGACAACAATATATGTCATTTGTTCTTTATCCGCGCGGATAATTCGCAATAAACGCCCCGCCACGGAAATCATTGTCGAATCGGCCGGGTACGACAGTGTGTCAAAACTGCCACTGCCCCCGTCCGTCCCCGGAACGGCATTTTTATAAAAAAGCACGATCTGATTGTTTTTTATACCGTCATATATCACTTCAAAATCTAAAAAAGGCGTTTTTTCCTGTCTGAAAAAAGAAACCCGTTTCAGCCTTGCCGTTTCGTGGAAAAGTTTTGCTCGGTCAGGAAAAATCGTAACCCTGTTGCCTCTTCCTTTGACTTCATACAAAAACATACGTTGAAGCAGACCGTCCATATCAACCAAAAAATAATAGCGGTTTAGTTTTTGTAAAACAAAATACGACTCTCCACCGTATTTAAACATTCCGAAAATCGGATATTTTTTTGCCGGCAAAGTAAAAGAATCCGTTCCGATCTTAACTTTCACCGGCTGATCTAAAATCAATTCGTTGGAAACAAAATCTTCTTTTTTAAAAGCTTGAACCCTTAAAACAGTTTCACCGACTTTGACCGTCGTCGTTTCATTCAACACATAATTATTTTGATACACAGTCTGCGAACCCGTAAAAAAAGACTGCGGCGGCGGCGGTGAAATCTTATATGACATTGATGAAGAATGCATCTCTTTAAAACTTTGAGAAAACAGCCATTCTTCAGGAACAAAAGCGCATGATGTTAAAACCGGTAAAAAAATTAAATAAAAAAACTTATGCATAAAAAACTCCTTTTGATGAAAAATCATCCCTTTAGTGATTGACAATACCCGACAATCTTTGTATTGTCACCTATCTTCATTAGAAGAAAGTTAAGTTTGAGGATTGTGTTATGAAAGTTCGTAATTCCCTGAAATCCGCCAAGCTGCGTGACAAAGATTGCAAGATCGTTCGCAGAAAAGGGCGCGTTTATATTATTAACAAGAAAAACCCGCGCATGAAGGCTCGTCAGGGCTAATCTGCGGATTTTTTACAGACAAAGAAAAAGCCTGCTTTTGCGGGCTTTTTGCGTTTTTTTTATTTCATCGAATCAATAACGGATTGCATATCGGCGGGCAATGGTATTTCGAATCGCATGATGCGATTCGCGATCGGGTGTTCAAAGCTCATTTTATAAGAATGAAGCGCTTGACGCGGAAAATCGACAGCCTTTTGCAACAAAGTGTTTTTTCGCACGCCGGCCGGTATTTTCCCGTATGTCTTATCGCCGATTAAAGGATGCCCCAAAGCGGTCATATGAACACGGACTTGATGCGTTCGCCCCGTTTTTAAAGAACACTCCACCAAACTGAAAGAACCGTTGGCATAGATTTCAACCGTTCGATAATGCGTTTCGGCTCTTTTGCCACCGGATTTAACGACAGCCATTTTTTTACGATTGACAGGACTGCGACCGATTTGATTTTCAATTCTACCGTTTAACGGTTTTAAACTGCCCCAGACCAAAGCCAAATAACACCGTTCCAAACTGTGTACGGCAAATTGAGCCGACAACCTCTTATGAGCTTCGTCGTTTTTGGCAATCACCATTAATCCGCTTGTTTCTTTATCCAAACGGTGAACTATGCCGGGACGCGCAACACCGCCTATGCCGGACAACGATTCTTTGCAGTGCGCCAATAAAGCGTTCACCAATGTTCCGTCATGATTCCCCGCCGCCGGATGCACAACCATTCCCGCGGGTTTATTGATCACCAACAAATCATTGTCTTCATAGATAATATCTAACGGAATTTCTTGCGCTTTCGGTTTGGCTTCGACCGGTTTGGGCATCTCAATGCGATATATTTCTCCGAGCTGCGTTTTTTTATCCTGATCCCGCAGTTGTTGATCGTTAACAAAAACAACTCCCTGCTCTATCAACGCCGAAATACGACTGCGCGATAAATTCGTACAAACGGACAACCATTTGTCAACGCGCATTTTGGTATCGTTTTCGCCGACGGGCGCTGTCGTTAATATATTGCTGTGCGGATCATTCATCAGACATATCGAACAAAATTATTTTTTAGCACTTTATCAAAAACTTTTCTTTTTGTGATCGTTTTTTTTCGGTATAACTGAAAAAGCTTGCTATCAAGGAGTTTTCAATGAATAAGATTTTCTTTTTAAAAGTATTGATCGGCATTATTACCTTATTGATTTTTTTAACTTTGGGCGGAATTGTGTACGGCTTGGTCAATTATAAAACGACACCGAAGTTATTAAGCGGAAAAAACAAATCTATTTTTACGAAAAGCACAGAAACGACAAATCAGGAAAACGTAAAAAACATTTCTTTGAACCTGGAAAAAACCGAACACATCAAAGGCAGCCATGCCTGCGGTGAAATGCTTTGTATACGCGTCAGTTCGGATTTTAACGGCGAACGTATTATTATTTTCGATCCGGCCGTTTTAAAAATCAAAGCCGTTCTTTTGGCAACGACAGAAACGAAATAAACCTTAAAGCTATAGAATGAAGAACCCTCTTTTCAGAGGGTTCTTTTTTTATTAAATTTAGAATCAATCTAAAAAAAACAACTTGGAGAATCATTATGAAAAAAACTTTTTTGCTTTTCTGTTTATTTTTGTTCTGCGTCAGCACAAACGTTTTTGCTCAAGACGCGACTTATCGTTTAAGCACGCATATTTTGGATATTTCCCGCGGTGTTCCGGCTCAAAACGTTCAGGTGGATCTTTTTAAGAATCAGGCACAAAGCAACGAATGGCAGCTTTTAAAATCCGAAAAAACCGATAAAAACGGCAGAATTGCAAACTTTGTTCCGACAGACGGCAACGAAAACGGCGTTTACAAACTGCGCTTTCACACCACGCCTTACTTTCAATCCCAAAATTTAAAATCCGTCTATCCTTATATCGAAGTCGTCTTTGAAATCAGCGGATCGGCACATTACCATATTCCGATTACCGTATCGGCGAACGGTTATTCGACATATCGGGGAAACTGAATATTTTTAAATCCGGAAAAACAGATTTTTTCTTGGTTATATTCTGTTTAAAGATGCTAAATATTTTAAACTAAGCGTCATACAACAGGTTTGTAATTGATCACAGCCTCTTCATCAGTTGTTTCCAATTTAAAAATGACCGGACGAAGACCGTCATTACAGCTGCAGATCGCAATGCCGTGAGTTTTGATCCAGTCGCCATAATAAAAAACTTGTTTATCCGCACCGTGAGCCAAAGCAAAAATATATTGATAGATCGCTTTCCAAGCTTCATCGCACAAGCTTTCCGGCTTGGCATAATCGGCATAAAAGACTTGCCCTTCGCGCAACATCGGACAAGCGGTCAATCTGATGAACAGCCACGCGAATAAAGCACAAGAAACGGCATAACACGCAAAGAAGTCAGAGCGACTTGCACGAATCCACTTTCCCTACCGAACAGCGACATTTCCTCTGCCGTTCATAATAGCCTTTAACGTTGATGTGTTCAAACGCGTCAACGTTTTATCGTTTTTAACAAAAAGAGGAATGCTATGACTGAAATGAAAGCGGAAAGAACCTTTTTCTATAAGGCAAGCCAACAAAAAGCGCAACGATCCTTTGTATTTTAGCGTTGCCGCCTGCGAACAGAAAATCCGCCATCTTGAAAAGCTGTATAAAACCGATTGTCGCTTACGAGACAAAACAAAGGGAGATCTTGGAACCTCAATACAAAAAAGATTTGTCAATCTTTCTGTCTCAAAAGAAAATGATCGAAAACAAAAGAAAGAAACTTTCCGCGGACAATCAGGAAGCCATAGAAGCCATTGCGGAAAAAGAAGCTCTATTGTTTGAATCTCCGGCGTTGCCAAAGTTGTTTTTGACCGATGCGACAACGGAGAGTTTGGCCGGCGCGTTATGCGAACAAGGAGGGAAAATTTCGATCATTACCGATGAGGGCGGTATTTTAGACACCTGTTCGGGACTTTACACCGGCGGGACATCAAACATCGACGTTCTGCTGAAAGGCTGGGACGGCGGAAACTTGCGCATCAAGGGCAAGCCGTTCCACTAAAACTGACTAAATCCTACGAAGAAGCCGTTACCGATCTTCTGAACATTCCGACCCCGCGTTCCGCGGCAAAAATCTTTGATAATTTCATGCTTTCATCGGATTTAAGAATTAAAGAGGCTTCTGTCATCTGAGCGACCATACAAGGATTTCAAAAGCCGGTTGTTTCGCAACGGGAGATCGTTTATGCGTTCCGGCATAAACTTTGTGCGGATCAAATCAAAGAGCGACTGGAAATTCTGATTGAACGAAACCTCATCAGCGAACCGATAAAAGTTCCCGGATCAAAAGTCGTGAACTATCTTGTCAATCCGAAAGCGCGGAGAAAAACCGATGACAACCCCTGAATTAAAGAAAAAACGAGAGGTTCGTCTGAAAATCTTGATGGAGAAGTTTCAAAAAAAATTGAAAGAGGTGAAAAAAATGACAAATAAAGCTGAAAATAAGAGGGAAGCGATGGAATACGAGCCTAATGAAACGAACACGAACGCATACGGACGAAACGCGGAACATACGAAGGTCATTAGGTTGTAAAAGAAAAAGGAGAGTAAACACTCTTTTTTTTCATAACGATTTCGCCGGTTTTCTCTTGCATCTTTTCCTGTCCTTTGGATTTGGAACGTGTCGGTTTCGGAACGTCCGCCCGCGATAAAGAGGGCAATTCCTCTTTTGACGGGACTTCCATAGCGTTGGATTTGCCCTGCGATTTTTCGACCATTTTTTCAAAGCGTTCTCGGGTATAGCCCGCAATCGTCATCAAGGCGTTGATGTCTTTACCCTCGTGAATCAACTTTTGAACGAAAGCGGGACTGTCCAACTTGTTGCGGGCTTTCATCCATTCCGCCTTATCGATTTCCTGCCGCGTCATTTCCTTTGTGTTGCGAAATTGCTGATAGGCGTGGAAATCACTGAGAATCCGTTAGATTCCCCTTATATTACAGATACGGAACGGGAAAAGGCTCGATACGCCACAGATGTGTTGTTGCCGTCGATCAACGATTTGCGCGCACGAAAAATCATCTGGTTACGAGCCAAAGGATTATGTTGGAAAGTCATACAAAAAAACGTCAATTTATCCCGTTGGCAGGCACGCCGGCTTTACAATAACGGGATTTTGGAAATCAGTCGATTGTATCGGGTTCAAAAGCCGTAAATATCCACCTTTAAAAACAACCCGTTCGGGATATTTTTTATTGATATTCGTTTTAAATTTGATAAAATCATACCGTTCAGGATATTTTTAAAGGGGACGTCTATGAAACAGATTACGTCAAGCGAAGAACTCGGGATGTTGATTCATTCAACGCGCAAAGCTCAAAAAATAACGCAGGAGAAATTGGCAGCATACAGCGGTGTGGGCATTCGCTTTATCAAAGAATTGGAACGCGGCAAACCGACCTGTGAAATCCAAAAAGCGATAAACGTCCTGCTGATGTTGGGTTTGACGATCAATATCTGCTCCAAATCGGGAGAAATCTGATGCGCGCTATATTTTCAAACACCATTGGCTTTCTTATACGGAAGGATCGGAACGAGCTAAAGAGCGGATATGAAAACAAATGACGACGTTCAAACAAAATGTTCTCGAACAGGCGGAAAGATTGGCGGCGGAATTAAACGCATCGACATTCGCTTCGCCTGTGTATGAACGGGTTTTAAAAACGGTGGAAGAACGTTGCCGGTTTATGGAAAATAAAGTTCCTCTTGCACCATAATTCCCCTTTATGCACCGAAACCGAACTGAACGATAACGGAAGCCTGGCATAAAATAACGAAGCTGTAAGAGCTTCGTTTTTAATACGGATTGTTCGTCATTAGGATATTTCCGCATTTTTTTACCATGCCACCTATTGTCCGCCTCAGGGTTTCGTCTGCTTTAAAATCAGTTATATGAGGAAGAAACATAGAGCTGATAATAAACGGATTTCACCCCCAACGTTCCGCTTCCGCCTTTTGAACGCGTTGCCAAAAATTCTTGGGTTTAACGACTTCGACTTCTTTGCCCCACGTGTATAAATGCCACGCCATTTCCAATGTACCGCCTGCCCGGAATTGAACCGTCAGTGTCCCGTCTTCGTTGCGTTTCATCGTTTGCGTCGGATGAAATTCGTATTTTTCAGCTTCCTTTGCCGCTTTTTGAGAAAACTTCCATTCAACCGCAAATGGTTTTTCACGGTAAATGCCAAAAGAATCTTTAACATAATTTTTAATGTCAAAGGGCATCGGATCGAAAAAATCGTTTGTCACTGTTACCGATTTGATATTGGACAGTAAAAATTGGTGAATCTCGTCTCCGAAATACCCGTCCGCATGACGAGCCAAGAGATATTGCGTCCTGTCCGCATATAAAATACCATAAGGTTCCAAGAGGTTCAGGTTTGTCTTGCCGCTGCGTTTGTTAAAATATTCGACCTTGATTTTTGTTCCGCCCTTAATTCCCGTGCGGATATTTTCAATCACACCGGCATCCGTTTTGACGCGCGGCCCGGGGCGGCAGGCGAAGCCTTCGGCAATGATTAAAGCGTCTAAATCCGCGCCGACGGAAAAATAATTCTTCTTTGACGCAGTAAACAATTTTTCATTTAAAAGCTCCAACCGGTCGGCATCGGTGTATCTGTTTTTTTCACGCATCAAAGTCGCCGATTGACCGATCAGAAGCATATCATCGGCATTAAATTTCGCCAAATCCACCAATTGAGAGGAATGAATCCGCCATCGCTTTGGAACGACGTTTTCAATCGGTTCCAAATTATTGCCGAATATATCGCCCAACGCGACCAAAGCGCGTTGCGCCGTTCGTAAACTGCATCCCAATTCTTCTTGAATTTGTTGTAAATCCAGACCGCTTCTGTTTTGCAAAACCAAAGCCAGCTTGAACAATCCGCGAAACTGACCGTAATGTCCTTGATTTACCGTTTTTTTACTTTTCATCTCGCCCTCTTTTTCTGTCCGAACCCCTATGTTATCATAGGGGTTCGGACGTTTTTAAATCAAGAGCTATAATTTTTTTGCAAAATCGCACAGTTTTTTAATTTCCCGTTTGATTTTCAGATCGACTAGAGTGCTTTTTTCCTGTTTTTGAAGCTGTTGTATCCTATAAACGATCGGAGCAAAGGCCGCCTCACTGAGTTCTGTCGGATAAGCACCTTTATTTATCAAATAGAGGATATTGTCCCGCACTTCCCATAAACAGGCGTAGAACATTGCCGTATGCCCGTCATTGTCAGCAAAATTGACGTTCCCGCCCAAATCGTCAATCAACCATTTTAACGTGGCGATGGAACATTCCGCCCCCGCCAGCGGAATTAAAGCGTCCGTTGCATTATTGACATCAAAGACGACACCGCGTTTTTGCGCCCATTTCATAAAAGGCAGATTGTGTGAAAACAGACAGGCGTGCGCCAATCCCCGCCCTAATTTATCCTTGACGTTCAAATCTGCCTGTCCTTTTTGCACCAAAGCCGAAAAAGAATTCCTGCATTTATTATAGCACGCCATCATCAGCGGACTTGTGCCGAATACTTCATCGCCGAGATCGGTGTTGATGTTCAATCCCTCATTTTGTACGGCGGTTATCAGAACCTCGAGCACATCGGGATCATCTGTCAAAACGGCATGATGGAAAGCGATAGCCCGCAAATCTTCGGGCAACCTGAAAAAATCTTCGGCAAGATTTTCCGTATCATGAAAAGTGATTTTACAGGAAAAATACGTTTCAAAATAGTCATCACAATCGGTTAAAAAAAATCTTTCCAATTCGTCTGACCAGAGCTGTATTTCTCCGAAAGTATCCGTGTAAAGTACATTATCGACCATCTTTTTTCTCCTTTGGTTGAGTGTTTGGCGTGCGCAACAAGCGAGGCAAATCCGCACCGACAGATATCAATTAGCACGTCATTGCGTCAAAAACTGTCGTATCATATTTTCAGGTTGATTTTTTTGTTGCAGGAATTGCAATGTTCCTCTCCATTTGAAAACATCTTTGTTTTTCAAGATGATGTCAGTCGCCGTTTCGCCGTTGGCGTTTTTTGCCGATATGTCCGCCCCGTGTCGGACAAGCCATCTGATTGCGCGAACATTGAAAGATTCCGCGGCAACGACAAGCGGCGGTTCGCCGTTTTCGTTTTTCTCATTAATGTCCGCGCCTATTTTTTTAAGAAGACTAAGGCGTTTATCAACATTGCCTTTGACTTCGCATACCGAAGCGATGGGAGAAACGGTAAACGCCGTTTTTTTTGATTTTGACAAGAAATTTTAATATCCTTATATCTTTTGCGGCAAAGTTCCAAACGGTCAGTCCGTCCTTTGTTGTGACGTCAAACTGTTCTTTGGCTCTCTCCCAAACTGTTTGAACCGACTCCAAATCGCCCGCCCGACAATAACGCATCACGGAAACAATGCCGTTTTTATCGGGGTTCGGCGCGACAATCTGGGCGATACGTTCTTCTTGCGCCTTATGTTCTTCTGCCAGTCTTTCTTTCCGTATTGCCGCTTCTGACTTTTTGCCGTATTCCCGAATGTATTTTTCAAGCCACATAAACAGCTTGTCTAAATTTTGAGGTGTTGGAACGGGAATTTCTTTTTTATACGGCGGCCAATAACCCGTATCCGCATCACAGTCCACTAAAACGAGGGGGATATCCCCTGACGATTTCTTTTCGATTAACGCTCCGGCACCAAACAGATCATAATCCGGAAAGGATCGAAGCCTTCAACTGCACCAAATAGAATATGTCGTCCTCTTTGTTGAAGGTCGATGCTACTTTTCGACCGAGAACATGATACACTTTATCATCATACAGACGCAGCAACTTGCCGATGTTAAATTCATCAATGCCGCCCCATGCAATGTAAGCGCACATACCGTAAACCGTGATTGATGACAAATCCTTATCGGCAAGAATGACATCTTTGTAACGTATGAACGTGTCAATGTGTTAAAAAAAGAAGGTGACGGATTTTATGTCTATCGGAAAATGTTCCATTTATTTTCTACTTTTAGTCCTTTGTTTAACGTGCGGGACAAGCAGAGCCAAATCCGCACCCAAATTTATATAAAACAGTTACGGCAAATTTTGTTGTAACCGGTTTTAAGCTAATGATTATTCACCGGCTTTTTGTAAAATATCCATTACCAGTTTTAACCTGCCCGCATAATCCAAATTTTCATGTCGTATTTTATTTTGCAAAGCGACAGGTAATTCGTCATTAAAAATACGGACGGCCGGACGTTCGCTGTTTTTATTTCATAGCCTTTATCAGCCAGAACGGCGATCATTTCCGAAAGGGTTTTCGCTTTGTCGTTTTCTTTCATTTGAGTCAGTTGTTCTTTCAATCCCTTTTGTTTCGCACTGTTAATGCCGATTGAAATTCTATATCCCTTTTGCAAAGAATCGACTTTATCCAAAAAAGCCCCGATGACATTTTTTATTTGACGATATGTCAGGTTATCCAGTTCGTCTAAAACTCCGCTGACTTCCTGTGTCTGAAAATCCCAAGCATGATTATATGAATTGATGATTTACAATAACTTATTGCTCATTTTTTTCCTTTCACGATTGCGATTCTTACTTGATATTTTCAATATCACACTGACACGACATAACATGTCGTTTATAAAATAGACCGTATAATGAAGCATTATTCTTTTTTCTGTTTTATGGTCGGGAAGCTTCTGATTAAAGAATAGCTTTCTTCCGCAGACAGTTTGATTTCATTTTCCAACCAAGCTTTAATTTCGTCCTTCAATCTTTGATAATGTTCTGTTGACAACAAAGTAAAGCTTTGAATTTTCTTGGAGTTATCATGGATTTCCATTAAAAAGGCATCCTCTTCAAGATAACCTCCTTGATCAATATATAATCTGTATTTATCCTCCTTTCCCAGAACGTAATAATCGTCCCCCTCTTCATCTGGTTGCGTTTCTCCGATAAACTCCAAGCATTTTTCACAATATAAAAAAGAGGCTATTTCCAAGGTATTATACCAATCAAAATAAATTTTTTTATTTCGTTGAACAATTATATCTAATATTTCTTTTTGGATCTTTTTTGTATTACAAAGCGAAATTTTCAACTGTTTCTCAATTGAATCATCCATGTTTTTTATTTTTTCTTTTTCTCCTTTTTTATCCAACCAATACTTTAAAGCATTCCATCTGTTCAGTATTGTTTTTCTTTTATCATCTTTAAAGTCTTCCTGATCAAATTCTCCAAATTGTTTTTCGCTCAAAATGCCTTCTAACAAAAGATTTGTCCATTCGCTTTCCCATAATGAGTCTTCACAATCCTTTTCTTTCGGAGTTCCGTCCGGATTGTTGAATTTTCTAAACAATAAAATATCGTGATCGGCTCTATTTGCAGAATATGGCCAAAATCTATGATTTCCGTTTGTTTCATAAAGCGTTTTGATGTTTTTGTTTTTTATCTTTCTTTTCATACTTTGCGGAAGAATATGATCATCATCATAAGGAACATTTGTATCATCCAATGTATAAAAACTTCTTAGTTCGTTCTCGTTTTCAAACTTTTCATATAACATTTTCCTTTGCGCAAACAACAAAAACGAACGGTCTTCAAACACAGATCTATTGTTTTTAACGACATTTATATCCTCTTGTTTGCTTTTCCAATCTGGAAAATCAATTTTGTTATCATCATCTAATAAATCAGCTCTTTCTTTTAACAATGATCCCCAGAAGTCATTAAAAGAAATTTTATCTTTCAATTTTAATACGGGATATATTTTAGAAAATACTTGGGCATAATCGCGTTTATTGCTTTGGTAATAAAAGAAATATAGCAACGTTATCCCAGCAATTATTTTTTTCCGGCTTTTCCTATTGTTAATGCATTCATTATCTTTTCCTAAAAAAAGACGGTACAAAAGCATATATACCAATTCCGGAGCCTGTCTTCCCAATTTGACAAACATAGGATACGGTAACCCGAAAGTATTTTTATTTGAATATCTTATTATCTCTTTATACTTTTGTAAAAGCGTTATAAAAGAGCCCGGATTTTCTTCTGTCATAAAAATCCGGAAATCTTCTAATTTATCCGCACTTAACGCGTCTAAAAGTTTCTCAAAGTTTTTTGTTTTGATATCAAGCGAATAATCATCATCTCCCGACTTATTTTGATATAATCGAAAAGCAATCAACATTGCTTTGGACGGACGAATAATATTTGCACAGTTTTTTTCAAAACGTTCGATGGCCTCACGGTTATTGAAACGAGATTTTAGCAAAGAATAATTAAGCTCTTCTGAAGAAAGGGGAGTTCCTCCCGCATTTATACGAATGAAAAGTTCTTCGCGATCATCAGGTTCTCCCAACTTTTGAAAAAAAAGAGGTTTCTTTCTAAGTTCTTCTAAAAACCGTCGAATCTCATCTAATGTGTATAAGTCATTTTTACAGATATCTTTTAAATTTTTTGTTTTAGGCGTATCTGTTATTTTAGAATCTTCTTCATCTTTGATTTTAAAAGTGTTTATCCATGCGTTAATTTTTTCATCTTCCACATTATTAAAAAAGAAATCCAGCGGAATTGGCATATAACAGTCGTACGGCCAAAAATGAGGAAACTCATTATCTTGTTCATATAAAGACTTTTCGAACCAGTTCCCTGTTATGTTATACCGCTTCAACGCGTCTGATTTGTCTGCGCTACTCAACGGCGTTGTATTTTTGTTTAACTGATATCCCCACGGATGGGAATTCGTAATAACACGAAAAATAAATTTATTTTTGCCGCTTGTGTCTTTCGCTTTATACATATCTATAAAAATTCTAAAATTTTTCGCAGTTTTTTGAGAAAAAAACTCTTTTCCTTGAACTAAGGATATTGCTGTCAATCTTTGTTGACCATCCAATATTTGATACTTTTCACAATTTTTTTCATAAACAAATGAACCTATCGGGAAATTTTTTGCAAGAGAATCCCATAAATTTTCAATCTGATACGGTTTCCAAACGAAGCCTCTTTGAATCGTTGGCAACTCAAAATCTTTAATTTTTAAAAAAAATTCGTTTAATGTCAGATGATTTAATTCTGTCATGATATTCGCTTCCTCTTATTTCTGATTTTTAGATATTAAATATAAAAAAATATCCTCACAACCTTTTTAAATAAAGAATGTAATCTATTTTATATTTACACGTAAAAATAAATTCATCAAAAAAACAAGAAAAAAGACGAGGACAAAGGATTAACGACATAAGCTGTCGTATTCAGAAAACCATGTCTTTACATCTTCTTATTAAAAAAAGTACGATAATGAAAAAAGGAGCTGGAAATTATATCTGTCTAAATCGAATTTCATTGGCGGCTTGGCCTGCCTTAAAAGACTGTGGCTGTCAAAAAAACGAACAGATTTAACGCCGCGGCGAAAGAAACGTCGATTTTATGGCGGAATTGATGAACGACAACGAAGCAAAAGAAATGTTTGAAAATACGGATCTTTGCTGTTGTTAAGATACGTACGCCATGGTGCTGCTGATGAAAGTTTTGTATGACACGATAAAATAGGTGAACGATGGAAACATTGAACGACACATTAAACGAAAAACTGATTTCAAGCATTAAACAAAATGAGTCATTGAATATAATGAAATCTCTTGTTTCCGTCGGAGCAAACGGAGCTCATCCTGAAGTTTTAGAAACTTTATTGACGATCGGCTCCTGCGACAATCGATTAAAAAAACTGAAGTATTTTGTTGAAAAATGCAGAGCGAACATTAATGATTCCGATTCATTCGGAAGAACTCCGATTATGCAGGCGCGATCAGTCGAAATCGTCACATATCTGTTGTCAAAAAAAGCCGATGTAAGTATGACGGATTGCCGTAACACGACGGTTTTAATGTATCTTTTGGAAAATTTGCACAGACGAGGCAACGGACTTTTTGACATATTTGATCAGGTTTTATCCTTGGGTGCGAATATTTTAACGGTGAATTTTCGTAAAAAAACGGCGGCGGACATTTTAATGAAAAACGAACGATATTTTCCCGTCTCTTTTGTTTCGGCTTTAAATTTGATTTTGACGGAAGCCGAAACAATCAAACGGCAATACTTGTCAGTATTCGGGGAAAACGCACGAATAAACCTGAAATTAAAACGCGGCAGTTTTATTTCTCTATGCACTTTTTGCGCCAATGAAAAAACATCATTTCACAAGCATATGAATACCGATGACATACGAAAAATGTTTTGCTGAAAATTTTTTCATCACTGACTTTTATTTGAAATTAACAGCATAAAAAACTTCAAACAAAAGAAGAATCTCAAAAAGGGTATGTATATAAAGTCTCAAATAAAATATCCGAGATTTTCTTTTTTCAGGATATATGATTAAATATGATCAAACATAAGAGGTTCATATGAAAATCACTTATAACAAACTTGTCAGAGATTTGATTCCGCAGATTATAGAAAAATCCGGTAAGACAGCCGTTTATGATACGTTAAGTGATGAAGCGTATTTGGAAATGTTGGATAAAAAGCTTGTTGAGGAAATGAACGAATACCAAACCGATAAAAATCTTGAAGAACTGGCGGATATATTGGAAGTCGTTTACGCCATTGCCGAAGCTAAAGGGTCATCAGCGATCGGACTTGAAAAATTACGTGCCGAAAAAGCCGTTTCCCGAGGCGGTTTTAAGAAAAAAATCCTTTTGAAAGAAGTGATCGAAAAGTAACCCCATGTCAAACTTGCAGGCGGTATCGGGCAGTTTTGCCGAAGATCTTTTTATTGAATTATTTTCCGATGTTTTCGGTGCGGAAAAAGCGGATTTTTTATATTCGCAATATCACTTTTACGACATTTACCAAAACGACCGATACGCTGATTTTTTTTTACAAAACGGTTCTAGCAAAATCGCCATTGAAATAGACGATGAAGCGTCGCATCATCCGGAACTTATCGCTTCGGATAAATTTTATGATGATCTGCTCAAACAAAACAGCATGATTTATATGAAATGGTCTGTTTATCGCTGGGCGGTACGTCAATTGCAAAAATATCCCGAAACCGTCAAAGACGAGTTGCGTTTGTTTTTAGGAAATCAACCGCACTTTAAAACCGCTCAGGACTATCTGCCGCAACAAATGGGACGTTCTCTTGACGGGACGAAGCTCGAATTAAGAACGTATCAAAAAGAAGCTTTGGACGCGTTGGATAATATGCGACAAAACAAAGAAACAATCGCTTTGTTATGTCAGGCGACCGGCACAGGCAAAACGATCACCGCCGTTTCAGACGCAAAACGCTTGGGCGGCAGAGTGTTGTTTGTTGCCCATACAATCGAACTTGTCAATCAGGCTTTTGATACTTTTCGCGCTTTGTGGCCGGAAGTTTCCGTTGGGAAATTTTCCGACAATCAAAAAGAAACAAACACGCACGTTGTGTGCGGAACAATCCAGAGTATCGCCTTGAATTTGGATCTTTTTCAAGAAGACGATTTTAATTACCTCATCGTTGATGAAGCGCATCACGCGGCGGCGGAAACATATCAAAAGGTTATCGAATATTTTAATCCCTCGTTTACGTTGGGAATGACTGCCACTCCCGAACGCGCGGACGATATAAACATCTTGGAAACATTTAAGAATACGGCGCATAAACTTGACATTAAAACTGCCGTTGAAATCGGAGCTTTGGCTCCCGTCCGTTGCATTCGCATTCATACGAATATCGACATGAGCAACGTTCGTTTTAACAGCGTCAAATACAACATTCGCGATTTGGACAATGTGATTTACGTTCAGGATCGAAATGCTTTAATCGTTAATACATGGCTGGACTTCGTTAAGAACAAACGTACCGTTGTTTTTTGTGTTTCAGTCAAGCATGCCGAAACGATGGCGGAACTTTTCCGTAACAAAGGCGTGTCCGTTGCGGCCGTATCGGGCAAGATGAACTCTTTTGAACGAAACCGCATTTTAACACGCTTTGCACAAGGGGAAATAAAAGTTCTGTGCGCGTGCGATCTGCTGAACGAGGGCTGGGATTGCCCTGAAACGGAAGTCTTATTCATGGCCAGACCGACCATGTCAAAAATGCTGTATATGCAACAGTTGGGCAGAGGAATGCGCAAAGCTTCCGGAAAAGAAGAATTAATGGTTTTTGATTTTGTTGATAACGCCAGCCAGTTTAACGCGCCGTATTCGATGCACCGTCTTTTCAAATTGAAGGAATATAATCCGGGAGCACTTGTTTTAGGAAAAAAAGAACAACGAGCGGCAGAAGCGTCCTTATATGCGAAAGGCGAAAAGCCGATCGCTTTGATTGACTATCCCGTTGACGCCAAAGATTATGAACTTGTTGATATTTTTAATTGGCAGGAAGAAGCTGCGGGCATGGTTTCTCAGATGGAGTTTGTCCGCCGTGTCGATGTGCAATCGGAAACGGTGGAAAAATACATTCGGGAAGGAAGTGTCGTTCCCGACCTGATTGTTCCGATGAGTGAGCACAGAACGTTTAAATATTTTAAAGAGGAAACTTTAAAACGTTATGCGCAATCGTTCGGTTGGACGTTGATTGACGACACCAATAAAAAAGAGCTGTTCATGGAAATGATCCGGACAATGGATATGAGCTATTCTTACAAGCCTGTTTTAATCAAAGCGATTTTGGAACACGCCGATGAAAAAGGTCGTATCAAGTTGTCGGACATTGTTTCATATTTCCGTCTTTTTTATGAAAACCGCAGGGAACAAGGCTTGACGGTTGAAAAGAAAAACAGCCTTTTTAGCAAAAAAGATTATACGGACAAAGAGGCGGAACGAAACATTCTTTCCAACCCGTTCAAACGATTTGAAGACATGAATATGATGCATCATACCAAAACATTGGGCATAGTCGCCGTTGATTCAAATGTCTGGAAACGCCTGACGACTGAAGAAAAAGAAGAAATCCGAAAAATCTGCGATGAAAAACTGGGAACATATTATCAACGCGTATAAAGCCGTTTAACCGGACAAAGAGGCGATTTAGCCCGATTTTCGGTTTTAAATCGATAAATCGCATGCATCGTCGGTTTGAACAATGAATGCCAATATCCGACCGGTTCCATTAATATCGCCAGATATTCTTCCCACAGCAGAGCCAAAACCGCACCGACAAGTGCAGAGCAGTTTCTCTCTACGTCAAATCTTGACGTAACGGTCATGTAAAAAAGAAAAAGAACGAAAAACGGGAGAAAAATCATGTTCGATTTAAGCATCGAAGACATCGGAGAGCTGATGAAAACACCGTTAAAAGACTGCAACGCCATCGGGATTTGTTCCTGCAGCACGTCTTTGGAAGGATATTATAAAATTCTGGCGACACGAGGTATAAAAGGCGTTTGCGTACGCATATTTGCACCGGTTCATGTGACGGCGACCACTTTTGACGGACGGGAAATCGTAATCCCTGATTCGCAATGGGACACGTTGTGCAAACAAATGCGTAGTTTCAAGCATAACGGAAAGTCTTTAACACAAAAGAAAATTGATGAGGTACTGTATAAAAACTTTGTTATTCTGAATATTCCGCATGCTTCAACATTTATTCCCGATGAGGCGCGGGACTTTATTGTACCGCCTGACATCTTGCGGAACGAAGCTTTGCAACTTGCCGATTTATACACAGATGAACTGATTGAGGATAAGGATTTTATTACACGTCACGTTGCTCCGGTTTCCCGTGTGTTTGTCGATACCGAACGTTTTCTTGACGACACGAAGGAACAGGCCGCCCGATACGGTATGGGCGTTTTTTATACAAACGGGATTTCCGGCATAAAGTTGCGTGATTTGCCCTCCGTTGAGCAAAGGGAAGCGCTTCTGCAAAAATACTATTATCCGCATCATAACGCCTTAAACAAAAGCGTTAACGGTGCTTTATCCGCAAACGGACGGGCGATGATTATCGATTTGCACAGCTATAACAACACCCCCGAGCCGTTTGCTTTGCAAGGGCATTTGAAACCCGACATCTGCCTCGGATTTGATGATTTCCATTGCGACTTAAGAGTTCTGGAAACAATTGTCAACTGGGCGTTTGAGTGCGGATATCGCTGCGCTTTAAACAATCCTTATGCCGGCGCGATCGTTCCGCTTGAACACCATCGCAAAACCGCCGCGGTTAAAGCCGTTATGCTGGCGATCAACAAGTCCTTGTATATGGACGAAATTACTCTGCAAAAACACGATGGCTTTTACCGGCTGAAAAAAAATTTAAATATCCTGATGGATCATCTATGCTGAAAACAACAGAAGACAAAACCGAGTACTTATCCAAATCAAGTTGTCTTGACGGTCTGTCCCGTCCTAAAACGTCAGGACTGCCCCGACACAGCAAAAACATTTTGAGCATGCAAAATAAACTTCCTATAAACCTGATTCTTATCGGGTGGTTCAGAAAGAATCGATAATCATATTGATTGCATCGCCATAATTTCCGATACTGCAAACAATGTATTTTATAAGGAACGGAAACGATGAAATTAAAAGTTACTTTCGGATTAAATCTGGACGGGGTTTTGTATCCTGCCGGCGTGAATAATTTGAACGAAGCCCGTTTCGGGGCAAACGGTTTTTTATCGTTTTTGGAAGGGCGTTCGGGGATCGTTTATAAAGAAGCCCCCTTTGAAGCCGGACGGATTATCGCCTATCAAAACGCCATGCGTGAACTGGAAGAAACAGGGGATAAGTTTTATTCGGCTTCTTTTTCGGAAATGATTGATGCATGGGCATCGGCGGAAACACTGTTGTCATGGCGCGACAGTCTGATCATGGGCGGCTGGGACGGCTTGAAAGATTTCCCCGACAACAAACGTTTGCATACGATTTTCGAGCTGGAAAAAGTCGATGGTTTTAAAACCGGGTTCGCCGACAGGCTACTCTGCGTTTTAAAGGTTTTGCCTGACAGCGATTTGGATATCGAAAGCGTGCAATTGGAAACGCCGTTCAACCTCCTGCCCTATTTGTGGCAAAAGATCTTTACCGTTTTGAAAAGCAAAGGTATTTCAGTTTCTGAATCTCAGGAATCCGGGAAACAGGCGGAAGTTATTTTTCTGTCGTCCGATAATGAATTGATCGCATCCGAAGTCATCGCGGAATGGCTGTGTCAGTCGGAAAACGACAATGAAAAACCGTTATTGATTACAAACGGACAAAACGCCCTGTTGAATAACGCTTTGAAAAAAAGGAAACTTCCCGCTCTTGAAAATGACACGGCTTCCCCTCTGCGCTCGTTGTTACAGGTTTTACCGACTGTTGTTGATTTAATGGAAAAACCGCTTTTACCGCAAAAGCTTTACGATTTTCTGCGTTTGCCGGCGACACCGTTGGGAAAAAACGCCATTCGATTAAGCCATGCTTTGGAAAAAATGTCAGGGATTGGTAATGAGGTTTGGAATAAGGCTTTGAAAAAATGCACGGATGAAGATCCTGACATTGAATGGAACTACTGGCTGAATTTGGCACAGTATGAAGACGTTGTGCCGACAGCCGCTCTTTTGACCTGTTGCGACAAACTGGAAGTATGGTTGAAAAAAGCACCTTACTACGAATTAAGACCCGCAGCGTTAAAACAGCTCTTCGATTTTCGGGAAGTGCTTTCGCTTTATAATTCGTCCGAAATCAAATTTTCGCAAGTGCGCAAAATTTTGCGTTCCGTTTTGAATGCCGTTGAAAATCCTTTTGAAAAAGCGTGTCAATCCGGACCGTATTACATGGTTAATTCGCCGGCAAAAATTTTGGCGGCTCCTGATGTGGCGATTTGGGCGGATTTTCGTGACAACAGCGGATTTTCAGCGGTTTACCCGTGGACGATCGCCGAAGAAAAAGCGTTGAGAGACGCTCAAATTTTCCCTGATACCAGAGAAAATGCCGCCGAACGTTCTTCGTTGGAATATCAGAACGCTCTGAAAGCAAAAACGCTGATTATATCCCTTTTAAAAACGGATAAAGGCGATATGTTTCATAGCCATCCTTTCGGCGATAAATGGGAAAAGAAAGAGCCGCTTGTCGAGGTTTCTTTGAAAAACGACATCATTAAATTAAAAGAAAAAGAAATCAAAATTGCAAAAACCGCTCTGCCGGCAAACACAAAAAAAGACATGGCAATCGGAGAAATAACCGAAAACCCGAAACACAGCGCGTCATCCATGCAAATGTTTATCGATTGCCCTTTGGAATGGTATTTCAATTATGAATTAGGGCTGACGGATTCCATGGCTTCGATGCAAAACGAATATCTGGCTCTGGGCAAACTGGTGCACAAAGTCTTTGAGAAATTATGCGATGACAAATCGTTGGCATCATGGACAGAAAAAAAAGTTAAAACTTTGTTTGAAAATCTTGTCGCGGAACAGACCGCCTTTTTAAACGATGCAAGACGGACAGCCGAAAAAGAAACGGTTTTAAAACAGACTTTGAATGCCGTTGAAAAACTCAAGCTCTTTATTGAAGAGAACAGACTGTCAATCGTTGACGCCGAAGAACCCTTGCCGGCGGAAGAATTCAAGGGCTCTATCGATATGCACTTAAAGCAGGGCAACAAAGATCTTTTGCTGGATATGAAATATTCCAGCAACAAAAAATATTCTCAAGCGTTGAAAAAAGGCGAGGCGTTGCAGTTAGCCTTGTACGCCAAAGCCGTCGGCGCGAAAGTCGCCGGTTACTTTTTGTTGAAATCCAACGAAATTTTTCTCAACACGGACGGGTTTGAACACGCGATAACAAAAGAGTCGGATTTGGCGGAAACCTGGGAAAAGATGTCCGAGCTTGCGGACGAAAATCTGGCTTTGTTGAAAGCAGGTTCCTTTACGCCCGAATATAAAAAAGATATCTGTGAACATTGCGCTTTTTCCACGCTGTGCGGCGTAAATGACGAGATCTGAAAGGATGCGAAAAATGAAAAAATTCAAAATCATTAACGCCAGCGCCGGAACGGGAAAAACGCATACGTTAAAACACACCTTCTGTGATAAAGTTCAAAAAGAAGCGGTGCAAAACGTTATCGCCACGACATTCACCGAAAAAGCGGCTGCAGAGTTGAAATCCGAAATTCGTCAGCTGTTGTTAAAAAAAGGCGAAACGGATAAAGCCGGACAAGTGTTGGCGGGTAATATCGGCACGATCAATTCCGTTTTCGGCAGAATGGTGTCGGACAACGCCTTTGCTTTAGGCATCAGTCCGAAAATCGGCATTATTGCAGAAAAACAACAAACCGATTTGTTTAATAAAGCCACTGCTTCGATACGCGAAAAATACGAGCATAACCGCCCGCAATTTGCGAAAGCCCTGGAACATTTTAAGATGGAAACCGGCTGGTTTGATTATGTGGTTGCCTTATGCGCAAAGTACCGTCAAAACGGAAAATCGGACGTTGACGCCGACAAACAAGCCTCGTTTGATTTTTTTGACAAGTTATTGCCATTTGTCGGCAACACACAAGAAATCCAAAAGAATATGCAGGAGGCTTTGATCGAGCTGAAGGGATCCCGTCTGAATAAAGAGGTCGTTGATTTAATTGAACGTTGTAAAGATATCGCAAATTGGTCGTGGGAGGACTGGATTACAGCGAACAGTCAAAGCGGTGTCAAATATGAAACACTAAGCATTGCCGCCGGAAGGTACTTGTCCATGCCCGAACTGCGCGACGAGTTAAAGACGATTATTTTTTCGATTTTCGATTGCGCCAAAGAATGTATGGACGCCTATCAAAATGCCAAAAAAGAGCTCGGGGTAATTGATTTTATCGATCAGGAAACCGACTGTTTAACTTTGTTAACCAAACACGCCGATGTCGCTTGCGAACGTCTGAAAGCTTTGTATGTGGATGAATTTCAGGACACGTCCCCGATTCAACTGGCGCTGTTTTCCAAAATTCTTTGTTCGTCCCGTCAACCCGAAGGTGTTTATGTCGGCGACCCGAAACAGTCGATTTACAAGTTTCGCGGAACAGACCCGTTGTTGATTAACGAAATCAATAAAAGCGCAACCGAGCGCGACACTTTGGAAACATCGTACCGGACGGTCAAACCGATTGTTGAGTATGTCAACGGGATTTTTGAAAACAAATTTGCAAGCGCCGGTTTAAAACGCGATCAGATATTAATAACAAAATTCGACAGACCGGAAAAGATCTTTGATGATTCTGTCGTCGTTTGGGAAACATCTTCGAAAAACACCGCTGAACACTACGAAGCCGTTGCTCAAAAAATCAAAGAACTGATCAATTCAGGCGTACAGGTCTATGACAAAAAAGAAAAGAAAAAGCGAACGATACGGGGCAGCGATATCGCTGTTTTCATGCGAACTAACGCTCATGTCGATCATTTTGCTCAAATCGCCGGCAATTATTTCAAAGTTTCCTCCGCATCGGGCTCTTTGTTTGCATGCAAAACCGTCATTCTGTTAATGTCTGTTTTGGCTTTGTTGCCGGACGAAAAAGGAACTTTGGCTAAAGCGCATATCTTAAAATTAACAACCGGATTTAATTCCGCAAAATTTGATGCGGACAATGCGGTTTTTGACGAATTGAAACCTTTGCGTGACATGCATCCTTATCTGACGCCCTGCGAAATTGTTGACAGCGTACTGGGCCTGTCGCTTGTTCAATCGTACTTTGAAACAACGGATAACACGTCAAACGCCTATGCTGAAGCGGACGCTTTCCGCGGTTTGGTGCAAGCGTATGAAGAAGAGTGTCAAAACATGGTCAAGCCGGCGACTTTGGCAAATATGCTGGCAACCTTTAAGCAAAGACAGTCGGAGGAAAATTTCGCCCCTGTGCCGGCATCGCCGGACAAAGACGCCGTAGCCGTGCTGTCATACCATAAATCCAAAGGTCTGGAATGGCCGATTACGGTTTGTATGGATTGTAATTTGTTTGAAACCGACTATAAAAAACAACTTTTCACCACACACGAGTTTACGGAGGGCGATTTCAATATCGAAGATCCTCTCGCTTCCCGCTGTATCCTTTGTTTGCCGTGGGGATTACCCGTCAAAGGCGATTTTGAAGAGCTTTTGATAAAAAATGCTTCGGTTCAAAAGTTAATCACTCAGGCAGAGCAGGAATACGACCGCCTGATGTATGTCGGTCTGACACGGGCAAGGGATTGTCTGATTTTGCACAAACCTTACAAAATAACAAAGAATGGGAATACGGAACACTTTTACTGCCGCGACAACGAACTGGGAACAAAAACCGTACCGTTAGACTTAAAAGAAAATGACAATGTGTCGACATTGACCAAAAACGCCGAACAAATTGTTTCGACACCCGCAGACAATGATTATGACGAACCGTTCATCGTTAATCCCAGCGTATGCACTCCGGCAAAAAATGTGACTTATCGTGTGTTGCCCTTGCCCGCGTTAAAAGAAAGTGTCGGACAAACAAAAATCAACAGCACATTCGGAACGGTTATGCACGCTGTCATGGCGCAAAAAGAACCGAGTCAGGAAAAAATCAAAAGAATTGTTTCCGTCCTGAACGAGCATTTACTCCCTGTCGCAAGAGAAATAAAAAAACGCTTTGACACGGAAATCGTCAAAGTCATCGGAACGGCGGATATTTTGTCCGAATGGCCGATCAGCGTCGAAAAAGACGGTCAGTTAATTCGAGGTTCTTCGGATATGATCGCGTTGCAGAATGACGGATTTTATATCATCGATCACAAATTTTTAGACCATGACACACCGCAAGCGACTGTTGAAACATACGCGAAAGAATTATGGCGTTTGGCACAAGCGGTTGAAAAACTCTGCGGTAAAAAAGTCAAAGGCTGCATTTTGCATTGTCCCCTACAAAACAGCTTGCTTTTGTTTGATATGCAATCAACGGTTCTTTGAGCAATACGCGCAACGCTTTTTAATCATTTCACAAAAAACGGGACGCAAAACGCCCCGCTTTTTATTGCTCAATAGCATAAAAATACTCTTTTCGCGCCTGCTTTGGTTTTTTCGGCGGTCTGCAGCACCATAAGAGAAAATCAATCTTTTTTGTGTCTGTTATTGCTGTTTTAGGTTTGTTTTCATTTAAGAAATTCTCATCAAACAACTCATCGCATATTTCATTAAATATGTTGATCAACTCTTTTCCGCTGTCGCTTGATTTATATTCATTAAATCGCGTTACATATTATCATATACAGTTTCTTTTTCCGCTTTATTCGGAACTTTCATTCCGAAATGATCTGTCGCCACTATCCTGTCCCATATCGGAAACTCAGGCTTAAAGGTATGCAACATTTTGCTGGCAAAAGAAGTTTCGTTACGCTCTTTAGAAATAGCTTCAAAAATTGTTTTAAAGGTTATTTTATCCTTATCATCCTTTAACTTGTCCATTTCTTTAAAATAGTTTTCACAAAATGTTTTCCCCATTCTGGCTAATCCGTAAAACACTCTATAAACATCTTTATACTTACCATTGGATAAATTGTTTTTTATATGAAGGTATTTTTTTATTCCCTCTCCCATCAGCTCTTTTCTGGTAAATTTTCCTTTTTTAATCGCCAACATTGCTGAAACTTTATTTCGCAAACGATCTGAATTTGTTTCTTCGACAATATTATATTCTTCACTGATCATCATATTTTTCCCCATCAATTTTTTTTAGTTTTGCCATATTAACACGTTTACCGGTTGTCGGGTGCTAAAATGTCACGCTTGCCCAAGTCATTGGAAGGAGAAATGACACCTTGCGCTTCCGGATGACGCTTTGCCTCGGAATGACGGCGATACGGACGCAATTATTCAAATAGTCGCAGGAAACAGCGGCATTCTTGTCGATTTTAGGATTCGGCGGTTGTTCTTCTTTGCTCTGTATTGTTTTCATTTTTCTTTTCTTTCATCAGTTGTGCCGTTAATTTTTTTCTATCAGGACTTTTTACTTCAACCCCGTAATATAATCCCATGCGCTTTTGCCGTTTTGATCTGTCGCGTTTACGTCAGCGCCGTTTTCGATCAAATCGACAACCTCATCCACCGGCTGATTTTTGATAGCTTCCAGTAACGGATTTTCATTCGCTCTCGTCATTTTGTTTTTCCTGTTTACGTTATTCCTTACCAAACAGAAAAACACATCGGTACGACAAGATCTGACGTTTCAATGAAAACGAACTGTAACGGAGATTTTTCAAAAGAAGGCTTTTGGGCAAGATTGCTTCGGTCAACAAAAAAGCCCAAACAAGTCGATATTTTATGACAGGGCGAGGAGGGGAATTGTTCTTCAGAGAAGACGTTTTTTGTAGAAAATCAATAAGATATTGAACAAAAACTCCCCGCCAGTCCGATTTTATTAGCAATTTCATCAGCAAATCCATTGGCAGTTTCATTAGCATTTTTTAAACAATAAAATCATCTTGTATTTCGCGTAAAGAGTGTATTAAAGACAGTGCCTCCGAAGGTTTTAAAGCGGTCGCACGAGGATACGACCGTTCAGGTCGGCAACGTTTTAAAAGTACTGAATGTCCTT
>CALXTY010000014.1 GCA_944391535.1 uncultured Alphaproteobacteria bacterium
GTCCCGCGATTTGAACGAACGCGATCTTATGTCCCGTCACCGTTTCCATCGCCAATTCTTGACGCTCATTGTTTTCGCTTTCTTTATCTAAAGAAACATCCACAAAAGCACCGGGACGATAAAACATTTTCGTGATTTTGCCGGACATCGGCGCACGGTTGACATGAACACTGAAGACGCTCATAAAAATGCTGATCCGTGTCATCGGTTCTTCACCGATTTCCAATTCTTTTGGAGGCACAACCTCGGCAATCGCGCTGACGATACCGTCCGCCGGAGACAACACCAACGTTTCTCCCTGAGGTACGGCTCGACGAGGATCGCGAAAGAAAAAGTAACACCATACGGTTAAAACCAAACAGACCACACCAATCGGTTTGCTCAGCATCCACATTAAAACGGTGACAGCTGCAAAAATTCCGACAAACCGCCAACCTTCCGCATGAATCGGCGGAAGAAGAAAACGGTGCCATGATAAATCGACTCGGGACATTGAACGCTCCTTTTCAGTTTGTTGACGGTTTCATTTGTAAGCCAATCCTTTAAGAGAAAAAAGTTTTTTTTTAGTTTCCCTTTCCATATGGTTGAGACGGTAAAACAAAAACTTGATTCGGATAAATCAAATTCGGATCTTTGATTTGATTTTTATTCGCTTGATAGATTGTCACATACGCAAATCCTGTTCCGTACAGATGCTTTGCAATTTTCCATAAACAATCCCCTTTAACAATCCGGATATGACGACGCTGGTCGCTTTCAATCCCTTTTTCGATTTCAAAAGGAACCTCGACACGAGCGACCACTTTTCCGTTTAAGTCGAGTTTATCAGCTCGGATCAAATATTGTCGACCGCTTTCAAGAATTCTGGGGACACGCAATGACCACTCTTTGGTCTGCGCAGAAATATTGCCTAAAAACAAATTGTCGACATACACATTAATTCGCCCCGTTTCTCTCACCGTCCCTTGAACGACAAAAGCTTCGTTGACATAATTAATCGAACGAATATCCACCTCCGTTTCCACTTGCGACGTCGGCGACTGCAAAACATTGACTTCCCCCGCATCGGAAGACATCATAACGGCGATGACCTGATCCGCGTTTTTAGGTTCGGGAACATCAACGACAACCACTTCCGACGTTTCACGGGAATTCATCGAGTCATCCCGCAACCATATTTCATGCATTCCGACAGCTAACGGCTCGGAAGGAATATAAACCCACTCTCCGTCTTCATTCACCGTAATTTCCGTTAAAACACTTTCACCATCCATCAAAGAAACAACTGCTCCGATTTGCCCTTTTCCGGCAACAATCATACTGCCGTCTTCTTCGACTCGGATAATATCAAAAGACGCTTTTAAGCCGAGCGTAGGTGAAA
The DNA here is from genome assembly GCA_944391535.1 of uncultured Alphaproteobacteria bacterium. GTDB lineage: Bacteria > Pseudomonadota > Alphaproteobacteria > CAAGCB01 > CAG-977 > UBA11549. The sequence goes on from CALXTY010000014.1 coordinate 1,382, forward strand.
TAAATTGATCTGCAGTCGCTGTCGGTTCGATTTCAGGTGTTATCCGGTCTTTATCCATTTCAAATGGAACATCGGTTTCTTTTTGCGCGACAGAGAATTCATCGGAAAAAGGAAGATCCTGATTTTTCTGAGGATTCGGATACAAAAGAAAGATCAAAACGGCGAAAAACAAAAGAACCGCCGCAACCATGGCAATATTTTTTTGCACAATAACACCTAAAAAAACAAAAAAAAGACAAAACCCTCTTGCAGTATATCAAACTTCGCGCTATAAGCAATAACGCTTCTTCGGAGTGTAGCTCAGCTTGGTAGAGCACTACGTTCGGGACGTAGGGGCCGGAGGTTCAAATCCTCTCACTCCGACCAAAGAAAAAAAACCACCGTTCAGGTGGTTTTTTTATAATAAAGTAACCCCTAGTCGCCAACGGCTGTCAACGTCAATACGCGATGCAAATCTTGCTTACTTTCCGATTAAGACCTCTAAGATATGCGTTTCTTCCGCAGCTGACAGAGGTTGAGTAAAACCGACTTTATCATTCTGCGGTGCCATACCGACATACATTTGTTCCGGACTTATTCCCTCTTGAATGAAAATCGCCGCCGTATTTTTGGCTCGATCCAAAGCGCCCAAGGCTTGATCCGAAGCGGGCCCTTGATAAGATAATCGTCCTAAAAGACAAATAAAATCTTTGTTTTCTCGGGCTGACACAGCCGCTTCTTGTATTTGTCGAACAGCCGCTTCGTTTAATTCGGCACTGCCGTATTCAAAGAGAATCGAAAAATGCTGTCCTTGAAAGCGGATCGGACACCCCGAATTCGTTTCAAATTCGGAAAAAACACAAGAATTTAAAAAAAATGCACATAAAAGCAAAAACGTTCTTTTCATTGAGGGGGTCCTTGTGGTAATAAAGAGTTGTCTGTTTCGCGGATATGGTGGAATGGTAGACACAACAGACTTAAAATCTGTTGAGGCTTTGTCCTCGTGCGGGTTCAAGTCCCGCTTTCCGCACCAATCGAAAGCCTTGAGTAATCAAGGCTTTTTTTGTTGCCCGAAACTTTCGCCGCGGCGAAAGCCTTGCTTTGAAAAATCACCGTTGCAACCTCTTTGCAACCCGTTTTTTCAACCGTTTTCGTCCTTAATCAATCCGAATCCATTATTGTAAAAAGCCCCTGTTTTTGCAACCGGTTTCTGAAATCGAAAAGGCGAGATTTTTTCTCGTTTAACAACAACGTTCTCCTACAGTAATACAGCAAGCGTGCATTTTTAGATGTGTTCTTACCGTTTGGCGGACGGACGGCAAAAATAAAAAATCCGACCGCCGTTTTTGTTCCTCTTTGCCATCGGCAAATGCCTCGCAGAGTTCACCGGCAAGCGTTCGTATTACGAATTGCGTATCCTGCCATCATCATCTATTCGCCTTGTCCTGTCCACCTGTAAAAATAAATCCAATGAAAAGATGCGACAGAGGGAAGTCTTACCGCTCTCTGATCGTCCAAACAAAAATAAAAGCCTTTCCTTTCTTCAATTATTTATGCCGTTGTATTTCTTGTTTAGGGGAAAAGATTGTTCTCTACCTCTGTCAGATTGAAAATGATTTCTGAAAACGGCATTTAAAATTTTTCAAGCCGTTTTGTAGCGTTGTTTAAAACTTCACGCATCGTTTGTTTTAACAGTTCGGGAGCAATGATCTGAACAGAATCCTCCCACGCGACCAAAAAATAGCAAAGTTCCCGTAATCCGCCCGTTCTCATTGATAAAGTAACGCTTCCGTCTTTGTTTTTTTTCATTTTTTGAGTCGGATGGAAACTGTAATTTTCAATAAACGATGCTGCTTCCTTTGTGAAAAGCAGGACGATGTTTTCCTCGTCGCCGTGAAAAATACCGATCGCGTTTTGACAAGCATATTCTTTCAGCGAAAAATCAACAGGCTTGTGAAACGTTTGTTCCAATGGTTTGGCATCCCTGATGTTCAGGATGTTAAAAGTCAGTATTTCCCCGTTTTCTTCGGCAATCAGATAGGATTTTCCGAAATGATGAATGACGCCATATGGAGAAACGCATCGTTTGCCCGTTTTTCCCGTTGCCGTTATATAAGAAAAAGACATTTTATGAAAAGAGTCTGCCGCCTGTTTAATCAAGCTTATGACTTTTTCATTTTCCGCCGTAAAGCGATTGACCGGATGTTGCAGATAAATCTCCGTTTCGTTTTGATTTTCCATATCCGCTTCAGTTTTTTTCAGCGTTTTTTCGGGCAATCTGTTCTTGATTTTGGCTTCAAGTTCAATCAACAATCGTTTCAGTCTGTCCGCGTTTTGTGTTGACAGCAGCTTCTCAATCTCTTTCAAACAAAACAAATCGTCGCTTGTAAAAAAATCATCTTTTTGCTCTTTCCTACTGATGCGCCATCGTTTGATCGTGTCCCAGAAATTAACGGTTTCAACGCCCAAAGCAAGATCGGGATCCGATACGGCGACGATCATTCTTTGCGCAGTGCGATAGCTGACGTTGAACGTCTTTGAGATGTCTTCCAATGAAACGCCCGATGCCGACGAACGCATCATCTTGATCAGTAATAAGATGTTCTTTACTTTTTCCAATCGCATTTTTTATAATCCCTTTATCAATATGACCGATTTTGTCATATCGCCGTGTTTATAATCAAGTCTTTGATAAAAACGGAGGAAAAAAATGATTTGTAGGGAAATGATAGGATGGGAGACGGACTGGAAAGCTCTTGAACCGGAAATACGAGGTGCAAGCGTCGAAGAAATCAATACTTTCTTTATGTTCATCGCCGGATTGTGCTGGGAAACAAAAGTTTTAAAAACGTTGGTCAGGCGCGTGAAATTGCTGTTTGAAACAGGACTTCCGGCGTCTTTTTTTCAGCTCGCGGTCGTTCAACAGACACCGGAAAATCTGGACGTCCTACTTGAAACCGTTTCGGATATCAACGAAACCGTTGACGGCACGGACACGTTATTGATGATTGCGGCGAAGGAAGCGAAAGAAGACGTCTTTTCCGTTTTGCATAAGCACGGTGCAGATTTTAACATCTGCGACGAAAACGGGCTTTATCCCGTCGATCTGGCGGGGATATGCAACAGCCCTTTTTTAAGAAGCCTTTCAAGGTATGAGAAAAACTCTGTTTTAGACTTCGGAAACGTATCGCTTGCCGAAGTCCGTCAATGGATCAAAAACGGCGGCGACGTGAATGCCGTAGCGGTCGATGACGGGAAAGGACATCAAAGAACCGTCTTGCAGCGTGCTATTTTATTGGTGCAGGATCCGGAAATCATCAAAGAACTGCTCGACGCGGGAGCTATCGACGACAATCATTCCGCGCGTTTTTGCCACGCCGTCAAAGCAGGGAAAGACGCCGTAGCCGTCCGTGCTGTTTTAAAATCCGGAGTTGATGTCAACGGTTTTACGCCCGTCTTCATCCGCCCTTTGTTTTACGCTTTGCGTTTCAGCGACGATCCCGCCGTGATCAAAGCTGTTTTAAACGCCGGCGCGGACATTCACGCGACCGAAAAAATGGTATCTTCAATTCTTTCTTCGGGCTTTTCCGTTTTAAAACGCGCCGTTTATGACAATAAAGGCGTGAAAATCGTAAAAACTTTACTGGAATACGGCAACGATTTTGAAGACGAAGCGTTGTCCCTGCTCTGCACGGCGGTTTTGAAATGCCCCGATCCTAAGGTTTTTACAGCCTTGTGCGATACGGTCAAAAAAAATCCGGAAAAGATGGAAGTGTTGGAAGAAAAAATGAAAGCGGCGTATCAGGTCGCGGTTCATCACGGTCTGCCGATTGCGGACAGCCTGATTTTTCCGATTAGCGAAATTCACGCTCAAATTGTCAAAAACAAAGTGAAAAAGCTGATTGAAAATAAAGAAACAAACAAACTGATCGAATATTTAAAAATCGACGCGGGCAACGAAACGGCTTTACAAAGGGCGTTGATGATGCGTTATCCGCCTTTCGTTATTATGGATTTTATCGACTGTGGCGAAGACGTGAATGTTACACAGTACGCTTTCGGAACGATTTTAATGTTGGCTCTGCGATATAAATACAAAACGCCGGTCATTCGAAAAATACTGGACGCCGGAGCGCGAATCAACGAAACTACGAAAGACAATCTGACAGCGTTTTATCAGGCGATCAAATCCGAGGCCAATGACAAAACCTTAAAACTACTGTTGGAACGGGGAGCAAACCCCGACATCAAAACGGATAAAGGACAATCCGCTCGCGATATCGCGAACGAACATCAAAAGGAAATCATTGAACAATTTGAAAGGAATAAGAAATGAACGCCAATCAAGAACAGAAAACTGTTGAATCCATCAAAAAAGTATCATCCGAATACACGCCTTATTTAGCATTGGCTCTTTGTTGGAAAGACCAGGGACAGACAGGACTTTTTTATGACAAGGTTCCGGCATCTTTCGCCCGTCATCCGTGCGATTTGTTTGATAAAGAAAACGGAAATAGGGAAGAATGGAAAAATTTGACCGGATATAAGGTTGATAATTGCAAAGATATGTTGCCTAAAAAGGCCAAATGTCTTCGTAATAATATCGCGGGCGGGTTGCAGGTCAGCAACTTCGGGCGTGTCGGTATTCCGATAAAATGTAACAGAGAAAACGAACTTTTCAAAGGATGTAAAGGTTGCGCATTAAGTGAGAGAACAGTTTCTATTGCCCTTGAAGAAAATAAAACTGAGTCTATTGATAAATGCACAAAATTTCATTTCATTTTACCTCAATATGAGAAATGTTCTTGGAATGAGAAAGCAGAAGAATTTAATAGTGACTATAATGGTTATCTGGTCGTTAACATAAACGGTAAGGAACGGTCAGTTTATGAGCTGGTTGCCGAAGCGTTTAAAATGAAAGAAAGTACGCTTAAATATCTGGAAGAAGAAAATCCGAATTTAATAACATATATCAATGAAATAATTGACGAAACTGTAAACAAAGAAGCTCTTAAAAAAGAAGCTATTGAAGAACTGAATAAAGCTATTGAAACACTTCGAAAAGGCGAAACAATTTCACTTCAAATCCATCATATCGATAACAACGGACATCGTAACACGCCGACCTATTGGGATGAAAACGGAACAATGATAAAAGGGAATTTAATCGCCTTGCCGGAGAGCGTTCATCAGAAACTATAAAATCAAAACTCCTTCTTAAAAGTTAGCCTGCTATTCATTCTTTCCTCGGCGGCGAAAATCTATCGGTAGTGTTCGTACTCGGGCGTTCACAAACGTATTCATCCATATTCATGCGTAGCGTCTTGTTTCGTCGGTATTCCCTTGTTTACGGTTCTTTGCCACGGCAGAAAAAATCTGCCATAGCGCGCCGTCCGTCCGGTCGCGTCTGTTGACGCTTCCGGTCTGCGGCGGTTTTGAACGGACTTTTCCCTTTTGTTCGTAATTCAAGAAAGGTTTGTTCCGTGTTCGGGGCTTTTCTCTTCTATCGACTGTTTTTTAAATCCGGAGCAAACGCCCCCTCTGTTGTCGGGAGCGTCTGCCGTGCAGCCTCACTTCACAATCGGATTTGTAAAAATGCGATAGCAAGTTAGCGCAAAACTTTTGCGCCCTTGCCAGAGGGACTTCGCCCCTCTTGGATCACCCCTTGTCCCGTTCACCCTTGATTATATTTTCGGAAACTCTCAAACGTGTTGACGGTGTTTTGCAACGCTTGAGCGACAGCCGACGTGTCCACCCTCGCATAAACTTGCGTCGCCGAAAGCGTTTTATGGTTCAGCGTCTTTGACACAACGGACAAATTCACGCCGCCCATACATTCATAGCTTGCGACCGTCCGCCTTAAATCGTGCATTCTTAAATTGTCGATACAGGCTCTTTTTTTAATGCGTTCCCAAACCTCCCGCGGTTCTGTCAAATGAGCCGCACGATCAGACGATTTAGGAAACACCCACGGATTGCCGCCGGATTGCAATTTCAATTCTTTCAGCATTAAAACAAGCTGACCGACAAGGGGAACGCGCAACGAAGTCCCGTTCTTCGTTTTCGGGATAAACCAAACGTCCGTTGTAAAGTCGATGTCTTCCCATCGCATGGAAAGAACGTTTCCCCGTCGCTGTCCCGTGAACATCAAAGTATAAAAGAACGTTCGGTAAACCGTATCGGGCTCTTCGTCCAATGCCGAAAAGAGCCGTTGGATTTCATCGGGGGCAAGAAATCGGTCGCGGGCTTCGACGTGGAACTTTTTAATTCCGGCGGTCGGGTTGCGTCCCTCCCACCCCCATTGTATCGCCTTGTTGTAAATATGGCGCAACAAAGTCAAAGCCTGATTTGCCGCAAAAACGCCGCTACTGTCGCGGACGGCGTAAAACCATTGTTCTATTTCTCTCATCGTCAGCGAGGAAATCTTTTTGTTCTTCCACCGTGCGAACCGACGCTTGTTAATGTTCAACGTGTTTTTAATATGCCCCAGCGAAGAATGGCGGTTGGCGTGGCGTTCCATATACTCTTCAAACAATTCGCCGAAAGTCGTTTCCTTGCAAAGCTGTTGCTTTTCATTGTTCGGATTGACGCCATTCCTGATTTTTTCCAATAACTCAAACGCCTTTTTCCGCGCAAAATCCACACTGATTTCACTTGCCTTGCCGATTGTGATGCGAACGCAACGCCCGTCAATCTTCTTCACAAGCATATAGCTTTTGCACCCCGTCCGTCCGATCCGGCAATGCAGATACGAACACCTGGCGTCCGTTATTTCAAACCAGTTTTTCGTTTGGTCGGGTTTCAACTCCCGAATGAGCTTTTCCGTAAAATTCGCTTTCATAATTCCTCTCTTCCGTTGCAACCTCTTTGCAACTTTTAACATCAATCGTGATGGAAAGATTTTAATTACGAAAAACGGAAGCAATCAAACAAGTCTTTGATTTCATTATAGAATATGAATTACAAAGAATGTCCGTAAACAATGGTGAAAAGTTCAAAGCTTTAACTTAAAATCTGTTGAGGCTTTGTCCTCGTGCGGGTTCAAGTCCCGCTTTCCGCACCACTCGATTATAATAAAAAAACTGCCAAAACGGCAGTTTTTTTATTTTTACGTTTTTCCCCGATCTGTTATAAAACCGAATTTCCAAGAAATGATGTTGCCCGCTTTAAAAGCGTTTAATCAATGCTCTTTTGCCAAAGTTTCTGAAATAGAAAAAAAATTGCCGATGATTTAAATCTTTCTGAAAATCAAAGATCGGAAATATTGCCAAGCGGAGCGGAAACCGTATTACATAACAGAGCCTCTTGAGCCGTTTGCGATTTATTTCAAGCCGGGTTACTGCACAGAATCAAACGGGGAACCTATGCCATATCCGATGCGGGCAAAAATTTATTGGCTCAACAGCCTGATAAAATAACGCGCGAATTATTAAAACAATTCCCTTCTTTTCTGGATTACTTGAACCGTTCGAATCAAAATCCGAATGAAAAAAACGATCAACAGCAGATTCTGTTGGATCAAATCGATCCGCAAACACAGCTGAGTAACGCCGTTGACGGATTCAATGACAAATTACACGCTGATCTGTTAGACGAATTAAAGCGAACGGATCCCGTCTATTTTGAACGCATCATTTTAGATTTGTTTAAAGCTATGCATTACGGTGAAGGACAAATGACCCCTAAAAGCCATGACGGAGGTATTGACGGTATCATTTTTGAAGACGGGCTGGGATTATCAAAAATTTATATGCAGGCAAAACGTTATGCCGACAGTAAAGTCAACGAAAAAGAAGTCCAAAATTTTGTCGGCGCTTTAGGCTGTTCGGAAGTCAGCAAGGGAGTCTTTATCACAACAAGTCTGTTCGATGAAAAAGCAAAGAAAAAAGCCCTTGATGCCGCAAAAAAAGGAATGATCATTCGGCTGATTGACGGTCAGGAACTGACAAAACTGATGATTGAACATAATGTCGGCGTCAGAACGATACGCACCATTGAAATCAAAATTGTCGACACCGCTTATTTTATATCCCCTGATGAATAACCGGTCGGACAATTAATTTGTACCAACTTCTCTATTACCTGATGCAATAATTCTGCTTGCTGTGTGTCCGCAACTTTATAATAAACCTCTTTGCCTTCGCGACGACTGGTAATTAAACCGCTCGTCTTTAATTGCTTGAGATGATGAGAAACCGCCGGACTGCTCATCTCCATCATCGCCGATATGTTGATCACACATTCCTCACAATGGCATAATAACCAAAAAATGCGCATACGATTGCTGTCGTCAAGCTGTTTAAATATCTCCGATACAACCTGAAATTCATCGGTTCTTGGCATATGATCAAAATGATGTTCTATAAATTGACCGTGATTATGCGGTAATGGCATTCGTCCTCCTGATTTGCGAATATATTAACATAATTTATCAAACTTTTTAAAAAAGATTGACAATCTTTTTTATCTATTCTATTCTTTAATTAAATGATTGCTTAATTGTTTAATTGAAAGGAGCCGCCATGAAAAAAACCTATCGCATTGATGTAGACTGTGCCAACTGCGCCGATAAAATGGAACTGGCCGCAAAAAAAACATCCGGTGTAAAGGACGCAACAGTGAATTTTATGACTTTAAAAATGATCGTTGATTTTGAAAACGATTATGACTCCGATTCTGTTATGCAAGAAGTCCTGAAAAACTGCAAAAAAGTCGAAAGTGATTGTGAAATTTACATATAAACAAAAACGGCAAAGGACAAAGTTATGAGTAAAAGACAGATCGTTATGCTGTGCAAAATCATCATTGCGACAGTCATGCTGATTCTTTTGCATTTTATCGGCTTATCCGGTATGAACCGATTTCTGGCATACTTGACCACCTATCTGATTATCGGCGGAGATATTTTATTAAAAGCGGGAAAAGGGATCAAAAACAGACAGGTCTTTGACGAAAATTTTTTAATGGCCGTCGCCACTGTCGGAGCCTTTGTTTTGGCTTTTTATAAAACAGGCGACTATACCGAAGCGGTTGCCGTCATGTTGTTTTATCAAATCGGTGAATTGTTTCAAAGTTATGCCGTCGGAAAAAGCCGAAAAAATATTTCCGCTTTAATGGATATCCGACCGGATTACGCCAACATTGAAAAAGACGGAAAACTGCAACGTATTAGCCCTGAAGAAGTCAAAATCGGCAGCACCATTATTGTTCAGCCCGGAGAAAAAATACCTTTAGACGGAATTGTCGTCAAAGGCGAATCGACATTGAATACGTCTGCTTTAACAGGAGAAAGCCTGCCTCGTTCTGTTAAAACAGGCGATGAAATTTACAGCGGCTGCATTAATATCAGCGGTGTTTTAAGTATACAAACAACAAAAGAATTTTCTGAATCAACCGTATCTAAAATTCTTGATCTGGTTGAAAATGCCAGTTCGCGCAAATCAAAATCAGAAAACTTCATTTCAAAATTCGCTCGCATTTATACTCCGGCCGTTTGTTATGCGGCATTGCTGCTTGCTCTTTTACCTCCGCTGATCCGTTTATACGCGCTCCATTTGCCGCCCGATTGGGAAAATTGGATCTACCGTTCTTTGACTTTTTTGGTCATCAGTTGTCCTTGTGCTTTGGTCATCAGTATTCCTCTTAGCTTTTTTGCCGGTATCGGCGGAGCGAGTAAAGCCGGCATTTTAATTAAAGGATCAAACTATCTTGAAACCCTTTCTAATACAAAAACCGTCGTTTTTGATAAAACAGGGACTTTGACGCAAGGCGTTTTTGACGTCTGCGGTGTTCATCATAATACGTTGGATGAATCACAACTGATCGAATATGCGGCTTTGGCCGAAAGCGCTTCAACACATCCGATCGGTAAAAGCATTCTGCGCGCTTACGGACAAGAAGTCGATCGGTCAAGAGTTTCGGATATTCAAGAAATCAGCGGTAACGGCATTATCGCAAATGTTGACGGTGTCAAAATTGCTCTTGGCAATGACAAATTAATGAAAAGTCTGAATGTCAAACACATTAATTGTCATCAAGTCGGTACAATTATTCATGCGGCCGTTGACAGAGAATACGGCGGACATATTGTCATCGCCGATATCATCAAGCCTCAGGCAAAACAAGCCATCGCCGCTTTAAAGAAAGCCGGCATCAAAAAAACGGTCATGTTGACCGGAGACAGTAACGGTGTTGCTCAGTACGTCGGAAATCTTCTTGATATAGATGAAGTCTACAGTGAATTACTGCCTGCCGATAAAGTATCAAAAATTGAAGAGTTGCTTAAGAAACAATCAACTAATGATAAATTGGCCTTTGTCGGTGACGGCATTAACGATGCTCCGGTTCTTGCCCGTGCGGATATCGGTATTGCGATGGGCGCGATCGGATCTGATGCGGCCATTGAGGCAGCTGATGTCGTTTTAATGGATGATGATCCGATGAAAATCACAACGGCAATTCTTTTGTCGCGGAAATGTATCGGTATCGTTTATCAAAATATTTATTGCGCTTTACTTGTGAAAGCCCTCTGTCTGTTACTGGGAGCCCTAGGAATAGCCAATATGTGGTTAGCGGTTTTTGCAGATGTCGGTGTTATGATCATCGCGGTTTTAAATGCCATCAGAGCATTATTCATTCCTAAATAAAAAAAACAGGCGAAAGCCTGTTTTTTTTATCCCCGAGGCATTATCTTTGCCGGATTTCCCCCTACCATTGAATTGTCCGGAACATTACTGACAACAACCGTATTGGCTCCGATCACACAATTATTCCCAATATGGACAGGCCCCACAATAAAAGCTCCCGGATAAATAATGACGTTATCTCCGATCCGAGGATAATGATCAGGATTCCCCGCCCTGTTCGGAAAATCCTTACCGCCAATCGTTACATTCTGATATAAAACACAGTTCTTTCCCAAACGAGAATACTTCGAAATAACTAACCCAACCGGCAAAATAAATCGCGTCCCTTGCGCTTTTAAAGCATCTATATCTCCGATATAGCAGGTTTCTTTTAACATACGTTCTTCTGCGCCGGTCAATTCCAGACTGTCGGGAACTTCATTTTTAAAAACATTGATCGCTGTTTGAATTTTATCTAAAAAATTAACCATTTTTCACCTTTGTTTTCATTTTCTTAAAAGATTAAATTCAGAAAATAAAAAACTCAATTAAAAAAAAGCGGCTGAAAATACAGCCGCTTTCTTTTTTATTCGTTTTCCTGTTCTTTTTCCTGTTCCGTATCCGCTTCTTGTTCCAACACAACAGGTTTTTGACGTTCCTGCCTCATCCGACGTTTCGCGTGGAATTTTTCACGCCGTTTAACAAAAGCCACAAACAACATCGGAATAACAAAAATACCGAAAGCCGTCGCGACAATCATACCGCCGAACACCGTCGTACCGACCGAACGGCGCGCCATCGCCCCCGCACCGGAAGCAACAACCAACGGCACCAATCCCAAAATAAAGGAAACCGCTGTCATCATCACCGCACGGAAACGCAGATGAGCCGCCTGAACGGCCGCCGCTTCGGGATCTTCACCGCTTTCTCTTAATTCTTTGGCGAATTCAACGATCAAAATCGCGTTCTTAGAAGCCTGAGCAATCAACAATACGAAACCGATCTGAGCATAAACATTGTTGACCAAACCAAACGTATATAAAAAGATCAAGGCTCCTAACAAAGCAACCGAAACCGACAACAACACCGTAATCGGAATCATCCAGCTTTCATATAAAGCGACTAAAAATAAATATGCGAACAAGAAAGCCAAAACCAAAACAACCGAAGTCTGTCCGGCCGCTTCTTTTTCCTGTAAAGACATACCTGTCCATTCATACTCATAACCTTTTGGCAAAACTTCTTTGGATATTTTTTCCATTTCTTCCATCGCCTGAGTCGAACTGACCCCGTCTGCCGCAGAACCGTTGATTTTAACCGTCATCATATTGTTATAACGCGTTAACTGTTGAGGTCCCAAAATAGGCGTAATCGTCAACAAAGATCTCATCGGCACCATTTCGCCTTTATCATTGCGCGTATAAATGCGATAAATATCGTCTTCTTTACTGCGGAACTGTTCTTGCCCTTGAACGTTCACTTCGTAAATACGCCCGTTCAAAATAAAGTCATTGACATAGGCATATCCCAAAGTCGATTGCAACTGAGAAAATACATCTTGAATACCGACACCCAACATTTGAGCCTTGACACGATCCAAAGAAACAAACAGCTGAGGTGTAGAGGTATTAAACGTACTGTAAACCATACTCATTTTAGGGTTCTGATTGGCCGCTTGTAACAATCGGTTCATCGCCTGTTCCATTTCCTGAGGTGTTTCACCTTGCGCATTTTGCAAGCGATAATCAAAACCGTTCGCCATTCCGATACCAGGTATCGAAGGAACATTAAATGTACGAATCAACGCCCCTTGGATTTGATTTAATTGCGGTTGTATCTTTGAAATAATCGCTTGAACTTGCATAGAGGTATCACGGCGCACCTCATACGGTTTCAATCCGGTGATCATCATACCAAAGTTAGAGCCGCTTCCTCCGATCATGCTATGACCGGCAACAGCCATCACATTCTGAACGGCAGGATGAGCGGCAATGATATCATAGACTTGTCTTTGAACGGCGATTGTTCTGTCTAAAGAAGCCCCTTCCGGCAACTGAATATCAACCATAAACATACCTTGGTCTTCATCAGGCAAGAAGCCGGACGGTGTAATTTCATTCATACCGACGGCCGCGGCAATCACAGCGGCAATAATCAAAATGGATAAAGAGGAATGACGCACCAGCCGTTTGACAATAGCCGTATACCCGTCACGTCCTTTGTCAATCTGATTCATCACCCACGGAACCAAACCGGTTTTCCTCTTTTCTTCGCGATGCAACAAAACGGCACACAATGCCGGAGATAAAGTCAAAGCGTTTACGGCGGAAATCAACATTGAACAAGACACCGTCACCGCGAACTGTTTATATAATTGCCCTGTAATGCCGGGAATAAAAATAACCGGCACAAACACAGATAAAATCACCAAGGTGATGGCGATAATCGGCGCCGTAATTTGACTCATCGCCTTTGCCACGGCGTCCGGTATTGACAAATCGGGTTCTTCTTCAATAACGCGTTCCGTATTTTCAACAACCATAATGGCATCGTCCACCACGATACCAATGACCAAAACGATTGAAAGTAAAGAAATCGTATTGGCTGAAATACCGAACGGAGCCATAAATATAAATGTACCGATCAAAGATACCGGAACGGCAATTGCCGGAATTAATGTCGCGCGCCATGTCCCCAAAGACAGATAAACAACCAACAGCACCAAAACGAACGCTTCAACAATTGTGTGAATGACTTCGTTTACTGTTGCTTCAACAAAAACGGTTGTGTCGAAAATAATAACATAATCAACGCCTTCCGGAAAGAATTGCTTCATTCTTTCCAATTCGTCTTTGACTTTTGCCGCAACATTCATTGCGTTTGCACCGGGCGCCAAATTAATCATCGCACCTGATGCCGGTTTCCCGTTATACTGCGAATAAGAAGAATAAGATGTCGTCCCCAATTCTATTTTCGCCACGTCTTTCAAACGTAACAAACCGCCGTCTTTATTGGCGCGCAAAATAATGTCCCCGAATTGTTCGGGCGTGCTTAAACGACCGGAAGTCTTTAATGTAAACTGTAACTGTTGATCCTGCGGCGCGGGAGAGGCTCCGATCGAACCGATCGCCGGCTGAATGTTCTGAGACGAAATGGCATTGATGACATCGCTGTTCGTCAATCCCAAGTTTGCCAAACGTTCGGAATCAAGCCAAACACGCATACTATAGTCTTTATCACCGAACGTATTGACTTCGCCGACACCGGTTACACGTGCCAAGTCATCTTTAATACGGGCTTCCATATAATTTGACAGAAAAGCCAAATCTCTCGAATTATCGGGAGAATAGATAGAAAAAGCCATTAACATTGACGATGTTCTCTTTTTCACCGTCACGCCTTGCTGTTGCACTTCGCTTGGCAACTGGGTCGTCACCTGACTGACACGATTTTGCACATTAACCGTATTCATGTCCGGATCAGTGCCTAAAAGAAAAGTGACATCCAATGAATATCTTCCGTCATTCGAACTGGTTGATTCCATATACAGCATATTATCCACACCGTTGACCTGCGCTTCGATCACCTGAGCAACGGTTTGTTCAATCACTTCGGCAGAAGCTCCCGGATATGTCGCCGAAACGGAAACCGACGGTGGAACGACGTCCGGCAACTGTGCGACCGGAATCGTTTTTAAAGAAATCAAACCGGCAATCGTGATCACCAAAGAAATAACGATTGCCAAACGGGGTCTTTTAATAAAAATACGCGAAAACATAAGCGTTATCCTTATTTCTTGGTCGAAGCTGTCGTCGTTTTAACAGTTTTTTGCTTTTGATCGGGCTGTTGTTCCGTTTTCTTTGAAAGATCAACCTTTTCCTGTTGATTTTTCTTGGCGTCCGTCGTCGATTTTACTTTAACGGCGGAATCCGAATCAACAATGACCTCCTGTCCCGGACGAACTTTTTGCAAACCGCTGACAATAACGCGGTCTCCGGCTTCTAATCCGTCTAACACAACAATGTTTTTTCCTTGCTCGGTTCCGACGGACACAGGCTTGTTGACCACTTTGTTCTGAGAATCAACAACATAAACATACTTCGACGTTGTTGAAGACATCAACGCCGCTTGTGAAATAACGATTTTTTCCTCAGGAGCCTCATATTCCAACAAAACGGAGACAAACTGTCCGGCAACCAGCTGCTTCGCAGGATTCGGGAAAACCGCGCGCATTTTGACAGTATCTGTCGAATCGTCAACGACTACATCCGTAAAATTGATCTGACCGCCGTAACGGTATACCGAATTATCTCCCATAATCAATGAAACCGCCAATGTATCATTGTCCTGCTTTAAAATACCGGCATTTTGCATTGACAGCAATTCGCGTTCGGAAACCGAAAACAATACATACGTCGGATCAAAACTGACCATTGACGCCAAAGTTGTATTCACCGGCAAATATTCACCGACAGAATATGTGGACAATCCGATCTTGCCGGTAAAAGGCGCTTTGATATTTGTATAACCAAGATCCAGTTTCGCCAAATTCAACGCGGCTTGAGCTTGTAACACCTGTCCTTTTGCCACACTGTTTTCGGCTTCACGCGTATCAACCGTCGATTGAGAAATATTCCCTGTCTTACGCAATTCCAAAGCACGGTCTAAATTCAGCTTCGCATTCTTCGCATCAGCTTCCGCTTTGGCGAGATTCGCCGCCGCCTCTGCCACCTGTGCTTCAAAAGGTTCGCGTTCCAACACAAATAAAATTTGCCCTTTCTTGACCACGTCTCCTTCTTCAAACAAACGATCTTTCAAAAAACCGGCTACACGAGCTTTTAAAGAAACGGAATTAACCGCATCAATCCGTCCCGGAAAATTAAAACGTTCCGTATATGTTTTATATCCAGCCCTTTCAACGCTAACATGAGGCTTCTGAACCGTTTGTATCGTTACTTCTTTCTTTTTTAAACAACCGTTCAGCAATAAAACGGACGTTAAGGTCAAAACAAAAAATGACAAAGAACGACTTTTCAACATACACATTTCTCCCGATAAAGGATCCGCACAAAACATTGCCAAAAAAAGACAACCAACCTTTTTTTATACATAAGTCGGTAAAATCCTACAAGCGGTTTTTATCACACTCGCGTATTTAAAAACCACCAATCGGGATGTTTTTTTTGAATCCGATGACAACATAATGATGCGTCAAAACAATTGGAAAAAATACCAAAACAGGTGCCTCCGCTACCTGACATTCGAGCCAAACGGCATAACGGATCCGACCCCAGTTCTTCCAACACGTCAAAAACGCTCGGCTCGATCTGACAAGCCGCCTGACTTAAATCGTTATGTCGATATGAAAGTTCACGAACAAAACTTGCAAAATCCGTCATCTTTCGAGTGAATGGAAAAGGTTCGGAAAAATTTTCCCCCCGCGCTTTAAAAACCGCCGGCGTTGAAACAGGACGATTCGGATTCACCAATAACATATGTAAATCGGGCAATTCGGGCGCAGGTGTCAAAATTTCCCCGATTCCGGAAACTTGAACGGGCTTCGCCGCCAAACAAGACGGGACGTCAGCACCCAACCGCAAAGCGATCTCTTTCAATTCCCGATCTGAAATCCTCTTGTTCCACAGTCGCAACAATGCTTTTAAGGTTGCCGCCGCATCGGAAGACCCTCCACCGATGCCCGCCGAAACCGGCAAATTTTTTTCCAAAACAATTTCCGCAACGGGCTCTTGATGACAACTTTCGGCTAATAAACGAGCCGCTTTTAAAACAATATTGTCATCTTCTTCTGACAGATTTTTCGCGTACGCGCCTGTAATTTTCAACGACAGCCGATCAGATGAACGAACATGTATGACATCTCCGTCTTTGGCAAAAACAAAAAGACTGTCCAATAAATGGTATCCGTCCTCTCGACGTCCCGTAATGTGCAAATAAAGATTTATTTTTGCGGGCGCTTTAACAGAAATAATACTCATCGGCTTTTCTTATTTTTATTTTTTTTGACTTTCTGCGCCGCCTGAACGGGAACGGAAACCCTATCGCCCACGACGTCAAGCCCTTTTTCCAGCTTCATTTCAACACGCTGACGACCGCCATCGTGAAAATCATCTTTCACTCCCAAAGCCTTCGACCATTGAAAACGAGCCTCACGATACCGACCGACTCGCCAATATGCGTCGCCTAAATGGTCATTAATAACGGCACTGCCGGGATCCAACAGAACCGCCTTTTCCAATATTAGAACCGCCTTCGAATAATCTTTAAGCAAATAATATGTCCATCCCAAACTGTCTATGACAAAGCCTTCCCGCGGAGCCAACAAAGCCGCTCTTTCTAACATTTCCTTTGCTTTTTTAACATTCTCGCCCCGTTCAATCCAAGAATATCCCAGATAATTCAACGTCAACGGTTGATTCGGAGACAAAATCAAAGCTTGCAACAAATCTTGTTCAGCTAGTTTCCACTGCTTGTTGCGTTCATATGCCGTGCCTCTGCTGTAAAACAAAACCCAATGGGAACGATCCGGAACCGGAATGCGATTAATCGCTTCACTGAACGCTTCTATGGCTTGCGGATATTTTTTGTTGGACAGAAATATATCGCCCAATTCTATCCATGGAAACGCCAATTCGGGACGTTTCTCCGCCAACATTCTGAGCTGCTTTTCAGCTCGTACCAGATCTCCTTTCTGAGCATAAATAATCCCGACACGAACTTGACTGGCATAATATGTTTCCGAATTTTCTTTTTCCTCTTCATACAGCTTCAACGCTTGATCGTAGCGTCCTTGTTTTTCATAAATTTCCCCCAACAAAACACGCGCCAATGATAATGAAGGATCCAACACTATGCCAAAACGAATAAAGAATAATGATATCTCCGGACTGCCTTTATCAGCAAGACTGCCCGAAATATCAAAGAAAGCTTCCGCCAATCCGGCTCGGGGAGAAGCGATGCTCTTGGGGACTTTCTTACTGGGATATGCGGCTCCGGCCGTGAAAAACGTTTCGTCAAACAACGGATACGATTTCGCCCCCTTGCGATAGGCTTCGACCAAGGCATTAAATTTCTTCTTTTCACCCTGACGCAAAAGAAAATTCCCGTAAGCCTGAGCGGCTCTTAAAGACA
The DNA here is from genome assembly GCA_944391535.1 of uncultured Alphaproteobacteria bacterium. GTDB lineage: Bacteria > Pseudomonadota > Alphaproteobacteria > CAAGCB01 > CAG-977 > UBA11549. The sequence continues at coordinate 19,135 of CALXTY010000014.1, forward strand.
ATCCGCCCGGCTCTCTTAACAAAGCCTCGTAGTTCTTTTGCGCATTTTCTTCATCGTCCCACATATCATACAAAAGAGCTCCATGAAAATAGTACAAGGACTCCAATCCGGATTGATTCAGTTCTTCTAATTTCTTCAACGCCTTTTTCCGATTATCCAATCCCGCCTGTATCCAAACTTCCAATAATGGAAACAAAAAAGCGTTTTCGTCTTTCGATGGAAATGAATCTATTTGCGCCATCGCTGATTCGTAATCGTTCTTGGAAACATGGTATGCAATCACGACCAATGATGCCAATAAAGAATCCGCAGACCAACCCAATTCTTTAATCGCATAGGGATACGCTTCGTCTATCCGCCCTTCAATCGTTAACAACGTAAACATTTCCGATTGTAACGCCCGATTTTCCGGATCACTTTTTAGTGTTTCTTTTAAATATTTGACCGCTGAATCAAAATCCTGATTCTGTCGTGCTTGCAAGTACAAAAGATAACTGCCCACCGCAACGTTTTTTCCGGATTTTGTTTTCACGATCTTGCCCGCTGCGGATGGCGCCGTTCCGGCTCCTGTATGATTAGGAACGCAGGCCGCTAAAATTAAAACAAACAAAGCATATATTTTGGAACGTATGTGCATTACCCTTTTTCCTGAATAAAGTTTTTTCATTGTGTTCTGTTTTATATTAAAAATCAACCCTGTCCTTATGTTTTTACAATCGATCTTTATTTCTAAAGAAAATGGTTCGAACATAAATTAAAATTATGATATTTTAAGCTTATGAAAGAAAATGCAACTGCCGAACAAATGTTACAGTGGTATATGACGGCCGGCGTTAATGAAACGATCGGAAACGTTCCTGTTAACCGCTTCAAAAAAAATGTCGAAACTGCCGACTCTCTTGTCGTGGATTCCGTCATCTCCTCCTTGTCGCCTGAAAAAAAATCATTGGCAAACGCTTTTTTGCAGGACGTCTTTTCTTTGGAAGATCTCAAAAACGCGATCGCCAATTTCAATGAATGCCCTTTGAAAGAAACCGCGACAAATATGGTTTTCGGCGCGGGGAATCCAAATGCTGAGCTGATGATTGTCGGAGAAGCTCCCGGAAAAGAGGAAGACAGACAAGGATTGCCTTTCGTCGGCCCCAGCGGTCATTTGTTGGATTTAATGCTGAACTCCATCGGTTTGAAACGTGAAAATGTTTATATCTCCAATATCCTGCCATGGCGCCCGCCGGCCAATCGAAAACCTTCCGAAGCCGAAATCGCTCTTTTCACACCATTCATCAAAAAACACATCGCCCTAATAAAACCAAAAGTTCTTTTGCTACTGGGCGGCAGTGCCGTTTCGGCGTTGTTAAACACAAATATCGGCATCACAAAAGCTCGAGGACAATGGCAAAAATACGTCGACGGAGATTTAGAAATCGATGTCATGCCGTCTTTCCATCCGGCTTTCCTGTTGCGCACTCCCGCTCAAAAAAAATTCTCTTGGAGAGATCTCTTAGCTGTCAAAAAAAATCTGACAGCATAATCATTTCTTTAACGTTTTGTTCTCTTCTTTCCGCAATGATTTGGATTATCGACAATAATACGAATATCGCTGCCTGACGGCAACTTTGTCGACAACACAAAAACTTCATGATCCAAAACATCTTTATTTAATGTCTGAAAGTATTCCATAATTTTTTTCAGTGTCGTTTTTTGCATCGGTTCCATTTTAGGAATTTCTTCTAATTTCTTTGTGTAAAACGTTCTGACCCAACGAGATACCGTCTGAACGCTGACATCTATCATCTTGGCAATCATGCTCATTGACAATCCCGAAGCATACAACATGACCGCCGTTCTTTTTTCGGCATCACTGCGTCCGTGAGGTTTTGTTTTTGTATATTGATATCCGCATTTTTTGCATTTATAGCGCTGAAGACCGAAAATAAACCCATTTTTGACCGCTTTTTCACAGCCACATCTTAAACATTTCAGTTCCATTTTTTCCCTCACCATTCTACTAACAATCTTTATCCTCCTCTTCTTTTAATCATATTTGAAGATTGACAAAGAAAAATCAAGAAAAACTTTTTTATCACTTTTAAAATGATATTTTTAATTAAATTGAAAAAAATTTATAAATATTTTTCAGTATGTTATATAAAAATCTTAAAAAATCAGAGCAGCCTCTTTATTATTCTCTCATATGGATAAAAAAAATAAAAATTCTATAATGATATTTTTTTTAATAAAAACAATAGCTTTATTTTGTTTTTAAATCTCTTTTTCGCCTTTGAAAATGAAATCATTATTAACGATAAAAAAACAAAATGCTTTCCTTATAAAACTTTTGATTATATACTAAACAAAAGAATTAAAAAAACAGGAGAATGTAAATGCGAAAATCTTTAGACATCTTCTGGACAGCTCCGGCAGCCGTCATGGTCGTTCTCTGTATTTCTTATGCTTTGGCCTTTACCTTTTATCCGAATCATTTAACTGATTTTTCAAAAGTATGGGGCGCAATCGACTGGACTACGTATGTCTGTTACTTCACGCTTTTCGTCTTTTTGTCTTTTTATCGAAAAGATTTCCTGACAAAACATGAAAAAAATATGTGGTTGATCTTTTGCTTCTTTGCCGGTGCCGCTTTCTTGCGCGAAGCAGGTATCCAACACTGGCTGACTTTTACGGACACCACGGCGTTTAAATTACGTTTCTTTACCAATCCGAACAATCCCTTGTTTGAAAAAATCATCGCTTTTTTCTGTCTGGCGTTAATCAGCGGATTGTTTATTTACACCATGTTTTTATATCTGATCCCCGCTTTTAAAGGCTTTTTCCTAAAAATGTCGGGATCTTGGACTGTGATTACGCTGTTATCTACCGGAGCCGTCTGTAAAATCGTCGATCGTTTACCCAGCAATCTGAAAAAAGCAGGCGTTTTTTTAGATGAAAACGGAACTCTGTTCGGCGTGTTGCAAATCTGTGAAGAAACTCTGGAACTGATGTTGCCTGTTCTGGGAGTCATTGCGTTGATGCAATTCCATAAAAACAAAAAATTATTCTATCCGCATAAAGTCGAACAAGAAGCCGAACAGATTTCGTTTCATCAAACAACACTATAAGAAAAAAGCCCTCTTGCGAGGGCTTTTTTGATTCAAATAAAGGTAATCTGAACACGTTTATTATAAAAACGCGCTAAACAAAACAGTTCGCCCAAACGACAAATATTGCCCGTTTCCAGATTCATCAGCGTCTTAACCGAAATCCCCGTCGCATCGGCTAAATCATAAAC
>CALXTY010000015.1 GCA_944391535.1 uncultured Alphaproteobacteria bacterium
TCTGCGGCGGATCTCCTTCTTCGTTCTGACGATTACGGCCTTGACAACGTCAATCCGAACGCGGCAAGCACCAACATCAAAACAGCGAAACGCCGTATCTTCGTTTTTATCTGATGCAGTGACGCCGTATTGCCGGAATGCTGCTTTCCCATATCGCACAGCCCTCTTTAAAAAGGGGAAAATTTAATACATTGTTGAAAGAATATTACGTAATTTCTTAATTTCTTCCAACGCACGACCGGTGCCCATGGCGACACACGTCAAAGGATCTTCGGCGATTGACACCGGCAACCCCGTCGATTTGCGCAAAACGTGATCCAAATTCGTCAACAAAGCGCCGCCGCCGGTTAACACAATCCCTTTGTCAACGATATCCGCCGCCAATTCTGGCGCTGTATGTTCCAAAGCGACTTTCACGGCTTCGACAATCTGGCTGACCGGTTCCGCCAGACTTTCGGCAATCTGACGTTCGGAAATCGTCAATTCTTTGGGAACACCGTTCATCAAATCGCGCCCTTTGATTTCCATCGTGCGGCCTTCCCCTTGTTCCGGAGGACAGGCCGAACCGATCGCTTTTTTAATTCTTTCGGCGGATCCTTCTCCGACCAACAGGTTATGATTGCGGCGAATATAAGAAATGATCGCTTCGTCCATCTTATCGCCGCCGACACGAACCGAACGCGCAAAAACAATGTCACCCAATGCCAAAACGGCAACTTCGGTCGTACCGCCGCCGATATCGACAACCATTGATCCCGTCGGTTCCGTTACCGGCAAACCCGCACCGATCGCTGCCGCCATCGGTTCTTGAATCAAATAAACTTTTCTGGCTCCCGCCGCTTCGGCCGATTCCTGAATGGCGCGCTGCTCAACGGCCGTTGAACCGGAAGGAACGCAAATAATAATCATCGGCGATACAAAATTACGTCTGTTATGCGCTTTGTAAATAAAATGCTTGATCATCTCTTCGGCGACTTCAAAATCCGCAATCACGCCGTCACGCAACGGACGAACCGCGCGAATGGATCCCGGCGTACGTCCCAACATCTGCTTGGCTTCGTCACCGACGGCTAAAACGTGCTTTTTGCCTTTTGATTCGGCAATCGCAACAACAGACGGTTCATTTAATACAATCCCGCGTCCCTTTACATATACCAACGTATTCGCGGTTCCTAAGTCTATGGCCATATCTGCGGACAGCCAGCCGGTCAGCTTTGAAAGCATTGCGCCCCCTTAAAAAAATTAAATTTACGACTACCTATATACCTTACTTTGCTTCGAAACAAGAAAAGTTACGGTTAATTTCAGTTTAATTTACTCTAAGAAGTGTAAAGCCTTAGTTAATATGTCCGTACTTTTTACATCATTGACGACATCATCAGCCTCAAATCGATGCCTGAACCATGTCATTTGACGCTTCGCATAATTTCTGGTCATCTGACAGGCGTGTTCCGTCGCTTCCTCTTGACTGATCCGACCGTCCAAATAATCTTTGATTTCCATGACGCCCAACGCTTTTAAAATCGGACTGTCTGCAGGAGGTTCCTTTGAAAATAACAAACGCACTTCCTCAACGGCCGTTCCCCTCAACATCAATCCGAAACGTTCATTGCAACGTTCGTATAAAACCGCGCGCGGCAAATCCATCAAAATTTTAAAAAAATCCGCTTCAATCTCCTTTTGAAACGGTAACGACTGCCAATATGTAATTGATCGCCCCGTTTGACTTAAAACTTCGGCCGCGCGCATGACGCGTTGCGGATCCGTAAACGAAAATAAAGGATCTTTTTGTTGAAACCGTTTTAAAAATTTCTCGTATCCCAATGTTTCAACTTCTTGTCTGATTTGACGACGAATATCGTCTTGTGTTTGAGGAACGGCCGATATGCCCTTGATCAACGTTTGCAAATAAAAACCCGTCCCGCCGACAACAACGGGAACTTTTCCTTTCGCCCAAGCTCTTTTGATTTCGCGCGCCGCCGATTGAACCCATTGAAAAACCGAATAGGTTTCCTGCGGTTCCAAAAAACCGTACAACCGGTGTTCCGCCTTTTCTTCATCGGCGGGTTTCGGTCGCGCCGTTAATGTCGGAACGTCCCGGTAAATCTGAATGCTGTCGGCGTTCATGACGATCCCGTTTAAACGTTGCGCCAAATCAAGCGCCAACGAAGATTTGCCCGATGCCGTCGGGCCTGCGACAACTATCACTTTGTTTTTAAGCTGTTTTGCGTTACAAAGGTCTTGTTCTTCGTTTTTACTACAGGAGTTCGCCGTGAGTACCATTCCTTTATTTCGTCCTTTCAAAGCCGTCAGACCGACACCCCAATTCGCCGCCGAAGTCGCCGCTCCGCCTTATGATGTCCTTGATACAAAAGAAGCTCGGGAAAAAGCAAGAGGAAAACCTTTCTCTTTTCTGCACATTTCCAAAGCGGAAATCGATTTGCCCGAAAATACAAATCCTTATGACGCTTCGGTTTATGCCAAATCTGCGCAAAATTACGCCGCCATGATCAATAACGGCATTTTAAAACAAGATGAAAAACCTTGCTATTACATTTATCGCGCCATTATGGGAAATCATGTTCAAACGGGGTTGGCCGTAGCGGCCAGTGTCGACGAATACGATAAAAACAGAATTCGCCGTCACGAATTTACCAGAGTTGACAAAGAAGACGATCGCGTCCATCAGATTGACGCTCTGAATGCGCAAACGGGACCTGTCCTGTTGGCTTATCATCAAATACCCGCCGTTGATCAAATTATAAAAAAATACGTCAACAATCCGCCTGCTTACGAAGTAACCGCCGATCACGATATCCGGCACGCCGTCTGGGTCATCGACAATGAAGACGACATTCAAACGATCACAAACGCCTTTGATAAGCAAGAAGTCGTTTATATCGCAGACGGGCATCACCGTTCGGCGGCGGCTTCCAGAGTGGCCAAAAAACGCGCCGAACACAATCCCAATCATAACGGAACCGAAGACTACAACTCTTTTTTGGCGGTCGCTTTCCCGATCGAAGAAATGAAAATTCTCGATTACAATCGCATCGTTAAAGATTTGAACGGGTTAACGCCTGAAGACTTCTTAAAAAATTTGGAAAAGGACTTCATCGTTTCCGCCGTACAAGGCATCGCAAAGCCTCAAAAAAAGAACACTTTCGGGCTTTATCTGAATAAACAGTGGTATTTGTTGTCGTTGAAAAATACGCCAAGCGAAAAAGATCCGGTCAAACTTTTAGACGTCAGTCTGTTATCCGATCTGGTCTTAAATCCGATCTTGGGCATTACCGATTTGCGCAAAGATAAACGCATCGACTTTGTCGGCGGTATGCGCGGATTGAAAGAATTGCAAAATCGTGTCGACAGCGGCGACTTTGCCGCAGCGTTCGCTTTATATCCCACTCAGATGAGCGAATTAACCGCCGTCGCCGACAGCGGACAGGTCATGCCGCCGAAATCCACTTGGTTCGAACCAAAGCTGGCAGACGGACTGATTTCCAATCCGATATAAAAAAAGCGAGGAATTCCTCGCTTTTTTCATCTGATCGGTATTTTAACCGTAAACGGTTGCGTCGTGTCTATATCATGCGGCGGTTCCAATAACGGTTCAAAGTATTTTGCTATGCACGAACGGACTTTTTCATTCACGGGCATTCCCAAAATATCAAACGTTTCCTTGAAGCCAAAGGCCGGCAATGTCCCGAAAGGAGAGACCATAAACGAAACCTCCCTGACTTCCGTTAATCCGCATTTCCTGAAATCTTGCGCGTGTGCGTTGATACGCATTTGTAATTTCCTTAAATACTGACGTTTTACTTCCGGCTCGGTCACAAAACTCGAAGAAGCTTCCGCCGCGGAATACTTTAACACATAACGCTGATAAAACTCCGTGTCCGACAAATCCGCCTCCACCTGACGACCGGAGTCTTTTTCAATAAAATGTGACAATAAATACAACAGTTTATCTTCCGCCGATCTGAAATCGGAAGCATAATCTTTTTTGGAAACCCTTACCTTCCAATATTGTCTGTCTTCTTTTCCCGCCTGAACCGCCGTTAAAGAAATAAACTTCTCATACACCGGTTTGCGATCATACATCGTTGTCGCTAAAATACTGGGTTCGTCAATCGGATGAATGACATCCGCCGTGTCGATATTACTTCTGATACTTGTGGAGCCTTCTTTAATAACACCAAATTTTAATCTCAGGATAACCGCGGCAGAAGAACTGAACCGATATCCCTTTGATTCTAAAACCGGTTTTAACTTTTTTATAAATTGTTGATATTCAATATCCTCTCTTGAAATATCTTCATTCATTAAATGAATCACCGCCGTCTTTACGTTCGGTGTTCGATTCAAATAAGAATCTACTGACATGGGAATCTTTTCTTCTATCGGCAATTGACAGCCGAAAAGAAAAATTAAAAACAAAAATATAACTTTTTTCATCACGTTATGCTAAAGTCACCATCCCCGCGTCAATGGCTTTGAGCATAACGGCGACATCGCGCCAACCCGTTACGGGGAAACCGTCATCACCGATAACGTCAACGCCCTTTTCACGGCAAAAATCTATCATTTCTTTTTCATCGGCATTAAAAACCGACTGCCATAAATCTTCATATTCCTTTTTGGAATAATCCGGAGCCGCTCCGAATAAACGAATAGTCAATCCGTCCGTTTCGGAAACCAATTCATCTGTAGTGCCTTCGGCTAATTCCGGTTTCTTCGGCAGATAATCCTGAGCACGAATGAGCGTTTGTGTTTGCATTTTTTTCTCCTTTATTCATATTACTAAATATGTAAACATATTTATTATTTTTCTGCAATAAAGGAAAAAACATGATACCGCGTTACAGCCGTCCTGAAATGAGTGCCATTTGGTCTGATGAAAACAAATTTCAAACCTGGTTCGAAATCGAAGCTTGCGCGTGCGAAGCTTTGGCAAAGCTGGGAAAAATCCCCCAGTCCGCCGTTGACGATATTCGGGCAAAAGGAAAATTCGATCCGAAACGAATTGACGAAATCGAAGCCGAAGTCAAACATGATGTGATCGCTTTCTTAACCAACGTCGGCGAAAATGTCGGGGAAAGCGCCCGTTTCATGCATCAGGGGATGACGTCTTCGGATGTTTTGGATACGTCTTTTAATATGCGGTTGACGCAATCGGTTGATATTTTATTAAAAGACATGGATCGGCTTTTAGCCGCCTTAAAAAAGCGTGCCGAAGAACATAAATACACTTTATGCATCGGACGCAGTCACGGCATTCACGCCGAACCGACGACGTTCGGATTGAAAATGCTGGGATTCTATGCGGAATTTGAACGCAATAAGGAAAGATTGATCGCCGCGCGCAAAGAAGTTTCCACCTGCGCCATTTCCGGTGCCGTCGGCACTTTTGCCACGATTGATCCGCGTGTCGAACAATATGTTGCCGAAAAACTGGGTTTAACGCCGGAACCCGTTTCAACGCAAGTTATTCCTCGCGATCGTTATGCCGTTTTGTTCACGACTGTCGGCATTATCGCTTCCTCCATTGAACGCTTAGCCATTGAAATACGTCATTTGCAACGAACCGAAGTCCGTGAAGCCGAAGAATATTTCTCTGCCGGACAAAAAGGGTCTTCCGCCATGCCGCACAAACGCAATCCCGTCTTGTCCGAAAATCTGACCGGATTGGCCAGATTATTACGTTCTTATGCTATTCCCGCCATGGAAAATGTTGCCTTATGGCATGAACGCGACATCTCGCATTCTTCCAACGAAAGAATTATTGCGCCCGATGCGATGATCGGTTTGGACTTTTGTTTAAACAGATTAGCCGGCATCATTGAAAAGTTGTTGATTTATCCCGAAAATATGTTGGCAAACCTGAACCGTTTAAAAGGGCTGATCTTTTCTCAACGCGTGATGTTGGCTTTGGTCGATACCGGAATGAAACGTGAAGACGCTTACAAACTGACGCAACGCAACGCGATGAAAGTTTGGGCGGGAGAAGGTACCTTCAAAGATTTGTTGGAAGCAGACGACGATGTGATGAACGTCATCACAAAGGAACAGCTGGAAGCTTTGTTCGATTTAAACTTTTACACCGCGCAAATCGATTTCATTTTCAAAAAAGTATTCGGATAACGGTAAAAAGGCTCGGTTTCCCCGAGCTTTTTTTATTCTTTGATTGAACATATCGCCGTTATTGTGTATCCTGTCGGTTGTGTCTTAGCAGGCACGGAGGCCTAGAAAACCTCTTTAATAAGGTCGGCGCAGATATGCGTCGTTAGCTGTTTTGCCTATGGTGAAACAGACAAAATATCCCCGATTTTTTCAAAGGTCGGGGAGCTTTTGGCGTATGTTCAGAACACACCCCGTCATTATCTCTGAAAAAACGGAGGTGTTTAAAGGTCAAAAGGATCATTTACCTTATTATGGTTTTTCTACTCCCCGACCGCCTGATTAAGGCGGTTTTCGTTTACTTTAAGGAGATTAGAGCATGAAACAATCGAAAACAACGATGAAAGAATTGACGCGCCGCTATCGCGCGGTGCTGATCAAATGCGCTTTGCTGAATTTGGCGGCATTTTCCGTCGCAATGCCGGCAAAGGCGGATGTTGTAATCGGCGATGGAGATACAGCAATTTATACACGAATTTCCAAAAAAGGAGAAGGAGAGGAAAAAAGAAATCGTTACACGATTAAAGTCAACAACAACGACGAAGAATTTTTCAACTTTTCTCCCGACGCTTTGAAAATGACGGGCGGGAATCTGATTGTTGAATCCAAAGTCGGCGATTGGCTGGATTGGCAGGGAACGGGCGGTATCGACATTTCCGGCGGAACGGTTTCGGCAAAAAATGAAGAAACTTTGAGCTTTTACCGCGGTCCGGTGTCAATTTCGGGAAACGCCGTTATCAATACGGCGATGATGTCCGATGTAAACACAACAATTTCCGGCGGAAGAATCACACTTGCCGATACAAACGACGCCAACAGAGAACTGTACTTCGGCAAAGGATTGGGGATTGACGCGGCGGATGAACAAACTTCCGGAACTTTATCAATTTCCGGCGGCGACATCACTTTGGGGAAAAACCGTTATATTGTGTTGTTGAGAGAATGGGGCGATGATGACACGGAAAACCTTCCCGCCGCCTATCACGGAGACATTAAAATCAGCGGTGGAAATATTACGCTGAATAAAAACGCTCAAATTATCAGAACCGATAACGACAACAACGAAGTCGGCAAAACTCTGGTTTTCAACTATCTGAAAGATTCCCGTCCGAATGAACTGTCCAAAACAACGGGTGAAATCGACATCTCCGGCGGAACGGTTACTCTCAACGACACGGCGTCGATTGTAAATCATTCGTCCGACGGCACAATTCGCATTTCCGACGCGGCAATCATCAATGTCAACGGAAACAACAGATTTGAAAACGCAAAGGGCATCGCCGCGGCGGACTTTACGGGCGGCGAAATCAACTTGAACGGCGCGCTGACGGCGAACATTGCCGCAACGGGAGGAACGATTGTTTTCGGCAAAGAAACGGCTCGTCTGAACGGCGATTTGTCGGGGTCGAATGTTGATTTGATATTCAAAGACAACTATGCGCTGTCCAACTTGAACAACAAAGCGACATTGAAAAACATCACCATCGCCGACGGCAAAACGCTGGACATCGGAACGGGTATGCTGACGGCTGATCTGATTTCCGGCGGAACGATTTCGGCGATTTTGACCGACGCGGCGAAAACGTCCGCGATCGTCAATGCGACGGCGCAAAACGCAACGCTGAAACTGGACATGAGCAACGCTTCGCGCGACGCGGTGACGGAATACAAAATCACAAACGGCGTGGGTTTCACGTTCGGCGACTATGCGACCAACCGCTACGCCGTATCCGATTCCGAATTCGACATCGCCGCCGCCAAAACGCTTGAAAAGCTGAGCAACTGGAAAGGCGGCAATTTGTGGATTTTGCGTTTGGCGACCGCTTCCGAAGCCGCAATTGAAGATTTGGAAAAATCCGGCGTCGTATTGCCCGAAAGCGAAAAACAGGCGTCGAAAATTCTGGATCTGGCGAACGAAGTGCTAAACAAGCTGCCCGAACATACGCAAAAGATCATTGAAAAAGTCAACGACTTGCTGGACAAGGCGGCGGGCAAAACCGCCGAAGTGCGCCAAATCCTGAAAGAAGTCGCCCCCGACACCGCTCAATCCGGCTCGAAAATGGCGACAAGCACGGCGAAATCCGTCATCAACGTCGTCGGATCGCGTTTCGGCGGCGGCATGAAATCGGGCGGATCGTTCGGCGGGCGCGGTCGTTCGGGCGGTGATTACGCCGCCGGCAGATCGTCCGTTTGGGCGCAGGGCATGATGAACTACGCCAAACTGGATAAAGAGGACGGCTTCAACGCGCATTCAAACGGATTCGCGGCGGGCGCCGAAGTCAACTTCACCGACAGCTTCAAAGCCGGTATCGGTTACGCCTACACGTCCGGCGACATTTCGACCGACCGCGCGCAAACCGACGTCGATACGCACACGGGATTTGTGTACGGCGAATACAAACCGCACAAAGCCTATGTCAACGGTGTTGTCAGCTACGGTCGTTCCAAATACGACGAAAAAACGCGCACGGTCGGTTTGACCAGCGACTATAACGCCGACACGATCGCCGCGCAAATCGCCGCCGGATACGATTTAGGATTGCTGACCCCCGAAGCCGCCGTCCGTTTCACAAACGTCCGGTTGAAAGAATACACCGACGCGGCGGGCGCGACGTTGCGCGACAAAACGCAGAACACGTGGACGGGCGTCGCGGGGATCAAAGCGGCAAAAGGATATCACTTGACCGCGAATCCGAAAATCAACTTCACGCCCGAATTAAAGGTGGCGGCGACGTATGATTTCGCCCGCGACGACGAAAACCGCACGGTCGTCCTGCCCGATCATTCCAGCTATGTCGTGTCCGGCGATCCGATGAAACGGTTCGGCGTCGAAACCGGCGCGAGATTGACGGTCACGTTCGGCAATTCCTCCGAACTTTCCGTCAGCTACGAAGGCAAATTCAAGGATCATTACAAAGATCACACCGGTATGGTCAATTTGAAAGTCAACTTTTAATAACGAAAAGGCGGAGAAATTATCCTCCGCCTTTTTCATCATGCCTGTTCGGGACGGTTACTTCCTTGCTTGCGCGGCGATTTGCATAAACACGCGGGCGACCATCAGCTGTTGCGGTCGTCCCGTTTTTTTGCATTCCGTTTCAGCCCGCGTCAGCAAATCCAATGCCCGTCCGACTTTTATCAGGTTCCATTGTCTTAACTGGCGCTTAAATTCACCAACGCGTTTGAAATGAAGGCGCAAAGGGATAACAGCGGCGTCAACTGTAGCTCCGTCCGATATTCTGGCAAGTGTAACGTGAAACTTTTTAAAATGTCCGGAAGCTGCACGTAATAAGCCGATCGGACTTTGTCCTTCGGCAAACAGACGATCCAATGTTTCATGCAGTTCTTTTTGATTGCCGCCGGATAATGCATACAACATCTGATCAACCGATAAAGCCGAAGCATCTCCGATGCAAGCCATCGCGTCGTTCATGGTAATAACGCTGTCCGTTCCCATATAAGCAAACAGTTTCGCCAATTCGGAACGCGACTGCAATCTGTCCGCTCCCAAATTATCCGCAATATAAGAAACGACTTCCTTGGAAGTTTCAAATCCCTGATCCGTTATTGATTGAAAAACAAAACGTTTCAAAGCTTCCCCTTCGTCCGCATAGCACGGGAAAACAGCTAAAGCAGACGATTCCGCAAACAACGAAGGCAAAGAATCTCTCGTTTTTAAGTTCCCCGCCAAAACAATCAGAAGAGAATCGCCTTTATATGACAGCAAAAATTCTTTCAGAACCGCCGTAAAATAATTATCCGCGCCCCGAACAACAATCACACGCCGGCCGCCCATTAAAGAAAGTGCATTAGCTTCCGCCGATAAAAGAGCCGGATCCTCCTTAATTTGAGAAAAGGTCAATTCCGACAAACGAAAAGGATCTTTATCAGGAATAATCGCCGTGATCATGCGTTGACGACATTCTTCAATCAATCCCTCATCCTGACCGTAAAACAAAACCGCCTTTAAATCCGGCGCTCCTGTTTTTAAAAGATTTTCAAAATCATATAACTTTAATTTCGTCATTGTTTCAATTTTTCGGAAACATTATAACTTTTTAAAAAAGCGGCTAAACGCAAAGCTATGTCATTTCCCAAAATTTTCATGATTCTTTCTTTCGCCATTTCTTCCGCAACATCTGTCGCATAAGGGGATAATTGAACGTCATAACTGCTGCGCCCTATCGTACTGTCACTTAAAATTTTACGATTTTCAGGATATGTATAAAGCGTATAATACGCCGTAAACGTCATCATATAACGTGTCGCCAAATTATCTTGTCGAACGCCTTGTTGAGAAAGAACGGCTTCGGACAAACGAACCGACAGTCTGTAACGAGGATCTTTTGTTTCTCCTTGAGGTGTCAATCTGTCCGACAAAGACTGATGCAAAATCTGACCAAGCCTGTCAGGTATCGTATCAATGAAAATCGAAGCCATTTCCTGCGTCAACTGCTTTCCGGAAATCGAATCCTGCGTGCTTTGGCCGACGTATAACGGACGAAAACCGCACGCCGCCAAAAGCAACACAATCAAAAAATATCCTTTACGCAGCCACAACATTGACAATCTTATTCTTTACAACAATGATCTTACGAATGGTTTTTCCTTCCAACTGAGCCTTGACCGTCGGTAAGGCCAAAGCCGCTTCCTTAACGACTTCGTCTTCGCTGTCTTTGGCCACTTCGATCGTTCCGCGCATCTTGCCCATCACCTGAACCGCCATCGTGATTTTATCATCGGCAACCAAAGCCGCGTCGGCAACCGGCCAGCTTTCGCCCGCCAATAACGTATCGTGACCTAAATAATGCCACATCTCTTCGGCAATGTGCGGCGCTATCGGAGCCATTAAACGCACCAAAGTTTCAAACGCAAAACGATACGCGTATTGATCGCCCGCATCGTTGATTTTCAAATCGCCGATCGCGTTGGTCAATTCACGCAAGCGCGCGACGGCAACATTAAAACGCAACTTGTCAAAATCTTCCGTAACCAAAGCCACCGTCTTATGAGCCGCACGGATTAACTTATCCGCCGCTGCCGACAATGTCTGCGGCTTTTCAACCTGTCGCGGACAAGCCAACGTCATGCGCCATAAACGATTCACATAACGCCACGCGCCGTCAATGCCGGCTTCCGTCCATTCCAGATCGCGTTCCGGAGGCGTATCCGAAAGCATAAAGACACGCGCGGCATCCGCTCCGTACGTCTGCAAAATCGTTTCCGGATCAACCAGATTATATTTCGACTTGCTCATCTTTTCCGAACGACCGATCGTAACGGGTGTCCCGTCACTGATCTTCACCGCCGTTCCGTCCGATTTCTTTTCGACTTCTGTCGGAAACAGCCAGTTGCCGTTCACGTCTTTATATGTTTCATGGCAAACCATACCCTGCGTGAACAATCCTTTAAACGGCTCATCAATATCCAGATAGCCGCAATCACGCAAAGCCTTCGTGAAAAAGCGCGCATACAACAAATGTAAAACGGCGTGTTCAATCCCGCCGATATACTGATCGACCGGCAACCAGTGATTGGCGGCGTCCTTTTTAAAGCCGCAATCCGTTTCATGCGGAGAAGCGTAACGCGCAAAATACCAAGAAGATTCAAAGAACGTGTCAAACGTGTCCGTTTCACGCAAAGCCGGCTTGCCGCAAACCGGACAAGTCACGTGTTTCCATGTTGCATGACGTTCCAAAGGATTGCCACCGCTGGCTTCAAACGTAACGTCCTGCGGCAACGTCACGGGCAAATCTTTTTCGGGAACGGGAACAATACCGCAATGTTCGCAATGAATGACGGGAATCGGACAACCCCAATAACGTTGTCTGGAAATACCCCAGTCTCGCAAACGGTATTGAACTGTCGCTTTTCCTTTGCCGATCGATTCCAAACGCCTGATCATTTCCGCAATAGCGTCTTTTGTCGCCATACCGTCCAGAAAAGCCGAATTGACAGCGATGCCGTCCGCGATATCGTCAAACGCTTTGTCTTCGACAACGGGAACACCTTCGTCTTTATGCGCGACAACGACGCGAACGGGCAATCCGTACTTACGCGCAAAATCCAAGTCGCGCTGATCGTGCGCCGGACAAGCGAAAATCGCGCCCGTTCCGTATTCCATTAACACAAAGTTCGCCACATATAACGGTAATTCCGGATTGCCGCCCAGTTTTTTAAACTCTTCGGCAAACGGGTGCATTACTTTTAAGCCCGTATCAAAACCTTTCTTTTCCGCCGCTTCGATCGTTGCGACAGATGTCCCCAACGCTTCACATTCTTTGATGAATTTCGCCAATTCCGGATTTGTTTTCGCCAATTCCTGAGCGATCGGATGACCGGCGGATATGGCACAGAAAGAAGCGCCGAACAAAGTGTCGGCACGTGTCGTAAAGACTTCCAACGTTTTATCCGTTCCGATCACCGGAAAATACATATAAGCTCCGTAAGACTTACCGATCCAATTTTCCTGCATGATACGAACTTTTTCAGGCCAACCGTCCATCGTTTTCAGGTTTTCAAGCAATTCATCGGCATAATCCGTAATCTTTAAAAACCACTGCGACAACTTGCGGCGTTCGACCGGAGCCCCCGTACGCCAGCCTTTGCCGTCAACCACCTGTTCGTTGGCCAACACCGTCTGATCGACCGGATCCCAGTTCACCCAAGAATCCTTGCGATATGCCAAACCTTTTTTCAAAAAGTCCAAGAACATCTTTTGTTCGTGCCTGTAGTATTCGACTTCGCACGTAGAAACTTCACGGCTCCAGTCAATCGAGAGGCCCATTTTTTTCATTTCTTCGCGCATGTTGGCAATGTTTTCACGCGTCCACTTTGACGGATGAACCCCGTGTTTGATCGCCGCGTTTTCCGCCGGCAAACCGAATGAATCCCAACCCATCGGATGCAAAACATTATATCCCTGCGCCAACTTAAAGCGAGCGATCACATCGCCCTGAGCGTAATTGCGTACGTGCCCCATATGAATCTTGCCGGACGGATACGGAAACATTTCCAAAGCGTAATATTTCGGTTTTTCGGAACCTTCCCGCGCTTTAAAAATTTCTGCTTCTTCCCAAGCTTTTTGCCATTTTTCTTCGGTCGTACGAAAATTATATCTTTCTTCGCTCATAGTCAGACTTTCTGTTCAAAGGTTAGTGGTTAATTGACTGTCTCACAATATCATTTTTTATTTTATCTGCAAGTGTTGCGTCATTTTTTTGATTGATCCAAGTCCCGTTTTTATCTTTTTTACGACACAACACCGTTATTTTTAAATCCGAGCCCGTCTTCACCGCATTGATTTTCAGCTGACGATCCGTCTTTTCCGGATCCGTAAACCAGTCCGTTACCACAAGCCGGTCTTTCTCAACGATCGAAATCGGATATTGCGACAATACGTGCAACATCGAAGTCCACAGCTTTTCCGGCGAAATTTCCGGTTTTACAAACGTTTGTACCGCTTCTTCCTTTTCTTCTTTTTTTTCATTCAGGCGAAACGTCAAATACTCTTTGTTAAAAACAGTATCGTTT
The DNA here is from genome assembly GCA_944391535.1 of uncultured Alphaproteobacteria bacterium. Taxonomy (GTDB): domain Bacteria; phylum Pseudomonadota; class Alphaproteobacteria; order CAAGCB01; family CAG-977; genus UBA11549. The sequence continues at coordinate 13,714 of CALXTY010000015.1, forward strand.
TTTTCCGCTTCGGTTTTTTCGGACGGCATCTCGTATCTGCCTTTTACCTTCTCGGGATATTTATATTCCACCGCAGTGTTCTGACAGGCACTGATTAAACAACAAAATAACGTGATCGCCTGAAATCTCATCTTCTTTCCCTTTTTCCCCTTAAAATAACAAAATTGGCTATCTTCTGATAAAAGAACTTTTTATTTACAATCCGGACAAAGTATATTTTACTTAATTTTTATTCCTGACAACCCTAATTTAGGATAGATGATGAAAAAACTTTTAATTGCTTCTTCTTTTTTAATATCAACTTTTGCTTTAACGCCTCCGTCACAAGCGCAACAAACGGCAACTGTCGAATTTTTCGATCAGCCGATTGAACTGCAATTGGGCGGTTATATGACCTGGTACACGACTTACGCCAATCAGAAAAAAACAACAGCCATTCTGGAATCCGACCGTGTCACTTTAAGACCTATCGGATCTTATAATAATGTCGATGTCATGGGAGATGCCGAAATTTATTTTTCAGGATCAACCACTTTACGAAACGGCGTTAAAATCGGTGCCATGATTCAGCTGGAAGCCGGAACGGACAGCGACACGTCAAATCACACCATTGACGAAACTTATATGACCGTTGATTCCGGTATCGGACGCGTGATTGTCGGGAATGTCAAAAACGTTTCAAATCAGATGTCCGTCACCTCACCGACCGTCAGCACGTTAGGATTGCAGGAAACGGATTTCAGACGTTTGCTTGTCGGTCCCGGAAATTTTGCTTACAACAAAGCGACTTACGCTTTGCTTGACGATATTTCCACCAAGTTGTCTTATATCACACCGACCTTTTCCGGTTTCACGTTCGGGATCAGTTTAATGCCGGGGAACAAGAAAAAAGGAAAAGATTCCGATGATCTGCTGATTCCGAATGACGGGATCAAATTATTCAGGTACGGAGTGGATACAACCGCTTTGTTCCAACATGACTTCGGAAAATTCAATATTGAAGCCAGTGCTTCGTATACGATGTATAAGCCTAATTTAAGAGCAAATGCACCTGAAAATCCCGGAATGAATTTAGCTTTTGCCGAGGAGAAGAACATCAATGAATATGGTGCCGGTTTAAATATCGGTTTCGGAAATTGGTCTGTCGGCGGTTCTTATCACTACACCAATTTATCCGAGATTACCGGTTTATTTTTAAATCCTTATGCCAACGTTGCCAAAGGCAGCAGCTGGGATTTCGGTGTCGAATACACGGCCGGCCCGTTCGGAGTCAGCGCGAACGTCTTTCAATCCAGAGCGGAAAGTTTGCTTGTAAACGACAAAAAAGACATTTACAGTGTTTATCTTGTTTCCGGACAGTATAAGATTTTAGCCGGTGTTGATGCTTTCATTGATATCGCTTATTTGGACTTTGATTCGGCTTCAAGGAATCCCGCCGCAAGCAACAAAGGTCCCGCTGTGGCTATCGGTATGAACTTAAATTTCTAGAAAACGATGACGATATTAAATAACTTGGAAAAAATCCGATCTGAAATTGAAACGGCGGCTTTGCATTGCGGACGTCAAAAAGACGATGTGACGCTTGTCGCCGTATCAAAAATGCATGACAAAGAAGAAATTTTGCCTCTTTTATCCGCGGGGCATCGTGTCTTCGGCGAGAATCGCGTGCAAGAGGCTTTGCAAAAATACCCTGATTTAAAACAGTCTTATCCTGACTTAAAACTGCATCTGATCGGATCGTTACAAACCAATAAAGTCAAAGAAGCGGTCAGTCTGTTTGACGTCATTGAAACCGTTGACCGGATTGAGTTGGCAAAAAAATTAGCCGATGAAATGAAAAAGCAAAACAAAAACATTCCCTGTTTTGTTCAGGTCAATACGGGAGAAGAACCTCAAAAAGGAGGAATTGTTCCACGTGAAACAATTTCTTTGGTCAATCAATGCCGAGATCTGGGATTGAATATTATCGGGTTGATGTGCATTCCTCCCGTAGATGACGAGCCTTCTCCTCACTTCGCCTTATTGAAAAAGTTGGCTCGACAGGCAAACGTTCCCGAATTGTCCATGGGCATGAGTGACGATTTCCTCGTCGCCATTCAACAAGGCGCTACTTTTGTCCGCGTGGGAACCGCTCTGTTCGGCCCCAGAAATCAACAAAAATAAAAATCGTTTCTATCCCGTTCCAATATAAAAAAGGCTCTGTTCCCAGAGCCTTTTCCTTTTTAAATTATGTTAAAAATGATACCGTACCCCTAACGATACTTCGTTCGCATGCGTTTTGAATTTCAAACTGCCCACACCAAAATCCTTCTTGAAATCTTCCACTTGCAAATATCGATACCCCAAATCAATGACCATATTCTTAGAGACTTCCATACCGATCCCTGCATTTAAATTCCACGCGAATTTCGTTTTCGAAATCGAAATCAAATCATCAGGATCCTGATACTTTAACTTAACATCCGCCAAACCTAAACCGGCGCCGATATACGGTTTAACCTTCGTCCCTGTCGCAAAATCATAATAACCGTTCAACATATATGTCTGAATACCGAATTTTTCTTTGCCAATAATTCCGCCGGAAGCATCAGTCTTCGATTTTAAAGCGCGATATCCGTATTCACCTTCTAAACGAATGCCGTTTTTTAAATTTACACCAACAGCAACATTCAATCCCGGAGCTTTAAACGTTTCCGATCCCGACTCCTGACCGTCATCCGTCTTTGCTTTTTCCCATGAATACACCGCTTTAACAGAAGCATACGGCTTCATTTCTCCTGCCCGAGCGGAAAAAGAAAACAAAACCGCCGCTGCCGTACATAATAACAATGATTTTTTCATCTCTAAACCTTTCTGTATATTGCTAAGATGATTAAATCTTATAAAAAAGATTATCTCTTTTAAATATATACAAAGGTATTAGATACAACCTCAGGTTAGCAGATTAAAGGTTCCTGTCTGGCGCAAAGCTTCACCTAAAACAATCGCGCCGGAAATGGCGACATTGATCGATCGCGTATCGGCACGCATCGGAATGCGCAAACGCGCATCTGCCGCTTGATGCACAAAATCAGGAACGCCCGCACTCTCGCGTCCCAAAACCAAAATATCGTCATTCCTGAAAGCAAATTTATGATACGGTTCGGATCCTTTTGTCGTTAATAAAACAATCCGCCCCTGATGTTGTGCGTAGAATTTATCCCATGAATCATGACGCGTGTAATCAACGATATCCAAATAGTCCATGCCGGCTCGTCGCATCTTTTGATCGTTAAAAACAAAACCGCACGGCTCTATGATATCCACCGGCAGATTAAAACACGCCGCCAAGCGCATCAATGTGCCCGTATTCTGCGGAATGTCCGGTTCATAAAGAGCTAAACGCATTTAAATCACCTAAACATTAAACAGAAAATGACAAATATCGCCGTCCTGCATCACATACGTCTTGCCTTCGGAACGCAATTTTCCCATTTCACGGGCTTTTGCTTCACTTTTGCAGGCGATAAAATCATCATAAGAAATGACTTCCGCCCGAATAAACCCTTTTTCAAAATCGGAATGAATAACGCCCGCCGCCTGCGGTGCCGTCATACCGTCCTTAATCGTCCATGCTTTGGATTCCTTGGGACCTACCGTAAAGAATGTTTTCAAATTCAACAACTTATATCCTGCCGCGATCACGCGGTTCAGTCCCGTTTCCGATAAACCGAGCGTTTCCAAAAATTCTTTTTGTTCTTCAGGATTTTCCAGTAAAGCCACTTCGGATTCAATCGCCGCGGAAATGACAACCGCCTGATTGCCTTGCGCCTTTGCCATTTCAAAGACGCGATCGGAAAAGGCGTTCCCTGTTGCCGCGGAACCTTCATCAACGTTACAAACGTATAAAACCGGCTTTGACGTCAGCAAATATAACTGTTTATACAATTTTTGTTGCTCTTCATCGTCAAAACGAACGGTTCTGGCGGGCTTTCCGGCACGCAAGGCATCTAAGACAGGCTGCATCACAGCAACCATTTCCTTGCCTTCCTTTTCGCCCGCACGGGCTTTCTTTTCAAAAGGAACAATACGGCGTTCCAAACTGTCCAAATCCGACAGCATCAATTCCGTTTCAATCGTTTCCGCATCTCGAACGGGATCAATCGTTCCTTCAACATGAGTAATGTCACTGTCTTCAAAACAACGCAAAACGTGAACGATCGCGTCAACTTCTCGAATGGAAGCCAAAAACTGGTTACCCAAGCCTTCCCCTTTAGAAGCACCCTTCACCAATCCGGCAATATCCACAAACTCTAATTGCGTGTAAATCGTCTGCTTGGAATTCGCCAGTTCCGATAAAACTTGCAAACGCGAATCCGGAACAGCCACACGACCGACATTCGGTTCTATCGTGCAAAACGGATAATTCGCCGCCTGAGCCGCCATCGTTGAGGTTAAAGCGTTAAATAAAGTCGATTTGCCTACGTTCGGTAATCCGACAATTCCGCAATTAAATCCCATCTCTTATTCCTTTTTTGATTTCTTTTGTTGGTAAACCGCCAGTCTGGACGTAAATTCCGGTACGCCGCCTGATAAAATAAACGGAAATATTTCCGCTATGTCGGATATCAAAACCTGTATCTTTTCCAAATCTTCTTTCGGAAAATTGGCGATAATCCAATTGATGACCTGTTCTCCGTGCAAGGGGTGCCCGACTCCGATTCTGACCCGTGTATAACCCGACGTACAGTGTTCGTCGATACTTTTCAGTCCGTTATGACCGCCTGCTCCGCCGCCTGTTTTCCCTTTTAATTTCCCGATCGGACAGTCCATATCATCGTGTAAAACAATAATATTTTGAACGGGTATCTTATAAAACGACTGCGCCGCAAAAACAGATTGACCGGAATTGTTCATATAGGTTTGCGGCTTTAATAATAAAATCTTCTGGCCGTCAATAACGCCTTCCGCCGTTTCGCCGTTAAAACGTTTGCGCCATTGTGAAAAATTATAGCGGCGGTACAATTCGTCCGCCGCCATAAATCCTATATTATGCCGACTGTTCTTATATTCCGATCCCGGATTCCCAAGACCAACAACTAAAAACATCAGCTCGTCCTTTTAATTAAGCCTTGGGTGCAGCAGCATCGGCCGCAGGAGCCGCAGCGGCATCGCCCGCAGGAGCTTCAATCGCTTCTTCCATGGAAGACGGAGCCGCAATCGCCGCAATCGTCGTGTCCATATCTTCAACCGGCTTAACGCCCGTCGGGAACTTGATATCGGACATCTTGACAACGTCGCCGATTTCCAATCCGGTCAAATCAACAAACAACGTTTCGGGAATATCCTTCGGCTTACAGGAAACCTCGATCGTACGATAAATCGCGTTCAACGTACCACCCAGTTTGATACCCGGGCAAGCCAATTCGTTTTCGTACATGACAGGTACTTCGATTTCCAGTTCCGCATTTTCGGAAACACGCAAGAAATCAATGTGAATCGGGCGATCCGTCAGAGGATGCGTCTGAATGTCCTGACAAATGGCATGGTACTTGTTCTTTCCGACTTCGATTTCAAACTGACGAGTCCAGAAACCTTTCTGGCGCATCTGAGCGTCCAAATCCAATGCGGAAATCGAGAACATCACGGGTTCTTTCTTTTCGCCGTAAATAACACCGGGAATTAAACCTGCGCGACGTTCCGCGCGAGCTGCCCCCTTACCTGCCGTTTTGCGTTCATTAACGCGAATGGAAGTAGTTTTTGCCATAATAAATTTATCCTTTTAAATTAAAAACGGTTCTGCCTCCAGGGGTGCCTGAACCGTTGTTTCCACACCATGCGGAAAGCTTCCGTCTGTTTACACCGTTTTAAAAAGAAAAGCAATCTCTAATTCATAAAAAAAACCGTCGTTTCCGACGGTTTTTCCTTTTAATAAAACAAACTGGTCACAGATCGTTCTTCGCTGATTCTTAAAATTGATTCTCCGACTAATTCCGCAACGGAAACAACGCGAATGTTCTTTGCGTCTTTGACCGCTTGAGTCGGTTCGATCGTATCCGTAATTACCAACGATTCCAACGGAGAATCCGTTACCCGCTTAACCGCTTCTCCGGATAAAACGCCATGCGTTACATACGCATGAACGGAATTGGCTCCCGCGTTCTTTAACGCAACGGCCGCATTGCACAGCGTCCCCGCCGAATCCACGATATCATCAACCAAAATACAATCCTGACCTTCGACTTCGCCGATAATATTCATGACTTCGGAAACACCTGCCCGTTCGCGGCGTTTATCAATGATAGCCAAATCCGCATTTAAACGCTTCGCTATCCCGCGCGCCCGAACAACACCGCCGACATCCGGAGAAACAATCATCGGTGTTTTATCCCGAAAATGATACATAATATCCTTTACCATCACCGGAGCCGCCATTAAATTATCAACAGGAATATTAAAAAATCCCTGAATCTGTCCCGCATGAAGATCCATCGTCACCACGCGGCTGGCTCCCGCCGAAGTAATCAGATCCGCAACCAATTTAGCGGAAATCGGTGTGCGCGGTGCAGAACGTCTGTCCTGACGGGCATAACCAAAATAAGGAACAACCGCCGTAATCCGACGCGCCGAAGATCGTTTAAACGTATCCAACATAATCAACAGTTCCATTAAATGATCGTTTACCGGAGAACTGGTCGGCTGAATAATAAAAACGTCTTGACCGCGAACGGTTTCTTGCACTTCAACAAAAATTTCATTATCGGCAAAACGACGGACAGAACATTTTGACAATGACGTATCCATATAAGCTGCTACCGCCTGTGCAAACGGAATGTTGCTGTTTCCTGAAAAAACTTTCATTTCCTATTCCCTATTATAGTTAAAACAAAGACTCATCCAACAGACCGATGACTGATATCTGTCGACCGCTTTTTTCGCCTTTCTGGCTCGAACGACGATAAGAAAAGTATTCTTTTTCCCAAGCATACGTATCTTCTCCAACCCATTCGGCCGCTCCGATCCCCTGATGTTCCAAACGCGCTAAAACATATCCGGGTAAATCAAACCTGTATCTTCCCACCGATACGGGAACAAAAAATAAAGACGCCTTAACATCGGCCTTTAAAAACTCTTCCCGCATATCTTCTCCCACTTCATATGACTGAGGAGCTATGCAAGGTCCGATTAAAGCCGATATGTTCTCTTTCTTTGCTCCCATTTCCAACATTACTTCTATGGTGTTCTCCAATATGCCGCCAACGGCTCCCCGCCAACCGGCATGAGCCGCTCCAATCACACCATTTTGCGAATCCGCCAATAAAACAGGAGCGCAATCCGCCGTTTTGATCCCTAAAAAAATATTCGGCTGATCCGTTACCAAAGCATCGCCGTATGGTGTTTTTTCAAACGGTTCCTGAGAAACAACCGGTATAACAATTGATGAATGCGTCTGATGTAAAACAAACAGTTTTTCAACCGTACAGCCTAAATTACTCGCCACCCTGCGCATGTTCTCACGTACTTTTGCAGGATCGTCCCCAACCTTGACAGAACAGTTTAATGAAGAAAAATCCCCCGTCGAAACGCCGTTCTTACGCGTAAAAAATCGAGACCGTATATTCTCTGAAAAACAAAGTGTCGTCTTCATTTCTGAACCTCGTCTTGTAATTGATCAAGAAAAGCTTCCTCCTGAGCTGCTATCGTTTTTTCCAGTTTTTCTTCTAACTTCTTTTGTTTGTTTTCAAACTTCTGCTGCTTGATTTCTATCTTATGTTCGGCTTTTTCCAACTTACGTTCAAATCTCTTTTGCGTCGTTTCAATTTTCTTTTCAAGCTTTTTCTGACGATTCGCCAATCTCTGCGCCAAAGTCCGCTGACGACGACGGATAAACCATAATGTCCAAACGTAAGCTCCCCAGCCACCAAAAACAATCCATGGAATAGAGCCGATCATCATTGCAAAGCCCCAATCCTTGATTAAAATCGCTCCCATCGCCTTTAAAGCTTCGATCAAACCGTCTTCGTCTAAAACCGTCTTGATTAATCCGTAAAACTTGGCATATGTCGTTCGCTCGGCAAATTCTCCCGTCATCGCTTTGCCCGTTACGTAAAATGCGTAATAAAACGGAGGAACCGTAAAAACGTTCGTTACCCAATTCCAGGCAATCGCCACGGGTAAATTAAAATTCCATTTAAAAAATTTCCGGCAAGCCACCCACGTCATAAACGTCAAATACATCTGTATGCCGACTAACGGCGTCATCGCCCACGCCATACCGACCAAAGATCCTCGAGCCGTAATTTCGGGAGGATTCTTTGAACGAAGCATGGGAATAACCAGTTTCATGCGGATTAATGAAACGATTGTATTAAAAAAGCCCCGTTTTCTAAAACCTGTCGGCATAATCTTCAAAGCCCTGCGTCTTTGTTTTCTATCCTTATGAAATAGCAGAGAAAGCACCTGATGTCTAAGCTTTTTTCGCCGCCCATATCATTATCCATATCCCGCCGATCAACATCGGAACGGTTAACAGCTGTCCCATCGTTACACGAGCAAATAAAAATCCGATTTGCGCATCCGGTTCCCTGAAGTTTTCAATAACGCTCCGAGCGATCGCATAGCCGAATAAAAACAATCCCGATACAAATCCCGGACGTATCCTGACCCAAACGCTGCTTGTCC
>CALXTY010000016.1 GCA_944391535.1 uncultured Alphaproteobacteria bacterium
AAACGCTTTTGTCGAAGCCACGCCGATTTCGGGGCCGGCCAAAGTTCTTAAAACACAATCGGATTCACGCGCCATCGTGCTTTCGGCGACATTGACAATCGAAACGATTTTCTGCCCCTGTTCTTTGCAATAACGCAACGCCGCCAACGTATCGGCCGTTTCTCCGGACTGAGAAATAAACAAAGAAACACCGCCTTTTTCCATTACCGGACAGCGATATCTGAATTCCGAAGCCACATCAATATCAACCGGAACGCGCGCGACGGATTCTATCCAGTACTTTCCGACCAAGCCCGCATAGTAAGATGTCCCGCACGCCACAATCGTCAAACGCGGAACGTCTTTTAAGTCAAAAGGAACATTCGGCAGAGTGATCGTATCCATATCCTGATTGATCATCGTGTTCAGGGTATCACCGATCACCTGCGGCTGTTCATAAATTTCTTTAAGCATAAAGTGACGGTAACCGCCTTTTCCGATCATCGCTCCGGACGTTGCGGAAAGAACGACTTTACGTTCGACAGGCTTGTCTTCGGCATCAAAAACGTTTGCCTGCGTATGCGTTAAAACGACATAATCGCCTTCTTCCAGATACATGATTTTCTGGGTCAGCGGCGCCAAAGCCAAAGCATCTGATCCCAAAAACATTTCACCGTCTCCAAATCCCACGGCCAAAGGCGATCCTTTACGCGCCCCGATCAAAATATCTTCGCGGCCGGCAAAGATAATCGCCAAAGCGAATGCCCCTTTCAGCCGCTTTAAAGATTGAGCCACGGCCGTTTGCGGATCAAGCCCTTCTTCGATTTTCTGAGAAATCAAATGAACGACGACTTCCGTATCCGTTTCGCTTTCGAACACGTGCCCCTGAGCCGTTAATTCATCACGCAACTCGCGATAATTTTCAATAATCCCGTTATGAACAACGGCAACATGCTTGGTGGCGTGCGGATGCGCGTTCACTTCGTTTGGCACACCGTGCGTCGCCCAACGCGTATGCCCGATCCCGACCGTTCCCGGCAAAGGATTTTCTGCTATTTTCGCTTCCAGATTAACAATCTTTCCTTTCGCCCGACGACGTTCGATATGATGATTGACCAACGTTGCGACGCCCGCCGAATCATAACCGCGATATTCCAACCGCTTCAACCCGTCAATCAATAAAGGTGTTACTTGTCTGTTTGAAATGATACCGACAATACCGCACATAATTTATATAGTCCTTATTTTGAAAGTTTTTCTTTTAACGCTTTTTTTTGTTCGCGGAACTTTTCAGCCCAGCCCGATAAAGCCGTTTGCTTGGTTCTTGAAACCGCCATCGCGTTCGCTTCGACATTCTTTGTGATAACGGAACCGGCCGCCGTCATCGCCCCGTCTCCGATCGTGCACGGCGCGACAATCACCGTATCCGATCCGATAAACGCCCCTGCCCCGATCTCTGTTCTTGACTTGAAATAACCGTCGTAATTACACGTGATCGTACCGGCGCCGATGTTTGTTTTTTCGCCCACTCTGGCGTCCCCGATATAAGAAAGATGATTGACTTTCGCTCCGTTTTCTATCGTCGAATTTTTGATTTCCACAAAATCGCCGATATGACAATCCCGACCGATATCCGCCCCCGGACGCAGACGCGCGAACGGACCGACTTTTGCGCCCGAACGGATATGCGTTCCTTCAAAATGGCAAAACCCCTTGATTTCGACATTATCTTCAACAACGCACCCCGTTTCGAAAATCACGGACGGTTCTATCGTAATGTCTTTGCCTAAAACGGTGTCATACGAAAAATAAACCGTTTCGGGATCTGTCATAGTGACCCCTTGATCCAAAAATTTTTCACGCATACGGGACTGAAAAATCTTTTCAATCATCGCCAGATCCGCACGCGAATTCGCGCCGGCCATTTCTTCCTGAGAACCGATGACAAAACCGGTCTGACAACCGTCTTGACGCGCCAAGGCAACCAAATCGGTTAAATAATATTCTCCGGCGGCATTGTCATTCGTTAAACGATCCAACCAGCCCGACAGACGTTGAGCCTCGATGCACATCACGCCGGAATTGCATAAACGAACGGCCTTTTCCTCTTGTGAAGCGTCTTTAAACTCGACGATTTTTTCCAAAACGGAACCGTTGACGATCAAACGACCGTAACGCCCCGGATCAGTCGGTTCAAAGCCTAAAACGACAACGGCGGATCCGTTTTCACGCAAACGGATCATTTCTTCCAACGTTTCCTTCTTCACCAAAGGCGTATCGCCGTATAAAACCAGAACACTGCCTTTAAAATCCTTGATTTCTTCGCGCGCCGCCTTGACCGCGTCCCCCGTCCCCTGTTGTTTATGCTGAACAACCGTCTTATGCGGTTTGACCGCGTCCGATACCGTTTCCATGTGCGGTCCCACAACGACAACGGCTTTTTCGGCGTCTAAAGAATCCACTGTCGCCAACAAATGGCAAATCATCGCGCGACCGCCGACTTTATGTAACACTTTGGGCAAAGACGACTTCATTCTTGTTCCTTGTCCCGCCGCCAAGATCACGGCACAAACTTTGTTTTCAGGCATAAAAAGAATCCTTTTCTTTGTAATTTCAAAAGCAATTTGGCATACTTAGAACAAAAGTTAAAATAAATTATGACAACAGTTTGTTACGGAAGTTTAAACAATGGCAAAAAAATATGTGATTTTTGACCTGGACGGCACACTGATCGACAGTATTCCGGATATGTGTCGGGAAATCAGTTTGTTTTTAAAAGATCACGGCCGACGCGAACTGACCACACAGGAAGCCATGTCCACCATCGGCAACGGTGCCGCCATGATGTTAAAAGGCGCTTTTGCCCTTACCGGCGATCCGATCGAAGAAAAAGATTTGCCGGATCTGTTAAACTGTTGGATATCGCAATATTCCCATGCGCAAATGGCTTTGACAAAGACCTATCCGCACGTCGAAGAAACACTGAGCGAATTAAAAAAAGACGGTTGCAAACTGGCCGTTTGCACCAACAAGCCCGCCGGCCCCACAGAAGCGATTTTAAACAAACTGGACTTGAAAAAATATTTTGACGTCGTTTTGGACGCGGACGCTCTGCCTGTCAGAAAACCCGAACCGGAACCGCTGTGGGAAGCTGTTAAACGCATGGGCGGAACAAACGATAATGCCGTCATGATCGGCGACGGAGAAACCGATGCGCAGGCCGCTCGCGCCGCCGGTTTTCCCGTTATCCTGTTGACATACGGCTATGCTCATATTCCTTTTGACGAAATCAAACCCGACGCTTTGATCGACGATTTCGCCGAAATTCCGGCCCTTTTAAAGCGCCTTTAATTTTTCTTTGCGACCACATCCAAAACAACGTCGGCCGCTTTTTGACTGGGCGTTACGGGATCGTCCGCCCCCAACGTTTTTAAGACATCAAAAGCCTGTGCGATTTGAGTGTCTTGATAATTTTTGTCTTCCAACAATTTTTCGACTTCCGCGGTTAAATTTTCAACCGTGCAGTCTTCCAACAAATATTCTTTGACGATTTCCCGATCCGCCAAGATATTGACCAAATTGGCAAAACGCCCCGAAACAAGTTTTCTGGCCAAAAAAGAACTGATCGGATTCATCTTGTAGGCAATCGTATAAGGCACTTTTGCCATCGCCAATTCCAAAGCGACCGTCCCCGATGCCGCCAAAGCCGCGTCACTGGCCGCAAAAGCGTTGTAACGATTGGCTTCTCCGGTCACAATATGCACGGGTAAAGCCCATTCCGAAACGGCATTTCGCACGGTTCTTTCAACAGTGACGACCGTCGGAATGACAATGTGCAAATTCGAATACTTTTTCGATAAAGAACTGACGACATCTCTGAAAATCGGCAGTAAATACTTTGTTTCGGATCGTCTTGACCCCGGCAAAACGCATAGAAGTTTTGTTGAATCGGACACGCCGATCTGTTTTCTGAAAGCCTTACCGTCTCCTTTTGCGGCACCGCCTTCAACGACGGGATGACCGACAAAATCCACTTTTAAACCGTACGGTTCAAAATATTTTGCTTCATACGGCAATAAGGACATCAATCTGTCAATATATCGTCCGCAGGTTTTCGCGCGACCTTTTTTCCAAGCCCACACCTGCGGCGCAACATAGTGAATCTGAGGGATTCCCGTATTTAAAGCTTTCAATCCTTTATTGACACGCGCCGAAAAGCTCCAACTGTCAACCGTTATGACAACATCGGGCTTTTTTTCAACGATATCGTCAACCGTCTGACGGATTCGTTTTAAAATTCTGGGAATGGACGGAATGACTTCGGCCAACCCCATAACGGCCAACTCCGTTGAATCGAACAGGCTTTCAAAACCGTTTTCGATCATGGTTTCTCCGCCGATGCCGGCGAAGCGAACGTGTCCGTTCGTCTTTTCCCGCAAAGCCCGCATTAAACGGGACGCCAACAAATCTCCCGACGGTTCTCCGGCAATCAGGTAGACAAACAGCTCTTTATCCGAAGTCATTTTATCCGCACTCCCACTATAAAGACTCCCAATTCATCGGCCTTTGCGACAACAGCATTGCGATCCGCGATCAAAGTATGCCCCGCTTGCACCGCAATTCCTCGCAATCCCGATTCAAACGCGTTGACAACGGTTTGAACGCCGATAGTCGGCAAATCGGCTCTTTGTTCCTGTTGAGGCTTTTTGGTTTTCACCAAAACACCGCCCGCCCCCGGACGAGCCAAAGTCTGACAGCGTTTAATCAAAGCGTCAGTGCCCTCAACGGCTTCAACCCCCAGAACAATGCCTTGTTGAACGATCACGGATTGACCGACATCAAGCGCTCCCAATCCCAAAGCGATTTTTATACCGTGAGCTATGTCTTGTTTTGCCTGATCGTCCGGTTTGATTTTCCCGAAAACGCCTTCGTCAGCCAAGATATCTCCCATAACTTCGTGAATACCGATAATCTTAAAGCCTTCCGTTTCAATGTATTTGATCACTGACGTTAATAAGTTATCGTCCCCGAACGCTTTAAAGCCGATTTTTGCCAAAAACTTTGCCGTCCACCAATCCGGACGCAAATGAAACAGTGACGGCCGCTTAACGGGACCGATCATAACAATTTCGTGAACGTTGTTTTGTTTAAAAAAAGAGACCGCTTTCCCGGCTTCGCCCAATCTGATCCACAAGCACGGTTCCAAGCCGACAATTTCAGGTAAAGCAAAATCTTTTAAACAGACCAAGACAAAGGGGCGACCTTCCTGACGACAGTGATCCATCAACTGTTTCGGAAGAAAGCCGCCCCCTGCGATAATCCCCAATGTTTCAGGCATACTATTCCGCTATCGAGTTTTTTACCGACGGTTGCATAAAGCCGCGTTTATAGTCCGTCTGCATAAACTGCACGATTTCTTGGACAGGAGCGCAGTCTTTATATGTTTCACCGACATGTTTAATGCGTTCGGATAACGTCCCTTCGCCTTTAAAGATTTCCGAAACGGCCAAACGCAACGCGTTAATCGTTTCCAAAGAAAAACCGCGACGTTTCAATCCGACGATATTCACGCCTTCCAGACAGTTAAAGGAAATCAACGAATACGGAATAACGTCGCGCGTAATACCGCACATCCCGCCGACCATGGCATGGGCTCCGATTCTGGAAAACTGATGAACGGCCGACAACCCGCCGATAATGACATTGTCTTCGACCTTGACATGACCGGCCAACGTCGCATTATTCGACATCAACACGTTGTTACCGACGACGCAATCGTGAGCAATATGCGTACCGATCATAAACAACCCGTTATCACCGACAATCGTCACATTTTTATCCCCCGGTGTTCCGGGCTGCATTGTGGCATATTCACGGATCGAGTTGTTTTTTCCGATAATCAGCTTTCCTTTTTTTTCTTTGTCTTTCAGATCCTGGTTTTTACCGCCGATCGCCGCAAAAGGACGGATTTCAGTATTTTCACCGACGACGGTATCCCCGCCGACCCAAACATGAGAAACCAACTGAACGCCGTCTTTTAATTCGACCTGAGAACCGACAAAGCAATACGGACCGATAAAAACATCGTTTCCGATCTTTGCGCCGTCTTCAACAATCGCCGTAGAATGTATTGTTGTCATATTTTTTTACTTTTCATCAAAAATCATTGCGGTAAATGTCGATTCCGCATGCACAACGCCGTTCACCGTGGCTTCGGCGCGGAAACGATACACATTACGACGTGCCGTTTCTTTTTTTACATGCATCTTCAACCGGTCGCCCGGCAAAACCGGCTTGCGGAACTTGGCCGATTCGACACTCATAAAGAAAACGCCTTTTTTAGCACCGTCCGTATTGGCAGACATCACCGTCACAGCCGCCGTTTGTGCCATCGCTTCAATCATCAATACGCCCGGCATAACCGGATTTTCAGGAAAATGTCCGGTAAACTGCGGTTCATTCATTGTCACGTTTTTTATACCGACACCTTCTTCGCCTTCTTGGATAATCGACACTTTGTCAACCAACAAAAACGGATACCGGTGCGGAATCAATTTCAGGATTTCATTAATACCTATTTCTCTGATAACATTTTCTTCCATAGCTTACTCTCTTAACGTTTTGTAATTTTTTTCAATGTTGCGAAATGACGCATAAATTCTTTAATAGGTATCGCCGGCGTTCCCATCAGGCTTTCCATCGGTTCGACATCACGCATAACACCGGACTGGGCGGCGATTTGAGAGCCGCTGCCGATGTTCAGATGTCCGGCGACACCGGCCTGACCGGCCAAAACAACAAAATCGCCCAACTTCGTACTGCCCGCAACACCGACTTGAGAAACAATGACACAGCATTTTCCGGTTTGCACGTTATGACCGAACTGGATCAGATTGTCCATACGCGTTCCGTCACCGATCACGGTATCCCCCAAAGCGCCCCGATCGATACAAGTATTTGCACCGATTTCAACATCGTTCCCGATGATGACACGCCCCAGTTGAGGAATTTTGGTATGTCCTTTCGGACTCATGAAAAAGCCGAAGCCGTCCTGCCCGATACGCGCCCCCGGGTAAATATAGACCTGATTTCCAGCTAACGTATATAAAACGGAAGCATTTTCTCCGATAATACAATCATCGCCGAAAACGACATTATCTCCGATCACCGCGTTGGCACGAACATGACAGTTCTTTCCCAATGTCACGTTTTCACCGATCACGGCTCCGGCATCGATACGGGATCCTTCGCCGATCGTAGCACTGGAGGCGACAACGGCTTTTTCATGAACGACTGTTTCTTTTAATTTTTCAGTCGGATAAAAAGCCGCCGCGACCAATCCGTAAGACCTGTACGGTTCCTTTGAAATCAGCACAGCCGTTTGCGCCGGCGCGGCAGAAACAAAGTCGGGGTGAACAATGCAAGCTCCCGCCTTCGTTGTTCCCAAATCCGCAATGTATTTCTTGCTTAACAGAAAGGTTATTTCTTCGGCTCCTGCGTCATGCAAGGAATTAACATTAAATATCTTTTTTTCCGCATCGGCTGGATTAGCCAACTCACAGCCCGCAAGTTCAGCGAGCTGTTTTAACGTAAACGGTCCGGCCGTTTTAAAAAAACGCGCATCAGGCATGGGAAACTCCTGTTTATTTTGATTTCGATTTTGATTTTTCCAAAGTGACTTTTTTCAAATCAAGCTTCGGCATTTTTTTATTCACGCGTTTAATGGCTTCTTCGGTGACATTTAATTCTTCATCAACATAAAAAGCGTTCGCCGCGTTTAAGATCGCATCGAATTTATTTTCTTTGGCCAGTTCTTTAATGACCGGATTAATGGCTTTTTCTTTAAAAGATATGGCGGCTTCGACAAAATTTTTCTGTAATTGAGCGGCAGCTTCCTGAGCTCTTGCCTGCAGATCTTTTTCGGCTTTATCAATCGCATCGAGACGTTTGCCGACTTCTTCTTTGGATAATTTTGTGCTTTCTTCTTCCAGTTTTTGCTTTTGCTGCAAGATGTCGTTCAATTCTTTTTCCAGATCGACTTTCAACACGGCCAGAATTTTATCGCGTTGCATTTGCAATCCCTGCAAAGCCGTTGATTTCTGAGCCAATTCAGGATCATTGATAAATCCGATTTTTTCAGCCATTGCCGTATTCGAAAAGAAAATACAAGCCAAAGCGATTGAAAGAGTAATTGTTTTTTTCATTTTTTTAGAATCCCCATCCAAAGTTTAAACGAAAATATTCTGTTTCATCAAAAGGTTCTTTTAAGATCGGCACTGCGTAATCAACGTTGATCGGTCCCAACGGAGATGACCACACAAAGCCGATACCGATACTACCACGCAATTTTGAAGAATACCACATTTGAGATGCATCAAAATCATCCGGCTTTCCGATCAGCCCGAAATCCGCGAAAATTTTACCTCTCATACCGAATTCGCTGGGCAATCCCAGAGGGAACATCAACTGAACGCCGGCAGTCGCCTGCCAATTGCCGCCCAAAGCGTCATCGCCGACTTTGGATCGCGCCGTCACGCCGCCGTCTTCAAATCCCCGCAAAGTCGATCCGCCCAAGAAATAACGGTTATTTAAACGAACGTCCTGACCGATCCCGAAAATATATCCGGCCGAAGACGTCAAGCCCAAAACCCATTTATCCGACAACGGATGATAATACGCCGCACTGATATCAGTACGCAAATAACGGGTGTCTCCGCCAAATCCCGCCAAGTCATTTGACAATGAAAAATAATACCCTTCGGACGGATTATAACGGTTGTCCAGATAATCCCAGAACAATGTCTGGCTGATCATGGATGTCAACGTTGTTCCTTCCTGATCTTTAACATAAATGGAAGCGGATTCGCTGACATCGATGATTTTATCCTGTCGAAGGGTGTATTTCACCGTATGAGACAATTCTTCGGTATATTTCCAACTCAGCGAAACGGAAGCGCCCGCCATTTCCGAATCGTAAGAACTGCGATCCGAATAATTTCGGGTTAAATAAAAGATATCAAATCCCAAAGCCATTTCCCGATCCAAGAACCACGGTTCGACAAAGCTGATGTCAAACAATGTTTTTTCTTGCGCAACCGAAGCGGAAACGCCGACTCTGCGTCCGGTACCCAAAAAGTTGTTTTCCTGTACGGAAACTTCGGCCAAAGGACCGTCATAAGACGACCAGCCGACCCCTAACTTCAAAGATCCGGTCGATTTTTCGGAAACATCCGTTTTTAAAATCGCCCGATCCAGAGTTCCTTCCACCTGTTCGATATCCATCATGACGCGATCGAAATAGTTTAAATTTTCAATACGCTGCTTGGATCGCTTGATTTTCGAAGGACTGTACGCATCTCCTTCGGCAAAGCGGAATTCGCGGCGAATGACCCGATCTTGTGTCCGCGCGTTCCCCGTAATTTGAATTTCATCTATGAATAAATGTTGTCCTTCCTTGATATTGAAAACAACATCGACCACATTTTCTTTTTCATGCTTATTCAGGCCGGAAGAAACATCAACAAAAGGAAAGCCTTTGGCACCGACGGCGTTGATCAAGGCAAGCTCACTGTTTTCCACTTTGACGTTGTTATACCATGATCCCGTCTTAACCGACACAACGTCCGCCACAGTGTCGGCGTCCAATCCTTTCAGATCCGAAATCACTTTGACTTCCCCGACTTTATAGCGTTTTCCTTCTTCCAAGACGATTGTCAGATAAAAATCCTCACGATTGGGTGACAGTTCGGCGGACGACGATATGATATTGAAATCCATATACCCGTGACGTAAATAAAAACGGCGCAACAGTTCCTGATCATAGGCAAAACGATCCGGATCATACGTATCCATGGATGTAAACCATCTGTACCAACGGTTTTCTTTGGAAAGCATTTCCTCTTCCAATTCCGTCGCGCTAAAAGCGTGATTGCCGATAAAATCTATTTTGCGAATATACGTCGGCTTGCCTTCGTTAATTTCAAAAACGACATCCAATCGATTCTGTGAGCGTTCAATGATTTTCGGTTCGACTTGCGCCGAATATCGCCCCATACGTTTATACAATTCCAAAATCCGCCGGGTATCCCGACGGGCTTTTGAACGCGTAAAAACGGAACGCGGATGTAAAGACAATTCGTCTTTCAGTTGTTGCGTTTTTATCTTCTTGTTTCCTTCAAAGGAAATCTGATTGACAATCGGATTTTCAACCAAATCAACGTTGAGAACACCATTGTTGATCGACAGACGAACATCGGTAAACAACCCCGTCGAAAATAAGGATTTCAACCCTCTGTCCAGTTCTTCCTGAGAAACCATATCTCCCTTGCGAATCATCAAATACGTCAGAACCGTTTCGGGTTCTATTCGCATCACGCCGCTGATAACAATTTCAGAAACGACTTCTTCCTTTTGCGCCGCTTCAGCTTTAAAAAAAGGAAAACAGAAAATGATCGCAATAAAAACAAACAGTTTCTTCAAAAAAATCACCTAATGAAACAAACGAACGAATATACGGACGATATCATTCCACGAAGTGAGGATCAACAGGCATATTAATAAAGCTAACCCTATGTTTAGAGCAATCATTTGCACTTTTTCACTGATCGGGCGGCGAATAATTCCTTCTATCGCATAAAACAACAAATGTCCCCCGTCCAAAATGGGAATCGGCAACAAATTGACCAGTCCGATGCCGATGGACACCTGAATTAAAAACAGGGCAAAACTGATGACCCCTCCGCGTGCCGCGTCTCCGGACGCTTCGGCTATTCCCAATGGACCTCGCATATCATCGGCGGATCGTTGCCCAAATAAAATGCGTTTTAAAATCACCAATGTATCAACCGTAATTTCCCATGCCTCTTTTACCGATTCGATAAAAGCTTGAGGGACTGAAACGGATTGAAAATGCTCTTGAGACATCAAGGCTTGCACACCTAAAATCGCTCCGCCTTTTTCTTCCGACAAATGAGCCGTCAACGGAACTTCTTTCCCGTCACGCAACACAACAATATGCAAAACATTGTTCAACTGAACATAACGGCGCACATCTGCAAATTCTTTAATTTCTTGACCGTTAATCCCTATAATCCGGTCATTCTTCAAAATTCCGGCAGCTTCCGCCGCAGAACCTTTACTGACTTCGGAAACAATCGGCGGAACAACGATCATGCCGAATACGGAAAGAAAAATCGTTAAAAGAACTATCGAAAAAATATAATTCATTGCCGGACCGGCAAAAGATATAAAAGCTTTTATCGGTAACGATTGATGAGGAAAAGAAATTTTCTTTTCTTCGTCTGTAAATTCTTTTGCCGCTTCGTCCGAAGTCGCACTGGCGGCATCGGCGTCACCGAACATCTTGACATAACCGCCTAAGGGAATCAGGCACACTTTCCACAGTGTGCCTTTTTTATCTTGGTGCGACCACAAAGTTTTTCCGAATCCCAAAGAAAACTCGTCAACTTTTACACCGCTCAGGCGTGCCGCCCAAAAATGACCGAATTCATGGACGATGACAACCAATGAAAGAACGATTAAAAAAGAAAGCGGATACAAAACGGTTAAAAAAGCTGACATCAATTTTTTATCCTTTCTGTAAAAGATTGTTTGCCGTTTTTCTGGCTTCGTTATCGACACGGATAACGTCTTGTATTGTTGATACAGGATCAAGCGGTGACATTTCAACGACTTTTTGAACAGTTGAAACAATATCCAAGAACCCTATCTTGCGATTAAAAAAAGCCCCGACGGCCACTTCATTGGCCGCATTCATGACCGCCGTCGCCGTCTGTCCTTTTTTCTGACATTCCTTTGCCAGACGCAAAGCGGGAAAACGTTTTTCGTCAGGCGCGAAAAAAGTCAAGCCGGACATTTTTGTTAAATCAAGCTTGGCCGTCGGAGATTCCATTCTGTCCGGATAAGCCAAAGCATACGCAATCGGCGTACGCATATCCGGCATTCCCATATGCGCCAGAACGGATCCGTCCTTATACCCGACCGCGCTGTGAACGATTGACTGAGGGTGAACCAAAACTTCAATCTGATCCACACCGACATTGAACAAATGACAGGCTTCGATAATTTCCAACCCCTTATTCATCATCGTTGCGGAATCAACGGAAATTTTCGCCCCCATGCTCCAATTCGGGTGAGCGACCGCTTGTTCCGGTGTCACTTTTTCCATAAAAGCGATATCTTTTTCGCGGAAAGGCCCGCCCGAAGCCGTCAATAAAATACGATCAAGCGCGTTCCTGTGTTTTTCTTCCAAAGTCTGGAAAATCGCACTGTGTTCGGAATCAACGGGGATTAAAGTCGTTTTATATTCTTTAACGGCTTGCATCACGATTTCGCCTGCGCAAACCAACGTTTCCTTATTCGCCAAAGCCAATGTCTTCCCGCGTTTAACGACTTCCATCGTCGGCAACAGACCGGCGGCGCCAACAATGGAGGACATCGTCCAATCGGCGTCTTCTTTCGCAGCATCAATGACCGCCTGAAAACCGGCGGCGACACGAACGGAAGTTCCCGCCAACAGTTCTTTGAGCTCGGCGTATTTCGTTTCATTGGCGGTCACGGCCAGTTCCGCATTCAACAACTTCGCCTGCTCGGCCAACAAAGAAACATTTTGGTTCCCCGTCAAAGCCTTTACCTGATATTGTTGCGGATAGCGGCGAATGATATCCACCGTACTTTTCCCGATGGATCCGGTTGACCCCAATATCGTAATACTTTTAGACATTTTACCCCCAGAAATTCATATCCGGACAAACAAAAACCAATATGATCACAACGATCGGAGCCACGGCCAACAAAGCGTCCATACGGTCGAAAACACCGCCGTGTCCGGGGATTAAATTACTGGAATCTTTGACATTCAAATAGCGTTTAATCCAAGATTCAAATAAATCTCCGCCCTGAGAAACGCCGCCCAATATGGCAGAAACAATCATCACCGGAACATATTGCGGCACTTCTGAGAATCTGGAGCAGAAAGCTCCCCACAACGCGGCGGTCAACATTCCGCCGATCAAACCCGCCCATGTTTTTTTAGGGCTGATTTTCGGGCACATCTTAGGCCCTCCGATCGTCTTGCCGAAAGCATAAGCCCCCGTATCCATCGCCCATACCGAACCGATCAGCCATATCGTGCTTAAAAATCCGTAATTTTGAAGCATAAACGTCAAAGAAATCATCGGATAAGCGGAATAAGGCACACCGAAAACAAACAATTTTTGATGTTCCAATCCCTGCTTTTTGACAATAACGTACAAAACGATTGTCATGACCGCAGGCAATACCCATGCCACAACAGGACTGATATCCAGCAGGAAAATACCGCAAATTCCGGTCACGGCGATCACCATGCCCAAAACCGAAAAACGATTCAACACCAATTTTTCCCATTCCCAGCCCATCGTCGCCAAGGAAACGGCGCACAGCAATTCAAACCAAGGAGGACCGAAGTAAAGCGCCAAAATCGGCAAAGGCAACAACAAAAAAGCTGATAAAATGCGCTGTTTTAACATAAAAACTCCTTTTACACTTTGCCGAAACGGCGATGGCGGGCGGCAAATTCATCCAATGCCGCATAAAAATCTTTTTCCGAACAATCCGGCCATAAAGTATCCAAAAAAACAAATTCGGCATACGCGCTTTGCCACAACAGAAAATTACTGATTCGCTTTTCGCCGCTGGTACGGATAATCAAGTCAGGATCAGGAATATCCGGCAAATATAATGCTGAAGAAAAAATCTTTTCATCAATTTGATCCGGCGTGATTTCCCCCTTTTGAATCTGTCGCGCCAAACGTTTGGCGGCATCTGCGATTTCCTCTCGCCCGCCATAACTCAGCGCCAGAATTAAATGCATTTTTTCCTGTTCTTTCGGCAAATTTTCTTTTTTTAATGTTTCAATCATTTGCTGTGTTTCATCAGGCAACAGATCAATCCGTCCTAAAAAAGAAAAATTAATCCCTTTATTGCGAAAAGGCTTGCTTTCTTTATGCAGATATTCATTCAGCATTGAAAACAACGTATCGACTTCTTCTTTCGGTCGATCCCAGTTTTGAGAAGAAAAGCAAAATAACGTCAAATAACGCACGCCCGCATTCAGGCAAGTTTGCGCTAATTTTTCAACAACTTTTGCCCCTTCGCGATGTCCGGCCGTTCTAGGCAAAGACCTTTTTTTTGCCCAACGACCGTTGCCGTCCATAATCACGCCGACGTGAACAGGAAGATTTTGATTGCTATTCATTAAACCTGCTTGATTTCCTGTTCTTTGGCTTTCAACATATCGTCCATAGCCTTAATGGTTGAATCGGTTAAATTTTGAATTTCCGTTTCATATTTTTTCTGTTCGTCTTCGGAAATGGCGCCGTCTTTTTGCATTTTTTTGACCGCGTCCATCGCGTCTCGGCGAATGTTGCGCACTGCCACACGAGCCTGTTCCGTATACTTGGCGGCGACCTTTGTTAATTCAATACGACGTTCTTCGTTCAAAGGCGGAATGGGAATGCGAATCAGTTGACCGTCATTCATCGGATTTAATCCCAATTCGGAAGATCTGATCGCTTTTTCAACCGATTTCACCAAAGATCTGTCCCATACCTGAACGGACAACATTCTGGCTTCGGGAACACTGACCGTACCGACTTGTGCCAAAGGCGTCATCGCACCATAGGCTTCAACCATAATGCCGTCCAGCAAAGCCGTCGAAGCACGCCCCGTACGTAAGCCGGAAAAATCCTTCTTTAAGGCTTCCGTCGTTTTTTCCATTCGGGTACGCGTATCCTGACGTACTTCATCATAATTTGCAAACTCTGGCATTTTTAATCTCCCCTATTCGTTTGTGATAACGGTAAAAGCACCCTCACCGGCTAATGCGCGATACAAAGCTTTTTCCTCGTGCATGGAAAAGACAACAACGGAAATATTATTATCTCTGGCCAATGCGATTGCCGATGCGTCCATCACCTTTAAGTTTTTAACCAATACTTCATCATAGCTGACTTTTTCATAGCGTACAGCGTTTTTATCTTTTTTCGGATCGGCGGAATAAACACCGTCAACCTGTGTGGCTTTAAAAATGGCTTCACAGCCCATTTCGGCGGCACGTAAAGCGGCGCCGGTATCCGTTGTAAAAAAAGGATTGCCCGTTCCCGCCGCAAAAATAATGACACTGCCTTCTTCTAGTTTCTTTTTCACACGCGGCTGGACATAAGGTTCGCATATGGTCGGCATCACGACGCCCGACACGACACGAGCCGGAACCCCCGCCCGTTGCAAAGCGTCTTGCATCGCCAAAGAATTAATCACCGTCGCCAACATTCCCATATGATCGGCGCGCACTCTGTCCATACCGCCGGCGGCTCCCGACAAGCCGCGGAAAATATTCCCTCCGCCGATCACCAAAGCAATTTGGACTCCGGCATCATGAACCAGTTTGATTTCCCGAGCGATCCGAGACAACATATTTTCATCCAGACCGAAGCTTTTATCGCCCATCAGTCCTTCACCGGAAAGCTTTAATAAAATGCGTTTGTATTTCATCGTCCGTCACTTTTTTTGATAGATAAAAGAACGGCGGGAAACAAAAAATCCCGCCGTTTCATCAAAGAAATTACTTTGTACCGGCCGCAGCAGCAACTTCGGCGCGGAAGTCTTCCTGCTTTTTCTCGATGCCTTCGCCCAAAGCAAAACGGACAAAAGCCTTTAATTCAACAGGAGCGCCGACTTCTTTGGCGGCTTCCGCAACGACGTCTTTGATCTTCTTTTTGTCGTCCATAATGAAAAACTGTTCATTCAAAACGATTTCTTCATGGAACTTGCGAATACGTCCGACCAACATCATTTCAATAACTTCCGCCGGTTTTGTCTTACCCGTCTTAGCCTGTTCTTCTTTAATCTGGTCTTCGACGACTTTCTTTTCGCGTTCTTCCATATCGGCGGGAACATCGGCAATATTCAAGCAAACCGGAGCCGCAGCGGCAACGTGCATCGCCAGATTCTTCGCCAATTTTTCCAAAGCCGCTTTGTCACCTGTCGATTCCAAAGCGATCAAAGTACCGATTTTACCCAAACCGTCGGCAATCGAACCGTGCATATAACCGACAACAATACCGTCGTTCACGGAAACTTTGGCACTGCGGCGCAAATTCATGTTTTCACCGATCTTGGCAATCAAGTCGGTCAAAGCGCTTTGAACGTCTCTGCCGTCACCGAAAGCCGTTGTTTTCAACGTTTCGACATTGCCGTCGCCTTTTAATGCGATTTCGGCCGTCTTTGCAACAAAGTCCTGGAACAAATCGTTTTTGGAAACAAAGTCCGTTTCGGAATTGATTTCAACGACAACACCTTCCTTGCCGTCCGTTTTCATGGCAACCAACCCCTGAGAAGCAACACGACCGGCTTTTTTCGCGGCCGAAGCCAATCCTTTTTTACGCAACCAGTCGACAGCTTTTTCAACATCACCGGCGGCTTCGGACAAAGCCTTTTTGCAATCCATCATGCCTGCGCCCGTTTTTTCGCGCAGCTCTTTAACAACAGCGGCTGTAATTTCGGCCATTTATTTTTCCTTTCTGAATAATCCTTGAATTTATACAATAATGGCGGCAGAACAAAGCCACCGCCATTAACAAAGCCTCTTAAGCTTTAAGCGTCAGCTTTTTCTTCATCCGCGGCGGCTTCAACTTCTTCAACCGCGACTTCCTGAGCCCCCAGATCGACGCCGGCGGCGGCCATTTCAGCCTGAATACCGTCCAAAACGGATCCGGAAACCAAATCGCAGTACAAATTGATCGCGCGAATGGCATCATCATTTCCGGGGATCGGATAATCTATGCCGTCGGGATCGGAATTCGTATCGCAAATCGCGATCACGGGAATACCCAAACGACGCGCTTCGTGTAAAGCCAATCCTTCTTTTAGCGTATCGATAACGAAAATCAGATCGGGACGACCGCCCATATCTTTAATTCCGCCCAAAGAACGGTACAATTTTTCGCGTTCACGGGAAATGTTGAGCTTTTCTTTTTTCGTCAAGCCTTCGAATTCGCCTTTTTCCTGTTTGGAATCAATTTCTTTTAAACGACGAATGGACTGAGAAACCGTTTTCCAGTTTGTCAACGTTCCGCCCAACCATCGATGGTTGACATAGTACTGACCGCAGCGTTCTGCCGCTTCGCGAACCGGCTGCTGAGCCTGTGTCTTTGTGCCGACAAACAAAATCCGACCGCCCTGAGCCGCCGTATCACGAACGGCCTGCATCGCGCGATACAGCATCGGAACCGTTTGTTGCAAATCGATAATGTGAACATTGTCACGCGTACCGAAAATATATTGTTTCATTTTCGGGTTCCAACGGCGCGTGTTGTGACCAAAGTGTACGCCAGATTCGATCAGCTGACGCATTGTAAATGTGGGAAGAGCCATTTTTTTACCTCTTTTTTTCCGGTTAAACCTCCGCAGACAGATCGTCGGAAAACCATTCCCCGACACCGGAGCGAAAACATCAAAGACATTCCCGCCGACATCTGCGTGTGAAATCACGCCTAGTTCTAATCTGATTTTTTCTTTTTTGCAAGATATAAAATCAGTCCCTTGCAAAAAAACGTTTATTTTTCAGTGAGAATGCCTGTATACAGATACGCCGAATAAGACGCATACAAAACACATGAAAAAAATAAAGACAGCAAAGAAGCCAAATTCACAATAAAAAAAACAAAAGATTCATTCCCGATCATTGAGCCCAAAAAAGCATAAACAATAGCGACAAAAGTCAAAGGAAACAGCAAAAACATTCCATAAATCAAGGCCATAAACGGACTAATCCGCCGCGTCATTCTCCATGAAGTCCAAAACCTTATTTTTTCTCCCGCGCAAGAGGCCGGAAGACACAAACTGAAACGAATAATAAAATATGGGAACAACACACCCGTTGCCATAACGCGATATAAATTTATTTTTGATGACATCGGCAAAAAAT
The DNA here is from genome assembly GCA_944391535.1 of uncultured Alphaproteobacteria bacterium. Lineage (GTDB taxonomy): Bacteria > Pseudomonadota > Alphaproteobacteria > CAAGCB01 > CAG-977 > UBA11549. The sequence goes on from CALXTY010000016.1 coordinate 17,966, forward strand.
AATTAAGAACAGACGTAATAAAAACACCTAAAATTAAAGCGAAGAAAAAAGCATTTATAAAAACATATGACGCATTCAATACATAATGAAACAAATCCTTACTAAAAAAAGGAACAAAAAATTTTTTTGTTTTAATGTCTTCTCCGAAAAAAATAATTTTTTGCACATAAAGCATCAAAGAAAAAACAACAAATAAAAAAGAAAAACCTATAAAAAAAAGCATATATAAATTAATTTCCATCTTAATCTCGGCTGTTTGAGCCAAATAAAACAACGGAAATCGACTTTCTAGCAACAAAACCATAAAAATCATTGTGAACGGAACAAACATTAAATGAATCAATCGTTTGACGTTACATGCAAAAGCAAGCGTCGGTTTTATAAATAAAAATGTCGTTACTGAATTGCTCATTATATTTCTTTAATCTCCGAAACACCTTGTATTTTTGGCAAAGAGGATAAGACATCCGCTGTCAAAGTATATGTTTTTTCACAAACAATTTCCACCGCCCATTTATCAACCAAGGTAACAATCAAAATGCGACTACGCCCCGGGGTTAAATGATCAATGATATTTTTAACCGGCTCAATGGCTTGAACATCGTTTATCATAATCATGATTCCCCCCGCTGTTTGAGATATCACATCATCCAACACTTCCGTATGTTGCAAAATCATGCGCGGTTCATCACTTCCATCTTCTTTTGCCGCATTTACCGTAATCAACAGTGGCTGCCCCGACTTTAACAAATCTCGATAATGAGTCAATCCTTCTGAAAAAACGGTAAATTCAAAACTGCCTGAAGTATCCGAAGCCGAAACAAATGCATATTTTGATCCTTTCTTACTCATTCTTTCTTTAACAGAGGTCACCGTCACGGCCAATTTCGCCCGTAACGATCCGGCTTTGGCCACACCGCGAACCGTTTCCGAATATGTCATCACGCGCAATCGTTCCAAGCTTTTTCCATAGCGATCCAACGGATGCGCCGACAAATAAAATCCGATCACAGAAGATTCCATTTTCAATTTCTCATCAGATGTCCATGATGGAGACGGAATCAATTCGATTTGTTTTTCGGTGACGGCGGTTCCGAATAAATTAATTTGAGAACTTCTCTTTTCTTCACCCGCCGCACGGATATGTTTCATCATCATATCCAAATTCGCGTGCAACAGTCCTCTGTTCGTTTCCAAACAATCAAAAGCACCCGCTTTGATCCATGTTTCAAAGCTCTTCTTATCAAAGCAAGTGGATCCCATTCTACGGATAAAGTCTGTCATCGATTTATACGGACCGTTCTTTGCCCGATCTTCGACAACCACTTTGGCGGAGCCTTCTCCCGATCCCTTAACCGCCATCAACGCGTAACGCACCGATCCGTTTTCAACTGTAAATGAAACATATGAATGGTTAACGTCCGGCGGCAACAATGTTATCCCCAAACGCCCCAATTCTTTTTTATACAAAGCCAATTTATCCGTATTTTGCATATCGTACGTCATGGTCGCCGCCATAAACTCTACCGGATAATGCGCTTTTAAATAAGCCGTCTGATAAGCGATCAAAGCATACGCCGCCGCATGAGATTTATTAAAGCCGTATTCCGCAAACTTAGCCATACGCGCAAAAATACTTTTGGCTTTTGCCGGATCGACACCGTTTTTGGTTGCCCCCTCAATAAAAACGGCTTCCTGCAATTCCATTTCTTCTTTTTTCTTTTTACCCATGGCGCGGCGCAACAAATCTGCGGCGCCCAGCGTATAGCCCGCCATTTTTTGCGCAATCTGCATCACCTGTTCCTGATAAATCATAATGCCGTACGTTTCTTTTAAAATATCTTCCAGCATCGGATGCATATAGTCAGGCTTTTCTTTACCATGCTTACGATCAATATAACTGGGAATGTTATCCATGGGCCCGGGACGATACAAGGAAACCAAAGCGATCAAATCTTCCAAAGAATCCGGTTGCATATCGCGCAACGTCTTGCGCATTCCGCCGCTTTCAAGCTGGAATACGCCGTCCGTTTCAGCTTGATGCAACAATTCGAATGTCTCTTTATCTTCCAAAGATATTTCGGAAATATTCAGATCTATATCGCGATTGCGCACCATTTTGACCGCTTCGGCAATCACGGTCAGCGTCTTTAAACCCAAAAAGTCAAACTTCACCAATCCCGTTGATTCAACGAATTTCATATTGTATTGCGTCACGGGCAAATCAGAATCCCCGCTTAAATCGCGGTAAATCGGAACAATCTGGTTCAACGGCTTTTGTCCGACAACCACGCCGGCCGCATGCGTCGAAGCGTTTCTGTATAGCCCTTCAAGTTTAACGGCAATATCCAATAACTGTTCGACACGGGGATCGCTTTTTCTTTGTTTGTCAAATTCAGGTTCGACATTGAACGCTTCCGCCAAAGTCGTCCCCGGTTTTGCCGGTACCAACCGCGCCAGTTTATCGGCGATGAAATCCATTTGCAAAACGCGTCCGACATCGCGAATCACCGCTTTTGCCTGCAATTTACCGAACGTGATGATTTGCGCGACCCGTTCATGACCGTATTTTTCACGCACATAGCTGATCGTTTCCCCGCGCCTGTCCTGACAAAAGTCCACGTCAAAATCGGGCATATTGACGCGTTCCGGATTTAAAAAGCGTTCAAACAGCAAATGAAAGCGCAACGGATCCAAATCCGTAATCGTCAAAGACCAGGCCACAACCGATCCCGCTCCGGATCCGCGTCCCGGACCGACAGGAATGCCGTGCGCCTTCGACCATTGAATAAAGTCGGAAACGATCAGAAAATATCCCGGGAAATCCATTTGTATGATCACGCCCAGTTCATATTCAAGACGTTGCGTGTATTGTGCGCGCAAAGCGTCTTTTTGTTCTTGGCTCATTCCTTCTTTAAAGACGTGAACGTTCAGGCGTTTTTCCAAACCGGCTCTGGCGCGTTCCTGCAAGACTTCGGCTTCCGTCTTATCGCCGCAATCGGGATAACGCGGCAAAGCCGGAGGTTGCTTTTCAACCATAAAACCGCATCGTTTCGCGATAACCAGCGTGTTTTCGATCGCTTCGGGCAGATCTTCGAAAAGCTTTTTCATTTCTTCCGGAGACTTAAAGTAGTGTTCCGGTGTCAACCGACGTCTTTCATTAACGATCACGTGCGTTTTTTCTTTTATGCAGATCAAAGCGTCATGCGCTTCGAACATATCGGGATCGGTGAAGAACACTTCATTGGTTGCCACTAACGGAATGTCGTACTTATACGCCATTTCCAAAAAGTCCGGTTCTGTCAGATTTTCTTCTTGTGTCCCGTGTCGCTGAATTTCCATATACAGCCGTTTCGGAAAAGCTGACATCAAACGTTTTAAAATTTCGATCGCCTTCTCAGGCTTCCCCTCCAAAATCATACGTCCGACAGCCCCTTTTGCGCCGCCTGTCAGACAAATCAGACCGTCCGCATATTTCTTTAGCGCGCTGAATGCAACATGAGGCTTTTCATCATCGGGCGTAAACATATACGCCTGTTCGGACAACATACGCAGGTTGGCGTACCCTTTTTCGTTTTGAGCTAACACCACAATATCATCAATGCCGGCATCGGGATCTTTGGACGAAAAACGCTTCTCCTCAACTTCCATATCAACGACCAACTGCGTGCCGATAATCGGCTGTATGCCGTGAGCCGCACATTCCGTTGACATTTCAAACGCGCCGAACAAATTGTTCGTATCCGTCATGGCGACTGCCGGCATACGGTATTTTTCGCACAGTTCGATTAATTTTTTTACTTTAACGGCGCCTTCCAACAAAGAATACGCGGTATGCACACGCAAATGCACAAAATCCGCAAGAGGCAAAGCCGATAAAACCGTATCCTGAGCCATTCATCACACTTCGACAAAGCGTTGTTTAAAAGCGATACGCCCGCTCATTCCCAGCGTATCGAGTTCTTCGAGTTTACCGTCGCGCAAAGCGATCTTTCGATCCATACGATCCGCCAGTTCCGGATTATGCGTTGCGATCAAAGCGGACAGTCCCGTTTCGCGCACAACGTCAACCAAAACGCCAAAAACGGATTCTGAGGTCATCGGATCCAGATTTCCCGTCGGTTCGTCCGCCAAAAGCATATGAGGCTTGTTAGCCAGAGCTCTGGCGATCGCGACGCGTTGAGCTTCCCCGCCGGACAACTGCGCCGGACGGTGTTTCATGCGGTCTTTCAGTTTCATTTTTTCCAATAAAAAGGCGGCGTATTCGGCGGCCTCTTTTTTCTTTTTACCGGCGATCATCTGCGGAATCATCACGTTTTCCAAGGCATTGAATTCCGGTTGAAGATTATGGTTCTGATACACAAAGCCCAGATACTCCCTGCGCATTTTCGTACGCGTG
>CALXTY010000017.1 GCA_944391535.1 uncultured Alphaproteobacteria bacterium
AGATGACGTTGCGAGCCTTTTAGGGGAAGAGGGGCTTTCAAAATGGGAGTGGCTCCATTACCGATAAAAAAAGGCTGATCCGAAGAGCCATAATTTTTAACATCACGGATCAAACCGTCCGCAATCATTGCACGACGCATAAATAAATTCAAATCATGCGCCGAATTTTCATCCGTTCCCATGACGACATAGGATCCCGCCGGACATTCGCGACGATAACGGATAAAATCTTTGGTCAGCCGTTCATAAACCGCTTCTTTGTCTTTTTGCATTTGCAAACCGGGATCCCCTTGTTCTCCCCGATCCGTGTACGACACGTTCAATTGTTTCGATTCGTCAAAGAAATATCCCGTATAACGTCTGGCGGCATATCCTTGAAGCGCCTGTAAAACCTTATCTTCCCGAATATCAATCGTCCACTGGGATTCTCCTTTTGTTTTCTGACGCAGAACAACTCTGAGCTCGCAAGCGTCCACCCCCAAGGCGTCTTTATTTTGCAACAACTGATCAAAACCGTTTCCGGCCATTTTCGGGGGGATCTGCAGGTTATCCCCCATCATGAACAGTCGAATGCCGCTTTTATTTGCGGCCGTCAGCAAAGCAGCCGTCTGCTTTGCCCCCATCAATCCGGCTTCATCTATGACCAGAACAGATCCTTTTTTTATTTTACCGGCATTCAGATTTTCGATCATATTTTCCAAAGAAGCCGCCCCTTGAACGGGAGTCATCTTTTCCGCGATGTCTTCCGCGCCACCGCAAAAACAATATTCTCTCATTGTGTTCATGTCGTTAACGATATCCGCCGCGGCTTTTTGAGACGGAGCACAGGCATAAAAATCGGGGACAGGATAACCGTTTTCGACTGCGTCCTTACTTAAAGCAAAGTACAGCCCCTGTGCCAACGTTGACTTTCCGGACCCCGGCGGTCCGTTGGCGATGCGCAAATTTCCCGGCTTTAGAAAATCATCAAAGACCGTCAGATATTCCGGCGGCATATCAAAAGCATGATTTGCCCCCACATCGACGATATTGACCAATTGTCCCACCGCCTCTTTAATCTCTTTAACATCTGCATAAGGTTGTCCGTTTGTCGGTTTGGCGGTCAATTCGGCAGCTTGGACAAAAATCTGCTGTTCCGCCGCCAACAGCTCATCGGTTGTATAACGTGTTTCGACACCGTGAAACGTTTCGAAATCTCTGGACAGAGAATTTTTTATAACCGCTTGCGTTGTATTGGCGACAATCATGTGTTTGGCCGTTTCGCTTTCCGGCAAAGCGGAAAAATTCAGTCCGGTATGCCGCTGCGACAAAAGCGGCAAAGTATCTTCCAACGCCGTATAAAGTTGATCTTCGGTATAAAATGCGCCGGAACGCGTCAAATCCGCGGTTGTTTGAACAGCCCATTGAGCCACTGCATCGGCGTTTTCGTAAAGCCATGCTTTGGCTTGCTTCATCTCGTTTTCTTTATCCATAAAAAACCTAATGCGCAAATCTGAAAAATTTACTTTACTTTATACCATCTTTTTAGACAGAACGGCAAGTTTTTTTGATAAAAGTTTGCAAAATCCTTTTATTCTTCTTAATTTTATTTTTCAACCAAAAAAAAATCCTCCGATTTTTCATTTTTTCTTTACCTTACTTTGTAATTTATGCTATGCAACCGCTTAGACAATTTACTACATGAGGATCAGGAAAGTGACGAACAAGACAACTCAAAGCAAATTACCGGAACTGCCGAAAGTAACGGCGGAAATGATTGCCGAAAAAATTGAACGCCTGATGAAATATTCTTTATGCAAGCAGGTGTGCGAAGCTTCCAAAGAAGATTTATTCACGGCTTTGGCTTTGGCCGTACGTGAAATTGCCGCCGATCGTATGTATGCTACGGCAAGCAGATACGCTCAAGAAAATCCGAAACGCATTTATTATTTGTCCGTTGAGTATTTATTGGGTCGCTCTTTAGTCAACAATCTGGACAATTTGGGAATCCATGATTTATTGGATCAGGTCAAGCTGGATAATCCGATCCCCTTGCGCGACGTGATCGATTGTGAATACGATCCGGCTTTGGGCAACGGGGGGCTGGGACGCTTGGCCGCCTGCTTTATTGATTCCATGGCGACACTGGGCTTGCCCGGATACGGTTACGGCCTGAATTACCAGTTCGGTTTGTTCAAGCAGGTATTCGAAAACGGTTATCAAAAAGAATTGGCGGATTCTTGGATGGAACGTTCTTCGCCGTGGCAGATTGAACGTGCCGACCGCGCTTGCAACGTGCCGATCTACGGTCGCGTTGTTTATGAAGAAGTCAACGGCGAGCGTCGTCCTCATTGGGTTGACACAGAAACTATCGTTGGCGTTCCCTACGATATGCCGATCGTCGGTTATAACGGAAAGACGGTCAACTATTTACGTTTGTTTTCCGCCCGCTCTTCCAGCGAATTAGATATTAAAACTTTTAATGAAGGCGGTTACATCAAAGCCGTTGAAAAGAAAATCAAATCCGAAACAATTTCCAAAGTTCTCTATCCGTCCGACGCCGTCGAAGCCGGTAAGGAGTTGCGTCTGGTTCAACAATATTTCTTTGTTTCCTGTGCAATCAGCGACATTATGCGCCGTTTCTTGGAAACAAACACGGATTTGCGCGATTTCCCGAAAAAAGCGGCCATTCAGCTGAACGACACACACCCGACACTGGCCATCCCCGAACTGATGCGCGTCTTAATGGACATTCACGGTTTGGATTGGGATACGGCTTGGGAAATCACGGAAAAAACAATGGGTTACACAAACCACACGTTGTTGCCCGAAGCTTTGGAACGTTGGTCTGTTTCTTTGTTGGAAAAAGTTGTGCCCCGTCACTTAGCGATCATCTACGATATCAATGACCGCCTGATGAAAAAGGTTGCTCAGAAATATCCCGGTGACATCGGAAAAATGTCGCGGATGTCGATTATCGAAGAAGGCGACACCAAAAAGGTTCGTATGGGCAATCTGGCGATTGTCGGTTCTCATTCGATCAACGGTGTTGCGGCTATTCACTCCGAGTTGGTCAAAAAGAATTTGGCTCCCGATTTTTATGAAATGTGGCCGGAACGCTTTAACAACAAAACAAACGGTATTACGCCGCGTCGTTGGTTGCTAAGCGCCAACCCCGAATTGTCGGATCTGATTTCTTCAAAAATCGGACGCGAATGGATCACGCATTTGGATCAACTGGAAAAAATCGCTCCTTTCGCGACGGATTCCGAATTTGTCCGTTCTTTCTTCCAGATTAAAAAGAACAATAAAGAAAAATTGGCTTCGATTATTCTGAATACGACGGGGAATACGGTAGATACGGATTCTTTGTTTGATGTTCAAGTCAAACGTATGCACGAATACAAACGCCAGTTGTTAAACGCGTTAAACATCATTTATAACTATTTGCAAATCACCGAAGACGGTTTTGCTTTGCCTTCACCGCGCACGTTTATTTTGGGCGGAAAAGCGGCTCCTTCGTATGATTTTGCAAAACTGGTGATCAAACTGTTTAACAATCTGTCCAAAGTCATCAACAATGACCCGCGCGTCAAAGACCAGATGAAAGTCGTCTTTATTCCGGATTACAAAGTATCGATTGCGGAACGGGTATTTCCGGCGGCAGATGTTTCCGAACAAATCTCGACGGCCGGATTTGAAGCTTCGGGAACCGGCAACATGAAATTCATGTTAAACGGAGCGTTAACTGTCGGAACTTTAGACGGCGCAAACGTTGAAATCCGAGAAGAAGTCGGTGAAGAAAACTTCTATTTATTCGGATTGACGACGCCGGAAGTCAAAAAGATCCACGAAGAAGGATCTCATAAACCTTGGGATTTGTATAATTCGGACACACGTATTCGTCGGGTTATGGACGCTTTGTCATCCAATATGTTCTCACCGGGAGAACCGGGCATTTTCAAACCGATTTTCCAGAACATTATGACATCCGACTACTATTTGCTGTTGGCAGATGTCGGTTCGTACATCGACATTCAGGCCAAAGTCGGAAAAGACTTCCTGAACAAGGCGTCTTGGGGCAAAAAAGCCATTTTAAATATTGCTCATTCCGGAAAGTTTTCGTCCGACCGCACCATTGCGGAATACGCCAAGGACATTTGGGATGTAAAGCCCGTCTTATAAGAAATCAACCGTTCAAAAACCCTCTGCAAGCAGAGGGTTTTTTTAGTTTCTTTAATTAACGAACCGTTTTAATAAGGTCTTGTTGCAAATGCTTTTTATAGAAAAATTTTTATTTTTGTTTTATAGTAAAAAAAGTTGGCAATTTACACCTTTCTAAGAAAATTTTCATGGCAATAAAATTAAGCGCCGTTATCGTATTCTTTTTTTTGTTTACGTTCGGCAGAACAAATATGGCGATGTCACTTAAAAACAAGCGTTCTGTTTTTCGCCTTTCACCGTCAAAAAATGACTACGCGCGTTGCGGCATTTTGCGCCGGAATCCAAACCTGATTTCTTTTCCATACGCGCCGACAACAGGGATCCAAATGTCGATCTTAACAAAAAATCATCCTTTAAGATCCCATGACAACGATGAAAAACGGCGGCAAGCCCATTGTCAATCAGCCTCAGAAAATTCAATCCGACTTTTGAAAAAAACAATAAATTGTCCTACTCCGACATTTCAGAAAATCACAATGAGAATCGCTTTCTTATACCCCCGTTATCAATAAAAACACACCGTAAACATTTGTCCGAACGGATCTTCCGAAGCGACAAAAGAGCACCGTTGTATAAAACAAGGAGAAAAAAATCGTGAAAAAATTATATACTCTTTTAGCTTTAGCCGTCTGTTCCCCGATAGGCTCAGCCCCACAAGCGGCTTCGTTTCCCAAAACAAGCTACTCTGTTACTTCTGCCGACACACTGAAACAGAAAGGGAATAATTCTTCTTCCCTCAAGATTGTTAAGACAGAAAACGATAAATCAGAGAGCAACGAAGAAAAGAACTGCACCGCAAATTGTTCTCAATGCAATACGTCCACGGAAAAATGCATTTCCTGTCGACCGGGATATTATCTGAACAACGGGAAATGTGTATCCTGTCCGACAAATGCCTCATGTTCCAACGGGACTACTTTTTCTTGTAACGACCTCTATTATCAATCCGGTAATTCATGTGTCGGTATTTGCGAAAGGGTTGTTTGCAAATCGGGTTATAAAGCCGTCGCGAAGAACAACAGTTGTTGTTGTGAAATCGATACGGAAGGTGAGGACGCTTAAATGCGCGAGCATCAGAAAAAACCCTCTGGGAAGCAGAGGGTTTTTCTTTTCACAAAAATAAAATACTTTGCTGGCATTTCAAAAGGTCATCTTTTTTCAATTTTAAAGAGAACGGTTGCTTCTCCGACTTCTTCGGCCGGGACGTCAATACCAGATTGTTCGTCAAAAGCGACGGCCAAGACCTGTTCACAGATATAGTCTTTGTTTTCTTTCAACGCTTCCAAAACAACAGGAGATTCAGAAGCATATTCAACGACTATTCTGTCGGAAACATCAAATCCGCTGTCTTTGCGTTTTTGTTGAACCAGACGGACGAAGTCGCGGGCGATACCTTCGCGTTCCAATTCCGGACGCAATTCAACATCTAACACGACCACCGCCGTGTTATCCGGCAAAGCCTGACCGGCGTTGCCGTCTTTCAAAACCAAACGCAATTCGAATTCTTCGGGTAACAACGTCTGTCCGGCAATCGACAACGTACCGTCATCATTCGCCGCCCATTCGTTGGTTTTGGACGCCGCCAGAATATCTTTCATAAACCGTCCCAAACGTTTCCCGACCAACGGTGTAATGATGTATAACGTCTTGTCCGCCAGATCGGTCACGTCTTGTCCGAAGACAACTTCTTTGACATTGACTTCGTCTTTGATCAATTCGACATAATCCGCCAGACGTGCGGCGTTGTTTCCGGCCACCGTCATGGACGCCAACGGCAAACGGTTACGCAATTTGTGATCTTCACGCACCGATTTCGCCGTAGAGCAGATCGCGCGGACAAAGTCCATGTCGGCAACCAGCTTTTCATCTGCTTCAAAGATTTTATAATCGGGATAATCCGTCAAATGAACGCTTTCTTCTCCTGTCAACGCCCGATAGATGTATTCGCACGTCAACGGCATTAAAGGAGCAGCGGCTTTGACCAACGTCACCAAAACCGTGTACAAAACATCAAAAGCTTCCTGTCCGTTTGCAACGTCCCAGAACCTTGCGCGAGAACGGCGGATATACCAGTTGTTCATCAATTCCAAGAAATCCGAAACATCGGCACACGCCGAAACGATGTCGCACGCATCAAGTTCTTCGGTCAGGTTTTTCACCAGATCCCGCGTCTTTGCCAGAATATAACGGTCAAGAACGTCTTTGGCCGTTGTCGTAAAGTTCGCTTTCAATCCTTCGGCGTTGGCGTACAACGTAAAGAAATAGAAAGCGTTCCACAACGGAATCAAAGCTTTTCTGGAAGACTTCGCGATTTCTTTTCCTTCACGATCGATCGACAGGTTTCCGCCGCGTAAAATCGGCGAAGAAACCAGGAACCAACGCAACGCGTCCGATCCCAACGTGTTAAACACGTCCGAAGGATCCGGATAATTGCGCAAACGCTTGGAAAGCTTTTGCTGATTTTCATCAAGCACGACGCCGTGACACAGACACGTCTTAAACGGCGCGCGATCAAACAAAGCCGTGCTCATGACCATCAAAGTATAGAACCAACCTCTTGTCTGAGCCAAATATTCGACAATGAAGTCCGCCGGAGAATGATTTTCAAACCATTCCTTGTTTTCAAACGGATAGTGTACTTGCGCAAACGGCATGGATCCCGATTCAAACCAGCAATCCAATACGTCTTCGACACGGCGCATCATGGATTTTCCGGTCGGATCGTCCGGATTCGGACGCACCAGCGTATCAATGAACGGACGATGCAAATCCGTCACTTTCACGCCGAAATCCTTTTCCAGTTCCGCGATCGAACCGTAGACGTCAACACGCGGATACTTCGGATCGTCCGATTTCCAAACCGGAATCGGCGTCCCCCAGAAACGGTTTCTGGAAATCGACCAATCGCGCGCGCCTTCCAACCACATTCCCATCGCCCCGTTTTTCACGTGTTCGGGAATCCAGTTGATCGTCTGATTGTTTGCGACCATACGGTCACGGAAATCCGTCACTTTGACGAACCAGCTGTTAATCGCTTTGTAAATCAACGGCGTGTCCGTGCGCCAACAATGCGGATAATTGTGCTTGTACATTTCTTTGCGCACAAGCTTTCCTTCCGCCTTTAACCGTTTGATGATCGGTTCGTTGGCCTCAAACACCTGCAAACCTTCATAGTCGGGGACTTCTTTGGTAAAGCACCCTTTGCCGTCAACCGGACAAATCACCGGAATGTTGTACGGCTGACAGGCGATCATATCGTCTTCACCGAAACCCGGCGCGATATGAACGATCCCCGTTCCGTCTTCGGTTGAAACGTAATCGGCCTGAATGATTTGAAAACAATTCGGCGTTCCTTTGAAATAATCAAACAACGGTTCATACGTCCGTCCGACCAGTTCCGCCCCTTTGACGGTTTTGATTTTTTCCGCTTTGGCCAGTTCGCGTTTGTATTTTCCGGTCAAAGCCGAAGCGATGACATATTGAATACCGTCTTCTTCATAAAAATCGTAATCGATTTCTTTATTAACGCACAACGCCAAATTCGAAGGCAACGTCCAAGGCGTTGTCGTCCACGCCAAAACTTTTACCGGCTTTGTTTCGCCTTCGACCGGATCAAGCTTGAACATCACGGTAACGGACGGATCTTCGCGTTCGCGATAAGAATTGTCCATACGCGTTTCAAAGTTCGATACCGGCGTTTCGGCCGCCCAACTGTAGGGAAGAATACGGACGCCTTCGTACATCAATCCTTTTTTATACAGTTCTTTAAACGCCCAGATAATGGATTCCATATACGGCAGATCCATTGTCTTGTAATCGTTATCGAAAGCGACCCAACGCGCCTGACGGGTAACGGTTTGTTCCCATTCGTTCGTGTACATCAGAACGCGTTCGCGACACGTTTCGTTGAACTTGCCGATTCCGAATTTGGAAATGGCGGCGCGCCCCGAAATGCCCAGAAATTTTTCGGTATCCATTTCGGCGGGCAACCCGTGACAGTCCCAACCGAAACGACGTTCGACACGATGCCCGCGCATTGTCTGATAACGCGGAATGATATCTTTGACGTACCCCGTCACCAAGTGCCCGTAATGCGGCAAACCGTTGGCAAACGGAGGACCGTCGTAAAACACGTATTCGTTTGATCCTTTTTCACCGGCGTCTCGTTTGGCAACGGACTTTTTAAACGTATCGTCCGTACGCCAATAATTCAGGATTTCCTGTTCCAAAGCCGGAAAATCGGCTTTGGCCTGAACTTCGGGATAATATTTTGTTTTTTCCGTCATCGTCGTCCACTTCACTTGCAGTTAACTTTTTTTTTATATAAAGCTTTTTAAACGGATAGCAAATATTGTCAATAGAATCCTTGACGACAAAGACATTTTACGTGATTCTCTTGTAAAGAATTTTGATTCTAAAAAGCAGGCAGGAAATAAAAATGGCGCATGATACCGATTTAGAAAACAACAGAGATTCTTTTTCCGAAAAAGGCAGAATGTTATTTTCGCAACAGGAAACCGAAAACAAACTTCCTAAATGGTACGAAGATTTCAGTATCATCGCCGGTTTAATCCTCAGTATCATCTGGGGGATCATCGTTGCCGACTATTTTTTTGCGACCGGTTGGTGGGATGCGCGTTTTGAAATGACACCGCCTGAATTTATGAGCTTTATTGCCGGAGCCTTATCTCCATTTGCTTTTATTTGGATCGCCGCGACATATTTTTCATCTCAAAGAAAGTATGTCAAAGAAGCCGACAAATTACGAGCTTATATTTGGGAATTTATGCATCCGAACGCCAAAAACAAACTGTATGTCAAATCTTTGTTGGACGATATCCGTCAACAGACGGCGGATTTGAACACCGTTTACACGCAGTTAAAAGAAAGCACCACTCTTGCCGGAACGACTTTAAACGAACAAATCAACGATTTGGCCGAGGTCGGTCGACTTTTAGAAGAAAAGATCGAAACATCCGCTCAAAAGATCAAAGATCAGACCGAAGAGCTCAACTCATGCACGACGTTGGTGGACAATCAAACGATATCAAGCATTGAACTGTTGGAAAAAAATTTGAGCGTTGTCGAAACTGCGGTACAACGAACAAATGAAACATTGTCCGCTGTTTCCGCCTCATTACAGAACGACATGAATTCTTTGCAAAAAACCGGAGACGATCTGATCGATAAAACACTTCATTTATCGACGGAATTGCGCGAACAAAACACTTTGCTGCATCATGCGGCGGAAAACGCCTGTGATATATTGACCCGCCAAACGGCCTCCGCGACAGCCGCTTTAACGGAACAGACACGAACAATCGTTCAAGCGGGAAACGATATTTACGACATTTTGGACGAACAGTCCGTTAAAATAAGGCAAGATCTTGAAAAACAGATGGATCTGATTGCGAATTGCGGCAAAGAAGTCTATGATAACGTATCGGCGACAACGGTCGATCTGGAAGAACAAACGACACTATTGAAGGAAACGGCTGAAACGGCTCGTATCAACACTGAAAAAATGTTGACCGGATTAGAGCGCCGCATCGCGACTTTGGAAGAAGTATTTGAACAACAAAACAATGTTATTTCCGATAAAGACGCCCTGTTAACTCAAACTTCGGAAAAGCTTCAGACAACATTCAAGGAACAAAACGCACTGCTGGATCAGGAAGCAGAAAAAATCATCGCTCGATTCAAAACGATCGAAACGACGTTGGATACTTATATCAATGAAATCAACTCGGCATCAACGACAGCAGTCGAACACATTTCGACCGTATCCAATTCTTTGGAACAAAAAGCGCAACAAATCGAGCTGGCGGGAAGCAAAGCGTGCGAAGAAATATCCTCCGTTGATGAAAAAATCTCCGATAAAACCGATCATTTAAACATCGCTGTCAACTCTTTACATTCCAAAGCGGAATGGATTTCCGGCTCTTTAAACGAACATACCCAGAAACTGACATCGGCATTAGATGAGGCATCAGAAAAAATTTTACAAATACAGTCCGCGATTGAAAAGGGAATCCAAGAAACGGCAGAAAGCATCGAAGATACGGAAGGAAAATCCGACACAATATATCAGAAACTGCTTAAACAGTCCGGACAATTGTCCGATTTAACCGGCGCTTTGGTTTCTCAAGCGATTGTAACGGAGACCTCTTTGGCGCAACAGCAAAAGTATATTTCCAACGCTTCCGTTAAATTGGAAGAAACCAAAAAATCTTTGAAAGAACAAGCCGACGATTTAACGGGCATAGCGGAATTACTGGACACCCAAGCGGCCGAAGCGGTGGTTCGATTGTCAAGACTACTGGAGGACACTCTCAACCAATCAGCAAAAATCACAGACCGGATCAGCGACATCGACACATCATTAACAAATAAAATCAATGCGTTGGATTTATCTTCCCAACGTACGGTAATCGCCAACAACACTTTGCGCGAGGAACTGGAACGTCATAAAACACTATTGGATGCCGCGGCACAGAAGATATCGACTTACGCCGAAGAGCTCAGCGCCGAAATCACACGCCAGACGACACAGATGGATATTTCGTCCGAGTTAATAAAATCACGTTCGGAAAAAGCCGTTCAACAAATTGACGAACAATTCAGAAAATTGACCGAAGACGCACAAAACATGATTGACAGCACGCAAACCGCTTCGGTTCAGTTGGCGGAACAATCAGAGAAAGTCGAAACACTCTTCAATCGTCAGAACATGACCTTATCAAACGTTTCAGACAAGTTGGTTGAACAAAGCGCACAAGTAGGCGCCATGTTGCGAGAACAATCCGAACAGGCGGACAAAGATTTGGAGCGTCTGGTTTCCCGCATTCATTTAATTGAGGAAGGATTAAGCGTTCAAACAAAAGAATTGACGAACGCTTCGGAAATGACGGTATCGCAATTGGAAACGGTAGGAACGGCCTTGACGCGTCAAACAGAGAACCTGACGGCTTTAAGCGAAACGGCCAAAACCAAGATATCGGAAACAAGCGACATAATACTGCAAGCCGCTCAGAAATTATCTTCGACGTCTCAGGAATCCTGCAGCCGTAGCATTGATTGCGTCAATTCGTTAGAAGCGAAAGAAAACGAATTCAAGCAATCCGCAGATGATCTGATTCAACGCATAACTGCCCTGCAAGGTGAAATCGAAGAACAGACCGACAGTTTGCAGAAACAATCTTCGAAATCGACACAACAAGCCGTCATGATACGTGATTCAATGCAGCGTCATATCATTGATTTAGGAGACGTGGCTAATATCGTTGCGACGCAATCACGTATGAGCGAGGCTTCTTTAAGCAATCAAATCAATTACTTAAAAGAAGCGGCGGAAGACGTAATGACGCACATTCGCAATATTAACGAAGCCGTACGCAAAAACACGAACGATTTATTAGGGGCATCTTCACGGATCGGCTTTGAATTAGATGCCATGGGCGAAAATTTACGGCGCAGAAACGAAGAAGCGTCAAAGGCGGCAGAAGACAGTTTGTCGCGCTCGCAGACAGCGGCGAAGTTTTTGGAAGAAAAAGCGCAACAACTTTCCGATATGACGGATCAAGTAATCAACGGTTTAAACAACGCCGGCAGTGAATTTTCGGCTCAAGCGAACAAAATTGAAGCCGCCGGAGAGATCGCACGAGAACAGATCGAGACAACGGGAGAAACCTTTTTGGTTCAGTCTCATCAATTGACCCGCATTTCCGAAGAAGCGCAGAAAGCCGTCAAAAATTTCAGCGTTGTCATGCGCGAAAGAGCCGTTGATTTTAACAAAACGGCGGAAGACGCAGGATCACGGGTCAAATCATTAAATGAAACCGTTCAGCAGATTGGCAAAGAATTTGAAGAAATGTCGAACAAAAGCGTCATTCAGATTGATTTGGCCGGCCAGCGTTTACGCGCCATGATCAGCGAAGTGGCGGGAAATTCGGAACGTATCGCGGTAGAAGTTCGCAAATCCGGAGAACAATTTGTCGATCAATCGGATTTACTGTCCATTGCGGCGGAAGACGCTTTGAAACGTTTGCAGGATCTATTGACCGTCATGCGGGACAACGCCAAAGAAATTCAAGAATCCGGAGAAAAGATTTCCGCGCAATCCATCAAACTGGGCGGAGCGTTCAACCGACAAGTTCAGTCTTTAATTTCAGCCTCTCGATCAGCCGAAGAATATATTTCCGCATTGGACAAGAAAAAAGAACAAGCCGATACGGAACGCTTTATGCGTGAAACCTCTTTTATTATTGAAAAACTACAGTCTTTAGGAGTGGATATCGCTCGCATTTATACGCCGAACGTGGAAGAAGATCTGTGGAAACGTTACTATTCCGGAGACAGAAGCGCCTTTATTCGCCATTTATCTCGCGTTATCGACAAACATCAAGTTCGCAAGATGACGGAATTATTCACCGAAAACGCGGAATTCAGAGAATGCGTTTCCCGATATGTCGCCGAATTTGATTCCGTTTTGGCTCGCGCTCAGGAAAATGAACGCGCCGACGTGCTGACGGGAATCTTGTTGGGATCGGAAGCCGGAAGACTGTATATGTTGCTGTCTCGCGTTTTTAACAAAGATGCTTAAGCTTTTATGACACTTTTGCTAAATTCCAAAAAAGAATAGACAAAAAAAAGCTTTTTTTGCTATTCTGTTTCATATGGTCTTATGGACGGAGATGAAAATGACGACGGCTTCTTTAGATCAACAACCGACAATCAAGTTATCCGCGAATACGTTGGACACCTACGCTGCGGCAGCGGGGCGCAAGTATATGAACTTGTGCAATCGGGTTAAACAAAAAGTCAAAAGCGTTCCTGCTTTGGACAAGGTTGTCAAGACCGTCAAAGAATGGGATCAGAAAATGACCCAGAAGCACGGAGCCGCCTATAAATATGCCAAAGGAGCCGTTATCGGTACGGCGATCGGAGTCGGTTTAGCCGTTGCCGGAGCCGAAGTCGCCACCGCTTATGCCGCCGTTAATGCCGTTCGTGCCGTCGGAGGGTTGTTGTCTCAGGCAGAACAGGCAAGACAAAACGGGGAAGTCAACGGTTTTTCTGATTTTGCCTCCAAAAACAAAATGGCCGTAGGAATGGCCGCCGTTTCTGTCGGTCTGTCCTCGGCCGGAATTACGGCCGGCGTTGTAGAAAATCAAGTTGCCGCCGCTGTTATTTCCACAACCAGACAAGCCGCTGTCGGCGGAATGATGGCGACGACGACCGCCAATAAAATCCATAACATCAATGCCGCTTTAAAAAGCGGAAAGATAACTGCAGAACAGGCGAAACAAGCCAAAAAAGAAGAATACGCCGAATTTGCGGGAAATCTGACGGGACTGATGGCGGTTTCTCAAATTTCTTCTCATATGCAAGGATCTTCTGCGGATCAACAAACAGAGCCGACAATCGAGGGCGGCATCCTGCCCGAAGTCGTCGTTGAAGCTCCGGCGCCGACAATCGAGGGCGGCACCCTGCCCGAAGTCGTCGTTCAAGCTCCGGCGCCGACAATCGAGGGCGGCACCCTGCCCGAAGTCGTCGTTGAAGCTCCGGCGCCGACAATCGAGGGCGGCACCCTGCCCGAAGTCGTCGTTACGGCGGAACGTCCGGACGAACCGCGAATCTCAAAAATAGATATACCGAAAATAAGGCCGGTTCCGACGATTGAACCGCCACCACCGGAACCTGTCTTGTCCGACATTCGCACGCCTGCGGATCAGCGCCCGATATCCGTTGAAAAAGATACTTTTGTTTCTTATTCTCAACAGGTTTCTCCGACAACGCATGCTGTTAATCTGAATATTGCCAGTAATGATCATATCAACAATTCTTTTGAAGACTCTTCGCTGTTTGTAAAAGTACAAGATATTGAAAATTCTCAATCGAAAATCATGATGATGTCTGTTCGGGAAGACGGTAAATTCGCTGATGTTCCCATCATGCATATTGACGAAAACGGCAAAGTCACCCAATTACCCGATTGGCACGCCATGCCGGACGCAAACGGCGACTGTCATTTATCCGATCAGGAAATCAAAGATTGGTCTGCCAAACGCCAAGCTTCTTTACAAAGCGTTTTGTCGGAACAGGAAGCCCGCAACATTGTAACAACGGAATTAAACCAAGAAGCAAAACTTTATAACGGGAATGACATTCATTCGGTTAAAGCGGAAAACAACTCCGGAACGACCAAATATAACGGACCTGCGGACGGTTTGAATAACGGCGGTATCAACGGGGCAGATAAAGTCGGCATGATCGGTGAAAAGCAGGCCGATAGAATCGCCAATTCCGCAAAAGAAATCATGTGCAACCGTATTGACGCTCAAGGCAATGTCTGCAAAGTTCAAGCCACGGATCAACAAATAAAAGTTGCCGATATTCTGTTACGTTCGGCGGCCGGTAAAGTGAAATAGACAGGTTACGAATGGATAATATCGCCGATTTATATGCGCAAATCCAACGGTATAAAAAAAATCCCGCCGATTTTGACGCGGAACAGCAAAACCGGTTGGAAGAACAAACCGATCTTTTTTTAAATGATTTTTTATCCGATAAAATTGTTTTTGAAACGGATGCGGCGTCCGAACTGTTGACCTTTTTTCAAAAAGCTTCCGTCTTTGAAAACCTGCATGAAAAAATCAAACAAGCCAGAAAAAAATTACAGCAAAAGCTCAAAGATTTCGATCAACGCTACGGCTTAACCGATCTGGAAAATGTGCCTGCGGAATTGATTGAAAAAAATATCGATAAAATAAACGTCTTGTCTCAAATGCCTTTAAAAGCCCGTCCCGCTTTTAAACAAATGTTCGATATCATGGAAAGAGTCGATTTAACCGACGAAAACGGTAACTCTTTAGGGCAGGAAGGACGTGACCGTGTCGAAACAACCGTCATTGAATTGGCAAAAACAGACGCTTTTTTCAGCCTGCTCGGCTCAAAAGATCTCAGTGTTGACGAATACTTCAACGTTTTACACGATGCCATGCAGGTCAATTTGATCGGTTTGTTTTATACCGAAGAAATCGCCAAACATTATCCTTTAAGCGATGATATGAAACAAAAAGCGCAAAACTATATGGAAGAACTGATCCGTCTGATTAAGTGACAACCTGTTGATTTTTTTTTAAAACTTTCCAATAGAATAAAAAACTTTAGAATTATTCAAAATAATCTTTTTGTTACTTGCTTTTTAATATATTTTCATATAATATCATTTTCGATAAGAATGCTCAAAAGAGGTTCTTCAATTACAGCAATGTCATGTTGCTTATGAAAGGATATGACGATGACAACAACAACTTTACTGCCTGTCGTTCAAAACGGCATACAATCTTATCTGGCTTCCATACGGCGTATTCCCGTCTTATCGGCGGAAGAAGAATATATGTTGGCCAGCAGATTTCGCGACCACGGAGATTTGACGGCCGCGAAAAAATTGATTTCCGCTCATTTGCGTTTGGCGGCAAAGATTGCTTTTTCTTATCGGTTTTACGGTTTGCCTTTGGAAGACTTGATTTCCGAAGCAAATATCGGTTTGATGCAAGCGGTGAAACGCTTTGAACCCGATAAAGGAAACCGGTTGTCCACCTATGCTGTTTGGTGGATCAAAGCCGCTGTCAACGAATTTATTTTAAAATCCTGGTCTTTGGTTCGGATCGGCACGATCGCGGCACAAAAGCGCTTATTCTACAACTTGCGTAAAATCAAAGCGAAACTGGGGTTATACGGCGATTCTTCTTTGGATTCCGACAGCATTAAAGAGATATCTAAAGACTTGAACGTTCCCGAAGAAGACGTTTCGGCCATGGATATGCGCTTAAACGGAGACGTTTCTTTAAATACGCCCGTTTTTGATGACGGTTATGCCGAACGTCAAGACTTTTTAACGGACGAAACGAATATCGAAAACGATTTGGCCGAACGTCAGGAAAGCAATATTCGTTTACAACTGTTGGCACAGGCAATGGATCGGTTAAACGAAAGGGAAAAAATGATTGTTCGCGCCAGACGCTTGGTTGAAAATCCGGACACTTTGGACGCTTTAGGCGAAAAATTGGGTATATCGCGCGAACGGGTACGGCAAATTGAAAATCGTGCCGTTGAAAAAATGACCCAATACATTCAAAACAAATGCTAAACCAAAGCCCCCGTTCAGGGGGCTTTGGTTGTTTTTGTTTTAGGGGGCTTTGCTGATTGATTACGCCGCTTGTTCTTCGGCTATTTTCTGAGCCGTCACATAATCGAATTTCCCCGACCCGAGTACGGGCGGTTCTTTGACATAAATCACCTGAGACGGAGACCCCAGTTCATTAAAGCCCTGTTCTCTGATATAAGCGCGAATTTCCGACAGATCGGCATTTTCTTTAGTCGTAATCAAGACAAGTCGTTCTCCTTTTTTGGGATCCGGTACGGAAACGATCCCTTGAACGGCATCGGGATAAAGCTTTGACAAGACCTGTTCAACGGCGGTTAAAGAAATCATTTCTCCGCCGATTTTGGCAAAACGTTTTGCCCTTCCCTGAATAAAAATAAAGCCGTCTTTATCCATCGTCACGATATCGCCCGTATCGTGCCAACCGTCTTTCGGAGGAACCAAAACCCCCGGATTATCGGCAAACATATAGCCTTGCATGATATTATCGCCGGAAACGAGCAGTTTCTTGCCTTCTTTAATCCCCGGGACTTCTTCCAGTTTGGCCGTCATTTTCGGGAATAAACGACCGACAGAACCTTCTCGGATATACATCGGCGTATTCAATGAAATCACCGGACTGGTTTCCGTTGCCCCATAGCCTTCAAGAATACGGATTCCGAATTTGCGCATCCATAATTCCGCCGTACTGGGTTTCAGTTTTTCAGCGCCCACGATCGCGTACCTTAACGCGAAGAAGTCATACGGATGAGCCATTGCGCCGTAACCGGCAAAAAACGTATCCGTTCCGCATAAAACGGTGGCATTTGTTTCATAGACCAATTCGGGAACGATGCGATAATGCAACGGAGACGGATAGAAGAACGTTCTGACCCCCGTTAAAATCATCAGCAATGTTCCCACGCCCAGACCGAACGCGTGAAACATCGGCAGCGCGTTAAAGGATACATCGGCAGAGGTTAAGGCGATCACGCTTAACGCCTGATAGCGGTTCGCCTGAAAGTTCTTATGCGACAACAAAACGGCCTTCGGCATGCCTTCGGATCCCGAAGTAAACATGACGGCCGCCGTATGATCGGCATCGTTTTTCGGTTTTGTCGACATCAGATAAGCCAGAACGCCTTTTAATTTATCGGTTAATAAGATCTGTTGAGCGAAATCTTCCAGATAAACGATATGAATGCCGTTTTCTTTCAAAGCGGATTCAAGTTTTTCCAGATGAGCGTTTTCAATGAATTTTTTTGACGTCAGAACCGTTTTCAACTGAACCGTTTTAACGCAAGACAACACTTGCGCCACACCGGTGGAAAAGTTCAACATGGCTGGAACCTTATCAACGCTTTGCAACGCGAAGAAAGCGACAACGTTGGCTAAAACATTGGGCATCAATATTCCTAACGTTTCTTCTTCGGGGAAAGAACGTTCCATCGCTTTACCCAAGACATAGCTCTTTAAAATCAAGGTTTTATATTTAATCGGCTTACGATTGATGTCTTCGGCGATGATATGGTTTTTTCCGTTGATTTTAGCGGCGTTTAACAAAGAAACGAACAGATTTTCATTGATTTTGGAAGACTCGTAGAGCATTTCCACCATCATGTCGTACAACTGATTTGACACTTCGTGCGAACGCTGCCGTCCCGTCCAAGACGGATCAATGTCAAACTTTTTCGGCGGCAAAATATTCATCGTAATTTTCGGGAAATACTGAGTCCGCACTTTATTTTTCAACAAAGACAACTTTGAATACTGCGCTCCGTTAATGCGGATCGGCAGGATATTGGCATTGGCTTTTTCGGCGACCAGTCCGGCTCCTTCGTAAATTTTCATCAAGGCTCCGGTCACGCTGACGCGGCGTTCGGGAAAGATCATGACTTTTTTATTTTTCTTGATCAAATCGACCAAGGAACGCAACGACATGGGATTGTTCAAGTCCAACGGATACACGTCCACCATCAGACTGAAGAAGCGAGCGAACCATTTGTTTTCCCATTCGGGCTTAATAACGAAAGTGATTTTTTCAGGCATAAAAGCGGCGATCAGCAATCCGTCCAACAAAGACGTATGATTGGCGATAATCAAGACACGTTTGCCTGCCGCTTGAAAATTGGGCAAGCCTTTAACCGTAACGCGATAAAAGAATTCCAACACCGTTTGAGCGATCGAACGCAACAAAGCCGCGGGCAGAACAGAGCAGTTATAAACGGACACAAACAGACAGGCGACAGCTGCGAACAAGAACAGATCCGCCGTACCGAAGCCCAGATGATGCAGTCCGATAAACAACAGAGCCATAAACGCGATACCGATGGCGTTAATCAGGTTTGTTGCGGCAAAGACGGTGGCGCGATTAGCTTCCGAAGCTTTAAAGCGGATCAACGCCGTCAAAGGAACGACATACATTCCGCAGCAAAACGCCAACAGAAACAAGAAAACGGAAAACAATATAACTTTGAAATGCACAATGAAGGGTAGGAATGATTCCGTTTGATCAGGTGTCGTGTATCCTTTTGTCAGTAAAAACAGCATAAAGAAACAAATGCCCATACCGATCGTGCTGATCGGAACAAAAGTCGTATGAGCCACGCCTTTAAGCAAACGATTGCAATAAGCGGCTCCCAATCCGACACCGAGCGCGAACACGATTAACAAGAAAGCCGTTGCGAAACTGTCCGTATTAAAGATTTGTTCCGTCAAAGGATAAATTTGCATGATAATCAGCAAGCCGATCGACCAGAACCATGTTGTTCCCAGGATACTGCGCAGGATCAACGGGTATTTTCTGACGGTTTTTAAAGTTTTCCAGATTCCTTTCATCATATCTTTGGGCGTATTGCGCATGGGCTTTTTTT
This sequence comes from uncultured Alphaproteobacteria bacterium, assembly GCA_944391535.1. Taxonomy (GTDB): domain Bacteria; phylum Pseudomonadota; class Alphaproteobacteria; order CAAGCB01; family CAG-977; genus UBA11549. The sequence goes on from CALXTY010000017.1 coordinate 19,222, forward strand.
CTTGCAAAGCCGGATCGGCGGAACGTGTCGTTAAAAAGCTGATTAACGCGAATACGATTAAGAAAGAAGCCGCCAATCTGATCGGCAGCAGGACACCGAACAACAAAGCCAGAACGACACTGAAATAAGTCGCTTTTTCAATATAGACATTTCCGGCGCTCAAGTCGCTTTCTTCGAGCTGTTCGGGTTGAAAAGCGTAACGCATCGGCCCAAAAAAAGCCGACAACGTACCGAACAAAAACGGCAAAAGAATCAACAATCCGATATTTTTTGTAAACAAAACTCCGCCGGCCAACAGCATCAAAGCCAGATCCATCAACTTCAAAGAACGGGTTAATTGCGTACGGTTGTATTTTTTGGCCAACTGACCTGCTCTGGCGGAAAATAAAAAGAACGGCAGAATCAAAAGCCCCGCGACAATATTCGAGGGGTCTTCCGTTTGTTGTGTAATGCGCACGGCAATCAAAGTCAGCAGTGTCGTTTTAAAAAGATTGTCATTTAAAGCGCTTAAAAAGCGATGAAAAAAGGATTTGTTGAATTTTGGAAAAGTCATAAAAACTCCTGAAAAAATACGATTTTTACTAATTTTAACTTGTTCCTCTTCTTTCGTCTATAAGATTTTGTTTCAAAAAAATCCTCGGTAAGTCTTGATTTTTTTCATCTTTTTTGGTAAAAGAAAATGTCTTTTTTAAGGAGGTCTATGCCCATGCAAAAATAAACAAACAGTTTCTTTTCTTGGTTTGTTTTATTTTTTATGCGGAGGGCATATGCCTGAAAATTTTCTTTCGTTTAAAAACGTTTCTTATGTTTTGCCAAACGGCGAAACGTTGTTTTCCAACATTTCTTTTGATCTTGCCAACGGCGAAAAAGCCGCTCTGATCGGTGAAAACGGGATCGGAAAAACGACTCTGTTTTTGTTGGCGCAAAATATTTTGTCGCCTTCGGTCGGCAAAATCGTCTGCGGCAGACCGCCCGCTTTTCTGGCTCAAAAAATCAATCGGGATCAAACGGTCGCGGAAGCTTTGGGCGTGTCAAACATTCTGAACGCCATAAAAGACGTCAATGCCGGGAAAACGGATCATGCCTTATTTGATATTATCGGTAATCAATGGACGATTGAATCCGATATTCGTCAGGCTTTAAACACGTTCAGGCTTGATCATGTTGATCTGTCCGCATCTTTTTCAAAACTCAGCGGCGGCGAACAGGAAAAATTATTACTGCTCAGCGTCTTTTTATCGCAATCTGCGATCCTGATGTTCGATGAACCGACAAATAATCTGGACAGTTCTTCAAGAGACGTTTTCTATGATTATGTGCAAACGACACCGAAAACCGTTTTTATTATTTCCCACGATCGGGAATTGCTGCAACGAATGAGTTGTATTTATGAACTGTCCGCCGAAGGATTGAAAAAATACGGCGGAAATTACGCTTTTTACCTTGAAGCCAAAAAGAGTGAAAAAGAAAAACTGAACGCGCAAAAAAACATATCGAGCAAGAAACAGGACGTCTGATCGAGACACGTATCAGGATTGAAAGCTCTTTAGGGAAAAAAGCGCGGGAAGCAAACAAGAAAATTCAATCAAAAAAATACACGAAATTACAAGCCGGCGCGATGGAAAACAACGCGCAGGAAACGGCGGCAAAAAAGATAAAAAAGATCAATGAAAAACTGATGACACATCAAAACGACTTATATCAGGTAAAGCTGTCTTTAAAAGAAGATCTCATCAAAATTCCGTTGCCAGCCAAACCGTTTCTGAAAGATAAAGTCGTTGAGATTTCGGATTTGCGCTTCGGGTATTCAAAACGGCTTTTGTTCCACGATTTCAACCTGATTGTCAAAGGCGGTGAAAAAATACAGATTGACGGAGACAACGGCAGCGGCAAGACAACGCTGATTCGTTTAATTCTGGGACAGCTTAAACCGCTTCAAGGTTGTGTCCGCTTAAACGGTCGTGCGGCGTATTTATCTCAGGATTTGTCTTTATTGGAAGAAGACAAAAGCGTTCTGGACAATATTCTCGCTTTAAATCCCGAGATTTCAAACAACGAAGCTTATGCCGTTGCCGCGAACTTCAAATTTCGCAACAAAGACGCTTTAAAGCTTGTCAAAAACTTAAGCGGCGGAGAAAAACTCAAAGCCGCTCTGGCGACCATTTTAGGAACAAAAAATCAACCGGATCTGTTGATTTTGGACGAACCGACAAACAATCTGGACATTCGATCAACGGAAATTTTGGAAAATGTCCTGCACTCTTATCAAGGAGCCGTGATTGTCGTTTCTCACGATCGAAAATTTATGGAAAACATCTCTGCAGACAAAAGGATATTTTTATAAAAACACTTTTTTCGTGTATAAAAAATACCGTTTTTTCAGATTATTATATTAAATTAAACATTTGTTTTTAAATAAAAACAATTGTTACAGTTTTGTGACAAAAATACCCCCCCCCCCCATGTTTTTGTAGAAGACTATCTTTATTCTCTTAATAATGGTAGGGAAACCACTTTAACGAGGAGGGTAATATGAAAAAGATACTGTTTTATCTTGTCTTTCTCTGTTCTTTCGTGCCTCTGGCAAGTCAGGCAGAGAAGTTTTTAAACTTGAATGAAAGCTTTACCGTCGCAAGAGCGGTCAAATTGGGACGAAGCTCCGCCGTGTCAAGTCAAACAATCGCCATTCAGAACACCGGAACGATATCAATGCTTAAAGAATGCGATCCGAATTGCGCCAACTGTAACAAAGTCTCAGGTGTTTGCACCTCATGTGCGTCAAGCCGATATCTGTCAAACAATTTGTGTCTTTATTGTCCCGGAAACGCCACCTGCAACGGCGTGTCTTTCAGCTGTAGGGCCGGTTATTATAAAAACGGGCAAAGCTGCTCCCGTTGTTCGGCGAACACTTACTCGACCGGAGGAGCGACATATTGTACAAGCTGTCCGTCCGGATCGTTTTCCAACGCGGGCGCCAGCAGTTGTATCCCCATTCCGGCAAACTGCTCTTCTTATAACTCATCCGGATCATGCACAAA
>CALXTY010000018.1 GCA_944391535.1 uncultured Alphaproteobacteria bacterium
TTGCCGATGTATCGTCGCGCACGATTGGGGGTCGCCCTCTCGTTCTAAAAAAGGATTTTTCTCCAGTTCTTGCTCAACGGCGTTGTCCAATTCCAATGCGGACATTTGCAACAAACGGATCGCCTGTTGCAACCGAGGAGTCATAGTCAATGTTTGTGATTGTCGTAAGTCCAGACGAGGCGTCAAAGACATGAACCATCCCCTCCTTCGTCCAAAATTACAACGCGAATTTTTCACCCAGATAAACGCGACGGACATCTTCGTGACGGACGACGTCCTGCGGATCGCCTTCCATCAAAACGACACCGTCATGCAAAATATAAGTGCGATCGATAATATCCAATGTTTCACGCACGTTGTGATCGGTAATCAAAACGCCGATCCCGCGATGTTTTAAATGAGACACCAAGTCCCTGATTTCACCGACTGAAATCGGATCAATTCCGGCCAACGGTTCGTCCAACAAAATAAAAGAAGGAGAGGAAGCCAAAGCTCTGGCGATTTCAACGCGTCGTCTTTCTCCGCCGGACAAAGCCAAAGCCGGAGCGCGCCGCAAATGAGCGATTGAAAATTCATTCAACAACTCTTCCAACATTTCTTCGCGTCTGTCCCATCTGGGTTCGACGACTTCCAAAATGGCGCGGATATTGTTTTCGACATTCAGACTGCGGAAAATCGAAGCTTCTTGCGGCAAATAGCCGACCCCCAATCGTGCGCGACGATACATCGGCAAAGACGTCACATCTATACCATCCACCATAACCGTACCGGAATCAGGCGTGATCAAACCGGTAATACAATAAAAGGAAGTTGTTTTACCGGCTCCGTTCGGACCGAGCAGTCCGACGGCTTCTCCGCGATCGACTTTAAAAGAAACATTGCGTAAGACAGGACGCTTTTTATAAGCTTTTGACAGACACTTCGCGCGCAATCCCATTTCGGTTGACGCGGCCAGACGCGGCGTATTGTTATTCCCCTTCGTCTGAGGAGCTGAGGATTTTTTCGTTTGTTTCGCGTCCGTCAACACTTTCACTATCCTTTAACACAGCCGGCGTTTTGGGTTTTTCAATTTTGACAGCGCTCTCTTTTTCCTTTGTACTGTCCGGAATGAAAACACCGCGTACCTGCCCTTTAGATTTACCCTTTTCGGACAACATTTGCAAGCGGCTAACGCCCGTTTTCATATTTATATCAGCAACTTCACCGATAATAAAGTTATTTCCCTGAGAAATTTTAACATTCCCCTGCAATGTCGCCGTTTCCTTATCTACCAGATAAACGCCTTCATCGCCTTGAACTTTTTCCTTATCATTCGTGATCACAACGTTGCTTTCGGCTTCGAAACGTTCCACCTCGGTTTTTTTGCCTTTTTTAACAAAATAGGCTCTGACAACGTCGGCTTCAAGACGACGGGCGTCTTTTTGCGCCACGACATTCTGACGGGCGACCGCCATATCTTCGTTTTGCCACAGCTCCAAAATACGAGCCGTCATCTGTTCCTGACCTGCCAACAGTTTAACCGGATTTCCTTTAAGAATAATTACCGACTTTTCAATTTCATAAACAGCGGAATCCGCATACACCGTTTGTTTTGGAGTCGTGATGATCACATCGCCGAAAGCTTTGACCAAATAGACTTCACTGTCTTTATTTGCGGGATTATCCTTATAGTATGCCGTGATTTTATCGGCTCCCAAAGCGGTATCCCCGCGCACAACCAAGGCCTTTTCTTCGGCAGTCAGAGTCTTTTCATTGCTGTTCCATTCCAATCCGCCTTCCGAAGTCAAAACCACCTGTTGTTTCTGATCGGCACAAAAAGCGGCATCAATGCCAAAAACCGTAAAAAATATAAAAAAACAACTGAAGCGACACCAACCACGCATTTTATTGATCCTTGTCCTGAGCATAAAAAACGGCTCGCGTCTTTCCCGTCAATCGGATCACCGTTCCGTCTTGCGTCACCGAAAAACCTTCGGCTTTAGCATAACCTGACGGTGTGCGAACAAAAACTTCTTTCGACCCTAAGATATCCCGATTTTTCATGTTGATCAACGCTTGGGTCGTTTCAATTTCTTCACCCGTTTCGGTATAAAGATTGACCTGCTTAAGCAATTCCATTGTATCATCGACCTGCGAATAAATACCGACTTTGGCATCCAAAGCAAACCAACGATCGTCTTTCATTAATAAATCGGCTTTGATTAAATCCAATTGAACCCGACGCGTTTCGCCGGGAAGTTCAAAAGCCGTTTCCGCCGTTAAATTAAACGGTTCCCCTTTTTCGTCAACCGTGAAAAAGCGCGGATTGATCATTGCTTGATCATTAGGCAAATCCACCACTTCGGAAGAAATCAAGGAGATGTTTTCCTCCTGTTGAGCTTTCATCTGCGGCCACAAAATAACCAATCCGATCATGACAGCCGCCAAACTGGGAAACAACACCTTCAAAGAAACAACCAAACGGCTGTGATGGCGCATACGTTTTTTTTGTCGGCGTTGCCAATCGGCCGCGCCTTTTGTTTGGGTTTTACCCCACTTTATATCGCTGATATCAACGATCTTATCCGCCATCAAGCCACTCCGGCACGCAAGCAATCATGCATATGCAACAAACCGATCGGTTTTTTATGATCGTCCAACACAAACAAACTGGTAATTCCTTTCCCGGTCGTATTCATAATACGCAAAGCATCTATCGCCAACGTCTGAGATGTCGTCGTCGTCGGCGTGCGCGTCATAACGTCCTGAATGGTCTTTGTCAATAAATCCGGTGCCATCGCTCTGCGCAAGTCGCCGTCGGTAAACACGCCGCAAAATTCGCCCCGTTCGTTCACAATTCCCAAACATCCGAAGCCCTTACCGCTCATTTCGATTAAAGCGTCGGACATATTAATATCGGGCTTAACCAAAGGCATTTCATCGCCTTTATGCATTAAATCGCCGACCGTCAGCATCATTTTGCCCAACTTGCCGCCCGGATGGCGTAACTTATATTCGTCTTTGGAAAAGTTATGCATTTGCAGCAAAGCGATCGCCAACGCGTCGCCCAAAGCCATCATCAGCGTTGTCGACGTTGTCGGCGCCAAACCGAACGGACAGGCTTCCTGTATCGGCGGCAAACATAAAACGATGTCCGACTGACGCGCCAAAGTACTGTCGCGACGCCCCGTCATACCAATCAACCTAATATTAAAACGACGGCAAAAAGCGATGATATCGCTTAATTCGGGAGCCTCTCCCGAGTTTGACAAAGCGATCACAACATCATTGGGTTCAATCATTCCCAAATCCCCGTGACTGGCTTCCCCCGGATGAACAAAATAAGCCGTCGTCCCCAAAGAAGACAAAGAAGCCGAAATCTTTCTGCCGACATGACCGCTTTTTCCCATACCGGTAATAATCACGCGTCCTTTTGTCGCATTGATCGTATTGACGGCTTGAACAAAAGAATCATCCAGACTGTCGGACAACAATTTCAAAGATTGACTTTCCAAATCCAACACATGGTGAGCACTTTTTAATATATCGGCAGATGTCAGCATAAAAAAATCCTAAACAGATAAAAGTTAATGGGTAAAGATATTTTCGCAGTTAAATCCAGCAATGTCCAGCTTTCCGACATCGGGCAGGAAATCAAAGCAAGCCTGAGCATACGCCGCCCTGTTTTCACGCGCCAACAAAGCATCTAATTTTTCTTTTAAATCATGAAGATACAAAACATCGTTCGCGGCATATTTCAATTGAGCTTCGCTTAAATCATCTGCGCCCCAATCGGAACACTGCTGTTCTTTTTCCAGTTCAATTCCCAACAATTGCTGGCACAATGCTTTCAAACTGTGCGACGGCGCATTTGTTCTGGCGATTTTAGACGCGATCTTCGTGCAGTACACGGGACGACATTCAACGCCTAAATACAAATATAACGCCGCCACGTCAAAACGGGCGTACTGAAAAATTTTCAATACAGAGGGATTTTCCAATAAAGCTTTTAAATTCGGCGCATCGTACCGTCCTTTTTTAAAACGGACGATATGACAGTTTCCTTTTCCGTCACCCAATTGAACCAGACACAATCTGTCACGATGCAATTCCAACCCCATCGTTTCCGTATCCACCGCGACAGATCCGGAAAAATGAATTTCAGACGGCAAATCACCTTCATGAAAATAAATTTGCGTCATTCTATCGTTCTCCCTTTGTAAAAAAAGAAAGGGGCTTGACGCCCCTTGCCTTTCAGAACTTGTCTTGGTGCCCAAAATAGGACTCGAACCTACACACCCTTGCGAGTACTAGCACCTGAAGCTAGCGCGTCTACCAATTCCGCCATTTGGGCAAAACAAGCTACGGCATTTTTTATTACGAAGATCCTTTTTCGTCAACAAAAAAAATCAAAAAAGATAAAAAAGAAACAGCCCCAATAAAATTCGATAAAGCGCAAAAATAGCAAACGAAGAATGTTTCAACCATTTCATCAAAAATCCGATCGCCAAAACCCCGCCCGCAAAAGCGATCAACATACCGAACAAAACCATCTTTTCCGGCGGATTTTCTCCGGCGGGGTCGGTCAGAATTTGCAACAAACCGAAAGCGCCGGCCGCTCCGATCGTCGGAATCGACAACAACATGGAAAAGCGCGCGGCCTCTTCGCGGTTCACCCCTAAAAATCTGGCGGCCGTCATTGTTATTCCCGACCGGCTCACACCGGGAATTAAAGCCAAAACTTGTGCCAAACCGATCCAAAAAGCTTCTTTTACACTCATTTGTTCGATATTTTTTGCGCAAGATCCCCGTTTATCGACCCAATAAAGCAAAACACCGAAAACAATTGCCGTCACACCGATCAAACGCGGATTTCTAAAGTATTCTTCGATATACGTATGGCAGAAAAAACCGATGATAAAAACGGGAATGCACGCGACGATCAAGTTCAAAACCAAGCGAACCTGAGACAAAGAAAATTGCCTTTTGAAAAAATAAAAACATCCTTGAAACATCAAACGAACATCTTGCCTGAAATAAAGAAGAACGGAAAACAAAGTTCCCAGATGCAAAGCGATATCCATAGCCATCCCCTGATCCTGCCAACCGAACAGACGCGGCACCAAAATCAGATGTGCCGAAGAACTGATCGGCAGAAATTCGGCAACGCTTTGCACCAAAGCCAAAACAATTGTCTGTAGCATGAAAAAGATCCCTTTATCTTTTAAACGTTTCCCATAATGTGAAGTTTTTTTTTAATATTTACAAGCTATAAACTAATTTTTGATAAGAAAGGTTTAATTGTCGTTTTTTTCAGGAAGTTGCAAATGTATATACTGTATCACCATATGGCCGATCCTTTTTCCCGCAAGGTGCGACTGATGTTGGCGGAAAAAGGACTGGAATTTACGACAAAAAACGAAGAACCCTGGAAATACCGCCCCGAATTTTTAGCTAAAAATCCTGCCGGAGAAATCCCCGTACTGGAAGAACCCGACGGTCATTTGTTATGCGGTCATCGACCGATTTGCGAATATATTGACGAAATAACATCTCGTCCTTTGTTCGGGGCATACGCTCGGGATAAAGCGGAGGTTCGACGGTTGTGCGATTGGTTTGATGATAAGTTTTATAAAGAAGTGACCTTTTATCTGGCCGGAGAAAAAATCATCAAACGACTGACGGGCGGCGTTCCCGATTCCGATGCGATTCGCGCCGGCAAAACGAATCTGATCGGTCATTTGACTTATACGGAGTGGTTGTTAAAGCAACGTAACTGGTTGGCCGGAGAAGTTTTTACAATGGCTGATTTTTCAGCGGCGGCTCAGTTTTCGATTTTAGATTATATCGGTGAAATCCCGTGGGATAAAACGGAAAAAGGAGCTCTTTTGTTTGAAGAAACGAAAAACTGGTATGCGCGTGTAAAATCAAGACCGTCTTTTCGATCTGTTCTATCCGACCGGATTGCGGGAGTTATTCCCGCCGTACATTACGGTGATTTGGATTTTTAAAACAATATAGCAAGGAAAAAAAATGAAACGTTTTCTCTGTCTGATTGTTTTCTGCTTTTTTTTAAACGGCTGTTTATCCAGCCCGACACGTGTGTATTATTGGGCGAAAGACAACACGGGAACGGAACGCTTTGTTCAAGATCACAACCGTTGTCTTCGCGAAGCCGACTTTTGGCCGTGGAGGTTTATGAATTTTGACCCGATCAGTGCCGAAACATTAGATTTACGGCTTAATTTAAAAGACGGCGGCATATGGGCGAACTTTTCGCCCTATCCCGGCGCCATGCCCATTTTCGTCAACACGGCAACGCCGTCAAAGACCGTCATTTATTGGCGCTACGCTTCCTGTATGAAAAAGGCCGGCTATAGAGAACGTCGCCCTTACGGCGGCCCGCTTTAACATGATATGGAAAAAGAAATATGACTGAACAAAAAAGAAAACCTGTTATTTTGCAAATTTTACCGCGTCTTGAAACCGGCGGGGTCGAAAGAGGAACAACGGAAATCGCTGCGGCGTTGACCCAAGCCGGCTGGCATTCCGTTGTCGTTTCCGGCGGCGGTCGTTTGGTTCACGATCTTGAGCGCGGGGGAACGGAGCATATCACCATGTCCGTTTATTCCAAAAATCCTTTTGTCATGCGCAAGAATGCTGATCTTTTGGCCAAGCTGATCAAAGAAAAAAATGTCGATATCGTTCACGCCCGATCCCGCGCGCCGGCATGGAGCGCCAAATGGGCTTGCGAAGCAACGGGCGTTCCTTTTTTAACGACTTTTCACGGCGCCTATAACATCGGCCCTTTTAAAATTAAGAAGAAATACAACAAAGTCATGACCGACGGCGTTCTGACCATCGCCGTATCCAACTTTATCAAACAGCACATACTGGACAATTACGAAAACGTGCCGGCCGAAAAAATACGCGTCATTCACCGCGGCGCCGACATCGAACGTTTCGACGTGACCAAAGTGTCTCAGGAACGTTTAATCGCTTTATCGAAAAAATGGCGCATTCCCGAAGATATGCCCGTGATCATGCTGCCGGGCAGACTGACGCGTTGGAAAGGACAGCTTTTAATGCTTGAGGCTTTATCTTTAATGAAACACAAAGATGTCCGTTGCCTTTTCGTCGGTTCGGATCAAGGGCGCAAACGTTACCGTCGCGAACTGGAAAGAAAAGCCAAAAAACTGGGACTGACTGCCGTAGTGCATTTCGTTGATCATTGCAGTGAAATGGACGTCGCTTATATGCTTTCGGACATTGTCGTTTCGGCGTCAACGGATCCGGAAGCCTTCGGACGCGTCGTTCCGGAAGCGCAAGCGATGGGCAGGATCGTGGTCGGTCCCGATCACGGCGGCGCGACGGAAACCATCAAAGACAAAGAAACGGGTTTCTTGTTTAAGCACGGCGACGCGAAAGATCTGGCCGAAAAACTGGATATGGCGTTGGACATGTCGGCGCAAGACAAAAAAACAATGAGCCAAAAGGCCGTACAAAGCGTGCGTCAGGAATTTTCCAAAGCGTCCATGTGCGAAAAAACATTGGACGTTTATCGGGAAATCATGAGGCTTTATCCCGTTCATCATGAAACGAAATAAATTAAGTTTTTTCGATTGTTCTCTCTTGAATACGGAACAAAGCGGCATTACAATGCGCGGATCAAAAACTTTTAGCAGGAAAGAAGATATTTTTCATGGTTTCGATTAAACTTCCAGACAGCTCCGTGCTGTCGTTCGACGGTCCGGTCAGCGGTGCGGATGTCGCCGCTAAAATCGGCGCGGGTTTGGCCAAAGCCGCTTTGGCCGTAAAAGTCAACGGGAAACTTCAGGATTTGGCGACCCCGATCACGACAGATGCCGAAATCGACATCATCACCTCAAAATCTCCGGAAGGACTGGATATCATCCGCCACACGTGTTCTCATGTCATGGCTCAGGCGGTTCAGGAACTGTATCCCGAAACTCAGGTCACCATCGGCCCTGCGATTGAAAACGGCTTTTATTACGATTTCGCCAGAAAGACCCCTTTCACGCCCGCCGATCTCGAAGCGATCGAAAAGAAAATGGCCGAAATCGTCGATCGTGACGACACGATCGTGCGCGAAGAAAAACCGCGTAACGAAGCCATCGCCTTCTTTAAAGACAAAGGCGAAAAATATAAAGTCGAATTGATTGAAGATCTGCCGGCCGACGCCGTGATCAGTTTCTATAAACAGGGCGATTTCATTGATTTGTGCCGCGGTCCTCATTTACCCTCGACCGGCAAAGTCGGAAAAGCTTTCAAATTGATGAAAGTCGCCGGCGCTTACTGGCGCGGAGATTCGTCGCGCGAACAGTTGCAACGCATTTACGGAACGGCTTGGGCGGATAAAAAGGCTTTGGACGCTTACCTCGTTCAGTTGGAAGAAGCCGAAAAACGCGATCATCGCAAACTGGGACGCGAAATGGATCTGTTCCACTTCGAAGACGTCGCCCCCGGCGATATCTTCTGGCACCCGAACGGCTGGACTTTGTTCCAGACGTTAATCAACTATCTGCGCAAACGTCAAAACGACGTCGGCTACGTGGAAATCAATACCCCGCAAATTATGGATCGCGTCTTGTGGGAAACGTCGGGACACTGGGATTGGTATCGCGAAAACATGTTCACGACGGAAATCGAAGACCGCGTCTATTGCGTTAAACCGATGAACTGTCCGGGCGGCATTCTGGTCTTTAAACAAGGCATTAAATCTTATCGCGACTTGCCGCAATACATTGCGGAATTCGGACGCGTCCACCGCTATGAGGCTTCCGGAGCCATTCACGGTCTGTTCCGCGTGCGCGCCTTTACTCAAGACGACGCCCATATCTTCTGCACGCCCGAACAGTTGGAAGACGAATGCCAGAAGGTTGTCCGGTTGATGTTGGACATCTATGACGCTTTCGGATTAAAGGACGTCAATATCAAATTGTCCACCCGTCCGGCGGAACGCATCGGCGCCGACGAATTGTGGGATAAAACCGAAACGGCGTTGGCGCAAGCATTGACCGACATGGGATACAATTATACCCTTAACCCCGGGGACGGCGCTTTCTATGGTCCGAAACTGGACTTCAAAGTCAAAGACGCCATCGGACGCGAATGGCAGTTGGGAACGTTGCAGGTCGACATGAACCTGCCCGAACGCTTTGACGTTTCCTATATCGGCGAAGACGGTGAAAAGCACCGTCCGATCATGTTGCACCGCGCTTTGTTCGGTTCTTTGGAACGCTTTACGGGGATCATGATCGAACACCATGCCGGTAAATTCCCTTTCTGGTTGGCTCCGGTGCAAGTCGTCGTAGCAACAATCACCGACGAAGGCAACGACTACGCGCGTGAAGTCTTGACCGCTTTAAAGAAAGCCGGCATTCGCGCCGAAATCGATCTGCGTAACGAAAAAATCAGCTATAAAATCCGCGAACATTCTTTAAAGAAAGTTCCCGTCATGCTGGTCGTCGGTAAAAAAGAAATCGCCGACAAAACGGTTACGATCAGACGATTGGGACAGGAAAAGCAAGAAACGCTTGCACTTGATGACGTAATTGCTAAACTGAAAGCAGAAGCGGTTTGGCCGCATATTTCCGAATAACTTTTAACTGATGGAGGCTTTTTATATCTACCAATACGACACAGGCATCGCCCACCCGTGAGGGGCCGCGTGCCAACACAGACATTACAGCAAAAGAAATTCGCCTGATTGGCGTCGACGGAGAAAACGTCGGAATCGTTTCCGTGCGCGAAGCGTTAAAATTGGCTGATGAAGCGGGATTGGATTTAATTGAAATTTCACCGAACGCCAATCCGCCTGTCTGCAAGATTTTGGATTTAGGCAAATACCGTTACGAACAGCAAAAGAAAAAAGCTGAAGCGCGGAAAAATCAAAAAGTTGTCGAAATCAAAGAAATCAAACTGAGTCCGAATATCGACACGCATGATTATCAAGTCAAATTGCGTAACGCTCAACGTTTTATATCCGAAGGCAACAAAGTAAAGTTCACTTTACGTTTCCGCGGTCGTGAAATGGCCTATATGGAACAAGGCGAAGAAGTGATGGCTCGTATTGTCGAAGATTCGGATTTATATGCGAAAATCGAACAGCCCGCCAAGTTGGAAGGAAAACAGATTACAATGGTCATCGCACCGAAGTAAGACAGAAAAAACAATAAAAAACCCCGTCAATGACGGGGTTTTCTTTTGACTTGATCACATATCCATTGTCGTGCCGCGACCGCGCATCGCGTAAGGATGAGCCGTTGTCGGTTGCAACGTCGGATTATACATCAAACAGTTCGGGATACAGTCGCATTCGGCGGCGATTTTAATCCCTTTTGCCAATTTTCCTTCTTTGCGCAGTTCAAACAAACGATTCACGATACGATCACGCAACGTCCACGGATCAACCGTATTGACAAAGATCTTTGTCACGGCTTCAAATCCCGCCGGATTACTGATACGCCACTTGATCAAAATATGCCACGGCACGGCGACATCGACGGCGGGCGGACGATAGTACCATTCTTCGTTACACGGGATTTCGCTGCCCATGGCGGCATGACAGGCGTGAACCAGATCGGACATCCCTTTGATTTGTTCCGGCGTTTGGTTCCACGGCTGATTTTTTTCGGCTTTGGAATAAATGGCCAACGTCGGATAACGATGTCCGAAGTCGGCGAAAGCGACGGCATAATCGTTTTCGGCGAAGATCAGATTTTGATAACCGGCATAGTTAACGGCGAAATCGTTGTAGACGTTCGGATTTTCCCGCGACATTTTAAATTCGGCTTCGTTGGACGCGCTGATACCGTCAATGGCGACCAGTTGTTTATGCAGGTGATCGAACGAAGCGCCGGCTTGGTTCAACCAATTTTGGAAAACCGTCACGTAACGGGCGTATCTGTTGTTCAGATAGATGTCTTTTAACGCGGCGATCGTAAAGTTAATGTACTGATAGTGCATTTCCGGCGTCATACTGCCTGAAGAGGCTTTGGCGTTTTCGGAATCGGCGCCTTCGATGAAGTGGCGTTTTCCAATGATCAGCTCATGCCCGCCGGCAAAGAAGCTGTTAGCCATTTTCAGCTTTCGTCCCGAAGAGATACTGTCAATTTCCTCACGGGACAAACCGCTCATTTTCAATTTCGCTTCGATAATTTCCATAACGTGTTCACGCCCTTCGGGTTCGGCGATATAAGCTTCGCGATGGGCGTTGTCTTTATCCGATATGACATAAGCGTAGTTTTTTTCCCAATATTCATAGGAAATGATTTCAAACAGATTGGGAATTCTGCGGAATTCGGCCGTTGTTTCAAACAGCTGGGAAACTTTTAAATTTTCCAACACACTGAATGTCCCGTCCGCGTTTTTGACCAAACGCGATTTCTCCGGCGGCGTTTTAAGATAGTTGGACGGACAGAAAGAACAAAAATCTTCGACATCGGAAAAATTCAACGGTTTGGAACATTCTTCTTTTTTATTCACCGTCGGTCTTTTACCGCGTCCGGGAACAGTCCAGACCTGCGTTCCGGTAAAGGGGTTAACCTGTTTAACGGTGCCGTCGGGCATTTTTTGCAGGAAATTTTGTTCGTAAATACTGTTTAACATCAGTGAATCCTTTGTTTGGAAAAAAAGAAATCAACAGTTTTTATTTGTATAAAAAATCCGTCTAAAAATCCAGTCTTTAATCGTTTTTTTGTATATCTTTTGTTGCGATAAAAGATTGACGAAAGAGTTTTAAATGGTAATTCTAGAAACAGATTACTTTTTCGGAGGTTCAAATAATTATGAAAGTTATGTTTATTACAAATGAGTACCCCCCTCACATTTACGGCGGAGCGGGTGTTCATGTGGAATATTTATCCAAAGAGCTGGCAAAACTGATGCAAGTCGAGGTGCGCAGTTTCCATGATCAGAAATTGCAGGAAGGCAATTTAACCGTCAACGGCACAACGCCGGACGCGTCTTTATTTAAAGATTGTCCCAAAGAATTGGCTTCTCCGTTAAAAGCTTTTTACGAAGGTCTTGTCTTTGCCGGAGAAGACATGAAAGCCGACGTTGCGCATTGCCACACATGGTACGCTCATTTTGCGGGCATTCTGGCGAAGATGCTGTACGGCATTCCTCTGGTCGTCACGGTGCATTCATTGGAACCGTTACGTCCGTGGAAACGCGAACAGCTGGGGCGCGGTTACGACGTTTCCAGTTGGGTTGAAAAAACCGCTTTGGAAATGGCGGACGCCGTTATCGCGGTGTCAACCAGCACCAAAGAAGACGTCTTGCGTTTATTCCCGAAAATCGATCCGGATAAAGTATCCATCATTTATAACGGTATTGACGTCAATCAATATAAAGAAGTCGAAAACACCGCCGTTTTACAAAAATTCGGCATCCGCACCGACAAGCCTTATGTCTTGTTTGTCGGTCGCATGACCCGTCAAAAAGGGTTGCTTTACCTGTTAAAAGCGGCGGCGAAATTGGATTCGGACGCCCAGTTGGTTTTGTGCGCCGGAGATGCCGACACGCCGGAAATGAAAGCCGAACTTGAAGGTATGGTCAATTCGTTAAAACAGATTCGTTCGGGTGTCGTCTGGATTCCCGAAATGGTTTCCAGAGAAGAAGCCATCGCGCTTTATTCTCAGGCGACCGTCTTTTGTTGCCCGTCCATTTACGAACCGTTCGGCATCATCAATCTGGAAGCCATGGCTTGCGCAACGCCTGTCGTTGCCAGCGCCGTCGGCGGAATTAAAGAAGTCGTCGTTGACGGTGAAACCGGTTTTCTGGTTGATCCTGAATTGTCCGACGAACCGCCGCACGATCCCAAAGACGCCGACGCGTTCGCTTCACGTTTGGCCGAAAAGATCAATGAATTGATCCGCGATCCGTCTTTGGCCAAAAAAATGGGACAAGCCGGACGCCAACGCGTTGAAAAACTGTTCAGTTGGCAAAGCATCGCGTTGCAGACAAAAGAGCTGTACGCCAAGCTGATCGCCGCCAAAAAAGACTGATTAACTTTTATAACAAAACAGCTTCCCGTTAAAGGAAGCTGTTTTTTTGCGTTTTTCCTCTTGACTTAAAGTTAAGTTTAAGTCGCACACTTTTTTATGAATACTTTTCAAGTCACAAAGGACGGAAAAATGAACAAGACTTTTTTATCTTTAATCACCCTGTCGATTTTGTTTTCGACCCCCTGCTCAGCAAAGGAGGCAAATATGAACAGCTCTTTAAGCGTTGAAGAAAAATCGGTTGCCGCCGTATCCGCCGCGGCCGCCCGAGGAAATTACACCGCTTTAAAAACAGCCCTGACACAAGGGCTTGACGCCGGCGTTGACGTCAATACTTTTAAAGAAATATTGGTTCAGCTTTACGCTTACGGCGGTTTTCCCGCCTCGCTCAATTCACTGGAAACGTTACGGACATTGGTTAACGAACGCGGCAATACAGATAAAACAGGAAAAGAGCCTTCGCCCTTACCTGCAGGGAAAAGCGTCGACTTCGGCGCTCGGAATCAAACAAAACTGGTCGGTAACGAAGTCAAAGGGGATTTATTCGAGTTTGCGCCGGCAATCGACGAATACCTCAAAGCGCACTTGTTCGGAGATATCTTTGCCCGCGACAACGTCAGTTGGAAAACACGCGAAATCGCGACGATCGCCATGTTGGCGCAACTGCCGCACGCCGCGCCTCAATTAAAGAGTCATATTGCCATCGGAAAACATAACGGCTTAACCGATTCGCAGGTGGAGGAGATTCTCAAAATAGCTTCCGAACGCAACGAAAACGATTTCGAAAAACAAAACGTGTTCGGCAAAGGATCCCCCAATACCGCCTATGCTCAATACTTTATCGGCAATTCTTATCTAAATCCGCTGACGAATCCGCAGGAAACAACAATAAATCTGTCGAATGTCACTTTTGAACCCGGAACACGCAACAACTGGCATATTCACCACGCCCGCACGGGCGGCGGTCAGATTTTGATCTGCACCGCGGGTGAAGGCTGGTATCAGGAAGCGGGAAAAGATCCGGTTTCTTTAACGCCGGGAACCGTCATCACCATTCCGGCGAACGTCAAACACTGGCACGGCGCGAAAGCTCACAGTTGGTTTTCTCACATCGCTTTTGAAATCCCCGGACAAAACACAAGCAACGAATGGCTTGAACCCGTTTCGGACGAAGAATATTCCAAACTCTGAAAGGCTGAAAAATGAAACGCCGTGATTTTTTAAAAAAAGGATTGGCGCTCGGAGCCATGACAATGATCCTGCCGCAAACGATTCGCAGGGCTCATGGTTTTTCTGAACACGAAACAATAAGGAAAGGCAAAAAAACAATGAAAATATTAGTGATTACGGGCAGTCCGCGTAAAGGCGGAAACTCGTCCGTTTTAGCGGATTCGTTTATCAAGGGAGCCACGGAAGCGGGGCATACCGTCGTGCGTTTTGACGCCGCTTTTAAGAAAGTCAATCCGTGTACGGGTTGTAATCATTGCGGCATGGACGGTCCGTGCATTTTCAACGACGATTTCAACTTTATTCGTGAAAACATCGTTGACGCCGATGCGGTTGTCTTTGCTTCTCCGATGTATTATTTCGGTCTGTCGGCTCAGTTAAAAGCCGTCATTGACCGCTTTTACGCCATCAACGGACAGATCCACGTTCCCAAAAAAGCCGTATTATTGATGACATATGCCAACACGGCTTCGTCTCAGGCAAAGCCGATTATTTCCCATTATGAAACTTTACTTAATTATCTGGGATGGACGGACGCGGGACAGGTGATCGCGTCCGGCGTTTGGCAGATCGGAGCCGTCAACCGGACGGATTTCCCGAAACAAGCTTACGAATTAGGGAAAAATATTTAATCTCGTGAGTCGAAAAAGAACCGTTAATCAACGGTTCTTTTTTTTACTTTCATCACGATTCATAAAAAAATAACGAACTCAAAGAGTTATCATTTTTTTGATAATAACGTTTGACACCGCTGTCAAAATTGGTCACTTTTCAAAAAACGAATTGGTAAAAATAACGTTAATTTTATTCTTAATTCCGATTTAAAAAATCGGCGGAAATTCGGTCTTTTTCTTGTCAATCGAAAAAATATTTTTTTTCCTATTGCCAACCTTAAAAATAACTATATATTGTCGCAAAAGGGGCGCGAAACACACAACCTGTTGTGTCCTTTAAAAAGTAACGAAATACTTGAAACGGAGATTTTTATGTCGGATCAGACACCGAAATTACAGCTTGTCAACAATGACGAAGAAGACGCCAGCACGGAATTATCCCGCATTGTCAAACGGGACGGCACACAGGTTATTTTCAATTCCGAAAAGATTATGTCCGCGATCCGCCGCGCCGGCGACGCCACAGGCGAATATGACGAAGACGAAGCCGCTTTATTAACCAATCAGGTCACCAAAGTGCTGCGCCATCGTTTTTCAAAAGGTGTTTTGCCGACCATCGAACAGATTCAGGACGTTGTCGAACAGGTTTTGATTTCGGCCAACTACTATAAGACAGCCCGTGCTTATATCGTTTATCGCGAAAGCCGCAGCAAATCACGTCAGGATAAAAAGACGCTGGTTGACGTCGCCTCTTCGGTCAACGAATATCTGGAACGGGCGGACTGGCGCGTGAATGCGAACGCCAATCAGGGATATTCTTTGGGCGGATTGATTTTAAACGTTTCCGGAAAGATTATCGCCAACTACTGGCTGTCCCACGTTTATCCGCAGGCGGCCGGCGAAGCTCACCGCAACGGCGATTTTCATATTCACGACTTGGATATGCTGTCGGGATATTGCGCCGGTTGGTCTTTACGCGCCTTGTTGCAGGAAGGGTTGAACGGCGTCCCCGGAAAAGTCGAATCCGGCATTCCCAAACATTTGGGATCCGCTTTGGGGCAAATGGTCAATTTCTTAGGCACCCTTCAAAACGAATGGGCGGGCGCGCAAGCCTTTTCTTCGGTTGACACCTATCTGGCTCCGTTTATCCGCAAGGACAACCTGCCCTATAGCGAAGTCAAACAGCATTTTCAGGAATTCATTTACAACTTAAACGTCCCGTCACGTTGGGGAACGCAGACTCCGTTTACGAACCTGACGTTCGATTGGGTCTGTCCGGAAGACTTGCGCGATCAAAATCCGGTCATCGGCGGCGAAGAAATGGACTTCACCTACGGCGATCTGCAAGAAGAAATGGACATGATCAACAAAGCCTATATCGAAGTCATGACCGCCGGCGACGCCAAAGGACGCTTGTTTACGTTCCCGATTCCGACGTACAACATCACGCCGGACTTTCCGTGGGAAAGCGAAAACGCCAATTTATTATTCGAAATGACGGCAAAATACGGATTGCCTTATTTCCAGAACTTTATCAATTCCAGTTTAAAACCCGGTCAAGTCCGTTCCATGTGCTGCCGTTTGCAACTTGACTTGCGCGAACTGTTGGCGCGCGGTAACGGGTTGTTCGGTTCCGCCGAACAAACGGGATCCATTGGTGTCGTCACATTAAACTGCGCCCGTTTGGGATATCTGTTCAAAGGCAACGAAGCCGGATTGATGGCGCGTTTGGACGAATTGATGGATTTGGCGCGTTCCACATTGGAAATCAAACGCAAAGTCATTCAACGTCATATTGATGCCGGGTTGTTCCCGTTCACAAAACGCTATCTGGGAACCTTGCGCAATCATTTTTCAACGATCGGCGTGAACGGTATTAATGAAATGATTCGCAACTTCACAAACGACGAACATGATATTACCGATTCGTTCGGACAAGATTTTGCCAACCGTTTCTTGGAATACATTCGTAACAAGATGGTTGTTTTCCAACAGGAAACAGGCAGTATGTACAATCTGGAAGCAACGCCTGCGGAAGGAACGACATACCGTTTGGCCAAAGAAGACCAAAAACGTTATCCGGATATTCTGCAAGCCGGAACAAAAGAAGCGCCTTATTATACGAATTCGTCCCAATTGCCCGTCGGCTTTACGGACGATCCGTTCACCGCTTTGAATTTGCAGGAATCCCTGCAGTCAAAATACACGGGCGGCACGGTTATGCACTTGTATATGGGCGAAAGAATTTCCGATGCGAAAACTTGCAGAACGCTTCTTAAGAGAATTTTAGAGAATTATAGGATACCCTATGTAACGGTGACACCTACTTTCTCTATTTGTCCCAAACACGGATACATCTCGGGCGAACATAAATATTGCCCGTTGTGCGATGAGGAACTTATCGCCGTTAAACGCCAGCAAGCCTGCGCCTGTTAACCTTTACAGGCTTGCATAAGCACCCAAAAAAGACTAATCTTGAAGTAACAACAGAGAGTAGAAGACATGACAAAAGAAATTGATATTCAGCTTTCCAACGAAGAACGCCAACCTTGCGAAGTTTGGACGCGGGTAATGGGATATTTTCGTCCGGTGTCAGAATTTAACATCGGCAAGAAAAGCGAATATGCCGAACGTAAGTGTTTTTCCGAAAAGAAAGCCACTGAAAAATTCTTAGACGTAGCGGCGGAATAGTCGTTTATGCCTGTAATTATCGGCGGCGTGGAACCTTTTACAACGGTTGATTTTCCGGGGAGGCTCGCCGCCGTTTTATTTTGTCTGGGTTGCCCGTTACGTTGCCCTTACTGCCATAATCCGGAATTGCAAGACTTTAAAGGAAAACCCTTTATTCCTTGGGAACGCTTCGTTGAGTTTCTCGATTCCAGAAAAAAATTGTTGGACGGAATCGTTTTTTCGGGCGGAGAACCCCTTGCGCAACCTGATTTATACGAATCCTTGAAAACCGTGAAAGATATGGGATTTTCCGTCGGGTTGCATACGTCCGGCGTCAACGTCGAACGGTTAAAACAGGTTCTGCCGTTATTGGACTGGGTCGGTTTCGATGTGAAAACCTTGTTTGAACATTATGAACGCCGTATTCCCCATTCGCACGCAGAAACCGTTGAAAAATGTTTGGATTTATTAATCGAATCAAAGATCGAAATGGAAGTGCGTACCACTTTGGATCCGCGCATTATTTCCGCATCCGAATTGCGTCATCTGGCCGATATTTTGACACAAAAAGGCGTAAAAACTTACGCTTTGCAAGAATATCGCCCGCATCCGTCGGAACAAAATCCGCCTTCTTCGAGCGAAATTACGGCTTTTTTCAGCGATCTGGCTTTATTATCTGATTTAAAAAAGCGCTTTACGCACTTTATTGTGCGGCGCGCATAAAAAAAGCGAGGAAACCTCGCTTTTTTTATTGTTTGATTTGTTCGTACGCCCAATCCAGCCAAGGACACAACTTTTTAACGTCCTCTGTTTCAACGGTCGTACCGCACCAAAAACGCAAACCGGCGGGAGCATCTTTATAAGCGTTACAGTCGAAAGCGACCCCTTCATCTGCGAGCAATTTGACCATTTTTTTGATGATTTCTTTTTGTTCTTCGGACGTTTTCGCTTTAAACCAATCGGCTTTAACGGACAAACAAACCGACGTGTTCGATCTGTATTCGGGTTTTTGCGCCAAAAATTCCGCCCAATCCGATTTTGCGACAAAGTCTTCAAGCACTTTAAAGTTTGCTTTGGACCGATTGATCATTCCTTTTAATCCGCCGACCGATTTTGCCCAGTTCAGCGCGTCAATCACGTCTTCGACGCACATCATGGACGGTGTATTAATCGTGTCACCGACAAAGATCCCTTCGTTCAGTTTGCCGTTTGCCGTCATACGGAACAACTTGGGCATAGGCCATGACGGCGTATGGCTTTCCAAACGTTCGACCGCTTTCGGGCTGAGGATCAAAACACCGTGCGCCCCTTCTCCGCCCAGAGCTTTTTGCCATGAAAACGTCACAACGTCCAACTTATCCCACGTCAAATCCATGGCAAAAGCCGCCGAAGTCGCATCGCAAATCGTTATCCCCGTTCTGTCTGCGGCGATCCAATCGCCGTTCGGCACACAAACGCCTGAAGTCGTTCCGTTCCATGCAAAAACGACATCTCGATCTTTATCCGCCCGTGTTAAATCGGGTAACTGACCGTACGGCACGTCAAAGACGCGGACATCATTTAATTTTAATTGCTTAACGACATCTGTCACCCAACCTTTACCGAATGATTCCCAAGAAAACATATCGACTCCTTTGGGGCCCAACAAAGACCACAACGCCGCTTCAACGGCTCCGGTATCCGAACCGGGCATAATCCCGACCCGATAGGTGTTCGGGACTTGCAGAACTTCTTTCATCAAATCGATTGCTAACTTTAAGCGGGAACGCCCCAAAACGGAACGATGCGAACGCCCCAAGACATTTGTATTTAAAATATCTGTCGTCCATCCAGGACGTTTTGCGCACGGTCCCGATGAAAAATTCGGGCAATCCGGTTTAATTACAGGTTTTTGCATACTCTTTAATCCTTTTATAAATGAGCTTCCAACGCTTTGACTTCTCCGATCAAAGCTTGCGCGATGTCTTCCGCCATAGCGGCAATTTGTTGTTCGTCTTCGCCTTCCAGCATAATGCGGATCAAAGGTTCCGTTCCCGAAGGACGAATCAACAATCGTCCGTTTTCTCCCAATGCGCGCTCCGTTTTATCAATGGCGATTTTTACGGGTTCGCTGTCCAAAGCCGCACGCGCCAAAGCCCGATCGGACAGACGAACGTTCTTTAATAATTGCGGGACAGGTTCAAATAAATGCATGACTTCGCTGACGGCTTTTTTCTCGGCGACAACGGCGGCACAAACCTGCAAAGCGGCAACCAATCCGTCTCCGGTCGTGGAATGTTCCCCTAAAATCAGATGCCCTGATTGTTCTCCGCCAAGATTATATCCGTCCGCACGCATCTTTTCGACAACGTAACGGTCACCGACTTGCGTCCGGATATGTTTCATGCCGTTCGCTTTCAAATACCTTTCCAAGCCCAGATTCGACATGACCGTTGTAACGACACCGTTTCCTTTCAGAATACCGGATTTTTTCCATTCACGACTGACTAAAGCCAAAATCTGATCGCCGTCAATCACTTGTCCCTTTTCGTCACAAACAATTAAACGGTCGGCATCTCCGTCCAATGCAATTCCGATATCGGCACCGCGCAAAATCACTTCGCTGCACATACGATCGGTATGAACGGCACCGCAATCATCGTTAATATTACGACCGTTCGGATCAACACCGATTGAAATGACTTCCGCTCCCAATTCATAAAGGACTGTCGGCGCAACACGATAAGAAGCACCGTTGGCGCAATCCAAAACGACTTTCAATCCGTCTAAACGTTTCCCCCGCGGAAACGTGTTTTTAACATATTCAATATAACGACCGACAGCATCATTCAAACGCTTTGCGTGACCGATCTGTGAAGAAGGAGACAGACAATCTTTCGTATCACCGAAGACGCGTTCTTCGATTTCCAGTTCCATTTCATCGGACAACTTATATCCGTCCGGACCGAAAAATTTAATTCCGTTATCTTCATACGGATTATGCGAAGCGGAAATAACAACCCCCAAATCGGCGCGCATGGATCGCGTCAGCATGGCAACGGCAGGTGTCGGCATCGGACCCAACAATAAAACGTCCATTCCGACGGCCGTAAAACCGGCGGTTAAAGCCGATTCAATCATATAGCCTGACAAACGGGTATCCTTGCCGATCACCACCTGTCTGCGATGATCCCCGCGTTTAAACAAAGACCCCGCCGCAATGCCCAAACGCAAAGCGATTTCCGCTGTCATCGGTTCCTGATTGGCTTTTCCTCTGACGCCGTCCGTACCGAAAAGTTTTCGTACCGCCATATTCAACTCCTAAAAATACAGAATGACCCTGTCGGGACTGTTTTAACAAATCCGACAAGGTATGCAATACACTTTCTGTTACAAAAACATACGATTGTTTTATTCCGTTTCGGAAGAATCATCTTCTTTTTTTGTTTCCGTTGTTTCTTCTTCGGTTTTCTGATCAGTTGCGGGATCGGGATCGGTGATCGGCACGGTTGATCGTGTCGAAACATGCGTTTCCTGTTCTTCACGGGTAATTTTCTCGCCGCGCAACAAAGCTTTTACTTCATCGGCCGTCAAAGTTTCATATTCCAACAATCCTTGAGCAATACTTTCCAGCGCCTCTCTTTTACTCATCAGGACAGCGCGGCAATTTTCATAAGCTTCGTTGACCAACGCCTTGATTTCGGCGTCAACTTTTGCCGCAAGTTCTTCGGAAACGTTTTTACGCTGAGTCAAAGAATACCCTAAAAAGACTTCGCCGTCCGGCTCTTCAATGGCGATCGGACCGATGTCTTTATTCATACCCCATTGCGTCACCATATTGCGCGCGATATTTGTCGCCACGCGGATATCCTGAGAAGCTCCCGTTGAAACATTTTCCGCTCCGAAGATCATTTCTTCGGCGACACGCCCGCCGAAACAAATTCCCATACGTTCTTTCAAGTAGATATAAGAACGGGAATCCTTATCGTCCGTCGGCAAAGACATCGTGACCCCCAAAGCCCGTCCGCGCGGAATGATCGTGACTTTATGCAACGGATCGGAGTGAGGCGATTCCAAGATCATCAAAGCGTGTCCGGCTTCGTGATAGGCGGTCATTTTTTTATCTTCTTCGGTCATGATATGCGATTTGCGTTCCGCCCCCATCATGACTTTATCCTTGGCGTATTCAAATTCAGCCATCGTCACGACACGCTTGTTGCGTCTT
>CALXTY010000019.1 GCA_944391535.1 uncultured Alphaproteobacteria bacterium
GAAACGGTACTCGGATTGCTTTTGAGCAGGCATCTGCGCATAAACCGGCTTTAAGGGAAAGGCTCGCAAGCGTTTTTCCTTTCAGCAAAACAGCGCATTTGATTTGAACAGGCGTCCAATACATAAAGACCTCCGATCCTTGATTTAAACCGACCGGCAAGTCGGTTTTTTCTGGGGTGTTAAATTCATCTTATGGAATAAACATAGACATTTCTTTCGCTGTTGTAAAGACAAAAATGTCTATCGGAGTTTAATTTTATGAAAAAAATGTCTATAAATTTGAAAAATATATCTTTTTTTAACTCCGATATAACGAAAGAAATTTCTATACATCGTCGGACTTTAAGCCATGAACTCCGATAATATTGCTTTAGCTGAGCGGATTCGTCTTTGTGTGAACAAAGTTGGAAATGGTAATGAATTTTGCCGGATCACGGGAATAAATCGCCGTACTTTGGATTATTATTTATCTGCGACATCAGAGCCGAAAGCATCTGCATTATCTCAGATCGCCAAAACGGCGGGAGTTAGTCTTGATTGGCTCATAACAGGAAAAGAAACTCATAACGGAGCAAGCGAAACAGCCTCTCTTGATGAAGCGTTATTAACCGAAATCATTGAATATATCGATTCGGAATTTAAGTTTGAGAAAGCTAAAAACAAAGCTCCGTTAATTGCGAAAATTTACGCTTATATCATGAAAAAACGAACGGAACGCGAAGCTTCCAGAGAGAAAGACACCGCAGAAATCATTGATTTGATAGAGGTTCTAAAATCTGCCGTTTAAAGGTATCTATCCTTTTGTTGTATATCAGCAAAAGGAGTAAGATATGGATAACGATTTAAACAACATTAAACGAGCCTTTAAAAATCTTAAAAATAAGCGTTTAAACCGCTGTTTAATCCTAACAATCATTTTATTGGCGTTAGGATTGACGATATTTTTTATCACACGAACAGATCAAAGCCCTATTGACGGAATTCCTTGCCAGATTTCAAAGGATCAAAAGAATTTTTTGACTATGCGTGTAAAAGCTATCGCATCTTGCGGCACAACATCAAAAATAGCGATTTATAAGGCACTTAAGGCTCATTTTAAATATGAAACTATCGGGAAAATGCCTTGTGATCAATTTGACGAGGCCGAAAATGTCCTAAACGATATGAAACGGCGTTTTTGTCCTTAAATAGGGTCGGGGTTTTCCCCGACCTTTTAAAGTTAAAACTAACCTGCGTTTTTTACAAAAAAAGTTAAAACTATCCTGCGCCAAAAAATTTAAAGGCGGCATCATCGCCGCCCGAAAAATTAAGGTTTCCTACCGTTTTTATCCCGTTATATCCCCATATATCCCGTTATATCCCACTTCCTTAAAAAATATAAAACTATCTTTCGTCTTACATTATCATTTTCGCCGAGAGGCTTTAAGGAAATATTTTTTTTTAAATCGGTCATAAAGTGTCTCCCAAAACAAGAAAAATTTAAAGGAGAAGTCAGCTTGTAAAATAAAGAGAAAAAGTAAAACAGAAAATTGGCGACCCTAACGGGACTCGAACCCGTGTTGACACCTTGAGAGGGTGCTGTCCTAACCGATTAGACGATAGGGTCTTTTGACGGCTCTTTTTTGTATAAGGCGAACTGTTTTTCGCGTCAACAGATTTTCGTCATATAGCTGTTTTATCCGGCCTTTTTATCCTTTTCGGCAGGATTACTTTCCCGATATCCGACTTTATAATCAAAAAGATTTTTTTTATTGCAGGAGGTTGCCATGTTTTCATGCAGATTAAAGACCTGTCCGATGTCTTTGTTGTTCAGGTCTTTTTACGATAAGCTGCTCGCCGAATCATATATTCAGTCCGGACACGGGATCGGATTTTCTCCGCTGTTCGTTCTGGCTGTTTTGTCGGCATTGGTTTATGCCGTTTATTCCCTTTTGTTCCTGAGCGCGTTTTCGCCGGAAATGATTACGGAAAAAGTCGTTGACTTGCCGACAATCGAAATCCGTGACGGTAAAATCGTTCAGCCGGAAAATTTCTTTCAACGCTTTACGCTGGCGAACGGTGTCCATTTGACTTTGGATACGACAAGCGATGCGGAAACGATGAAAGATCCGTCTCCGAACGAAATCTATATTTCCAAAAACGGAGTGCAATTCGTAAAAGGGCAAAAAATCGAATTAATGCCGATCAGTAAATTGCTGGGAACCGAAAACGCAACGATTACGGCCGAAAATATAACGGAATTTGTTGATCGCGTGTCAGGAGAAATGACCTTTATCCTGCCCTTATTTGTCTTTTTGATTGTCGTGCCGTTCTTGTTCTTGAAGTATATCATTCTGGTCTATGTCTTGGCTTTGTTTTCTTATCTGGCGACTTTGTTTTCCAAAGTTTCGTTGCATTTTGAAAACAGAATGCGTCTGGCCGCCGTTTCGGCGATACCGGTCTTTATTTTTAATTTTATCTTCGGAACGTTGTTCGGCCTGTTTGATCTGGGCATGATTGCCGGTGTTCTAATTACATTGGTCTATCTTTATTTCCATCTCAGCCAGATTCCGGCCGGTCAAACGGCGGAAGAATAAAATCAGACTTTTTTCTGATTGCTAAAAAGAAACATTTGCGTGTAAACTTTTCTTGACATCTATTGTTAAAAAAGGCTTTGGCGCAAATGTTTTCTTTTCTTTATCGGGTTTTTTATGACAAAACATTGTTTTCGTCTTTTGTTGAAAAGGGCAAAGGATACGGTTTTAAGCTTCTTTTTATTTTAACACTTTTTGTTGCTTTCTGTTTGGCTCTCAGAGTGTTTTTTTTCTTTTTCTCGTTGTCTCCAGAACTTATTTCGCAGATTGCCGCACAAATGCCTGAAATCATCATTGAAAAAGGCAAAATCATATCACCTGAAAATTACAAATACTCATATGTTTCCTCTGATAAATCCGTCTTTTTTGTTTTTGATACGGCAAAAGAACCTCTTAAATTGCAAGGATTGCCAAAAAACGGGATATATATTACTTCTGACGCTTTGGTGTCTGTGAACGCAAATAAATTAAAGCGTATCCCGTTAGTTCAACTGTTGGATGGTTCTGATTTCATTCTTAATCAAAAAAGTATGCAACAATGGGGCAATAAAACCGTTTCTCTAATGAAAGTATTGGTTCCGCCGCTTAGTTTTGTTTTTTGTCTTCCCGGCGTGTTCAGTATGTATTTTTTAGTTTCTGTTTTTTATATGATAGTTTCTTATATTATGACTTCTGTCATGAAAAAAAACTTGTTGTGGGATCAAAGAATGCGTTTGGCCGTATTGTCAATTTTACCAACCTATATTTTAAATGCATTGTCTTTTTTGTTGGGTTTTTCTGTTCATATTGATCGTATGAGTGTCGTGATTACTTTGATTTATATGTTTTGTTTTTTAAAAGACGGAGAACGAAACGGCATATCGCCTCAAGCCGGCTAAAACAATTCGTCAACGAATAAATACAATGCTTCCGAGAACGTCGGGAAACTGCAACTGTCGGAAAAATCAAGACGGTTGATAATGTGGTATTTTTGATCCATGCTGTCATAAACAAACAATTCTTCGGCCGCTCTTCCCAAAAGCAGTTTTCCTCGCATGGGAGCGACTTGTTGAAACTCAAGATTAGCTTCAATCAGTCCCGGCAAAGTATATCCTAACAGTTCACGATCATTTGCTCGCGTACCATATAATTCAACACCATTCCAACTGAGGCCGTCAGTTTGTTTTAACAGGGCGATATAATCGACGGGGACGGGCGGGAAACGATGGGAAGAAAGTAAAGAACTGATAAAACGTAAAGACCGTTCATCGACAGGTTCAAAAAATGTGCCGTTATCTTTTTTTAAAGTATTTAATATTCTGTTGAGCATTTTTAACGTCCCAAGGAAGATTTTTGCGCGATCATTTCGAAAGTGCTTTCAAGGAAACCGGCGTAAACACTGCGATCATGTCGACTTGTTCCGCCTGAAGAAACTTCGATTTCACCGGGGAAGTAAACTTTTCCTTTTGGCGCGGGCAAAAATAACTTACGCGGTTTTAAATTTGGTTGCGTTAACGTTTGCATATCAATGAACCGGTGTATTTCCGCATGGAAAGGATGGGTTTGAATCAAGACTAAATTGGAAAAACTGTTTGTTCCGCCATAATCGAAGGGCACGCGGATATGGATATTAAAATTTTCGGGAGCTTTTCCTTTTTTTACTAATTTTATAGCATCTTCACTCATTCCCGCCGCTAATAATTCATTGACATGATGATAGCCGACATATTTTAAGAAATCCCGTCTGGTTCTTTTAAAAGCTTTTCTTAATTCCAACAACCAACTTGGATCCAGCGGGACAAAGTCCGCTTCAATGAGATCCATATTAACCAGTCCCGTTTGTTGAAAATTCCATTCCCACAAGGCTTTGTCTTCTTGTTGCGCAGAAGCCAGCGTCATTTGTGCCGTTTGAGTTGCTTGATTTGGCGTTATTTGCTGTTGAGGGACACTGTAGTTTTGTTGACCGTATGACGGCGACTGAGGCATTTGAGGCGTGTAAGGCGGGTGATAAGGTTGAGGGTATGAAGGTTGAGCAATAAAGTTTTGTTGTTGAGGATAAGACATATACGGCTGCGAACCCGCCATATACGGGGGCTGATAAGGCGTTTGTTGCGGATAATTCATATACGGTTGCGGGACAAAAGGCATATTTGCCGTTGACGGATAGCTTGGCGGTGCTTGTGGAGGTATGACGGGGCGTTGATATGACGCTTGCTGCTGTGGGTAAGGCGGCACGGTAGAGTATGGAGATTGAGGCGCGGGTACATCCAGAGGATCCGGATATGTCGAAGCCGGAGCCGTTGGCGGCAAAGTTCGATAGGCTCTTGTATCTCTATAAATAGGCACAGAACGAACTTCACGGCGCATGGGCGTAACCCCTTGATTTTGCGCTTCCTGTGCAGCTTCGCTCCGTGAACGTACGGGCGGTGGATTTTTAGATCCTGACCAATCCCACATTTTTCCCCCGTTTTACATCCGTAATGAAAAAGTATTAAAATTTTTCATCTATAAAATCATCGTAATTTTCGTCGTCGTATTCGCCTGCGTTGTCTCCTTCATCATAATCAAAATCTTCGTCTTCGTCTTCGTCTTCGTCAAAATCGTCAATATCGTATTCTTGATATTCTTTAACGAATTCATCTGTTGAATCTTCTTCTTCCTCTTCAGCGATATCGATTAATCCCTGCAAGGCGTTAACATCGGTGTCTTCGCGTTGAGCCACGACCCAATAAGGCACATAGGGTGAAGGCGGTATATTACATTTGCGGGTCATTTCTTTGTCCAAAAACCAACGCGGAGCGTCCGCCATAATGGGGCGGTTCATAAATCCTTGCATTAAAACGATTTGTTGTGTTGAGGGCAAGGATAACATTTGAGATGCGCCTATAACCGCCGTTCCCTGTAAGGATCGAGAAACGTTCGCCGAAAACGGTGTTGCTTGTTTCGACCACCCTTCCGTTCTGGATTTTGATGCGATTTCAACAGTTTTTGTTCCGATCATTTTTTCGAAACGTTGCGCGGTTTGTTCGTTGTTTTGTGATAAAATAATTTTCGCCGCAGTCGTGGAGATGATCGTTTCCAGATCGTCTTTTCCGTATTGTCCGGAAATTTGTCCTAAATCTTGTCCGATCAACAAATAAGACACTTTTTGCCCACGACCGACGGCGGGACCGTCTTTTACGGCACCCAATTTAGGCATTTGCGGAAATTCGTCAAGCACGAACAATGTCGGGAACGGCCCTGTCATGGATCCGTCGCCTTGTTTGAAATTAGGCGGGTTCGCGATTAAAAAGTTACTCATTAATTCGACGAACGTGCCTGTAATAATGTTCAAAGCACGCGCGTCAACCTGATTAACAGACAAGTAAATGGCAATTGATTTCATTTCTCCGGTAATCGGGTCTTTCATGCCGCGCAAGTCTTTAAAGATGAAGTCGCTCATTTTTGTTCTGGAACGAACGGCCGAGTTCTTGAAAATACCGATCCCCGTTAAAGCCGTTGATAAAATGGATCCGCGTTCTTTATCGGGAGTTCCGGACAATTGGTTTAATTCGACGACGGCACGGTGGGCATAACCGTAACGTTTGCATTCCGCGACAGCCTGATCCAACATATCACGCATCGGGTCAGCCAACGCCGCCATTTGGTCGCCTTCTTCCGTTCGGCGTTTAATATCGGCGGCCATTTGCATCTGAGCTTCTGTCAACCAGTCCAGAATCATGGCGATGCAAGGTTCGGCGCCCACCCATGATTCGGGCAACATTTCCCATGTGCCGATCGGAACGTAGTTGTTTAAGTCCAAAGTTCCGTTACGCAGATGATCCAAGGCTTCCGCGGCGTCCGCATCCGTCATGTCCATATAATAGCCTTCCAGAACTTCACGATCTTTATCATCCAGTTTTCCTTCGTAAAGCTTTCCGATAAAGTAATCGTTCGCACGGGCGCGTTCACATTTTCCGACAACGAAATGAATAAAGCCGGTCAAGGCGTTACGACCGGTTTTTGCCCAGTGGGGATCTGCGCCGCCTTTCGGTTCTTCCACCAAGACGTTGACCATTGAATCGACGTACATATCTCGCGCGGGACCGAACGGCGGCAAGCAAGTCCCTGACAACATATTCCAACTGGGATAATAAATACCTTTTTCCGGTTCGTCTTCGGCTCCCCAGTTAATAACGAAAACGGGGCCGATGGTTTGTCTATATCCGCTTGTTTTATAACACAGTTCAGGTTTCGGGTCGTTGACGATGATGCTGATGTTGTTGGATTCAAAAATTGTCGGCATAACCACTCCGACTGTTTTACCTGTTCCGGGCGGTGCCAACACCAACACGGACAACGTTTCCGGCAAGCGAAGCAATTTACCGTGCCAACGACCTAAAACAACGATAAAGCCTTTAAACAGTCCCATCTTTTCAATGTCTTTTTTAGTCGCAATTCTTCCCGAACCGTGGATTGTTGACAGCCAAGAATGCGGGTTTGTGATAACGCCGGTAATCAAAATCGTGAAAAAAGAGAAAAAAGGGATCGCCGGCAACCAAAAATACAAAGGCAGTTCGTTTTGAGCTTTGAACGCTTTAACAATCCATTTCCAATAAATATTCAACAGATACATCGGCTGTATTGCCGCCTTTTTGGTGAATTTCCAAATTAACAGCATATTATCCTGGCTAATTCCCCGAGGAATTAAATTTGTCATTGCAAATGAAATAATTGCCAGCAGATAAGACACGACAAAAGCTATCACAACGGTTGTCAAAACCCATTGTATGGCTGCTTCTCTTTCTGCCCATTCCTCTCCGGTTCTAGCCATTTGGCGGACATACTCCTTTAATGATTATAAAAAGCTCTTTTCAAGTATAAGAGAAATAAGAATAAAAATCTACATTCTCTGATGAATTTTTCATCAGAATGCGATGACAAAGTGAAAAAAACAAGAGAATTAATTCAAAGAGGATGAAATACTATGATAAAGCCCGTCGTCCGGAGAAGAAACATTCGACACGACATTCGGCAAACTTTCAAGTTCTTCCGGTCCTCCGTCTTCGTAACGGCATACGGTAACATTTAAGTTATTCCAGACTTCAAACATATCTTCCGCGTTGATAATCGTTCCCTGCCGGATAATGACCATAGTTTTGATTTCCATGTTGCGAGCTTGTCCGGACAGAATGGATGCCAAAGCGTCTCGAGCATTTAAAATGATCCGAACGGGGGAGATGCGGTGATTGCTTTCAGAAAACCATAAAGGTTCCTCGTCATTGAAGCGTTCTTCATCTGCCAACCAGTCGCCGCTTTCCGAATCGATCAAACACAAAAGAAGATGTCCCGCGCTAACTGCGACAAAGTCTATTTTCTTGCCCGCGATTTTCGCATCGGAAATCAATCTGTATCCGGCAGATCGCAAAATATCCATGATGGAATTGCCCGAAACGGACGTGCCGACGACATTGGAGCCGTTTTGTGTACTTTGTTGTTTTTTCTCAGAGATTGAAGACGGAGCGTTTTGAGTGGGGGCTTGTGTCGGCTCATGTTCTTTATTCGGCGCTTTTTCAGGATGTTTTATTCGTCCGGATCCAGCGCGTACGGCCGGCGGA
Organism: uncultured Alphaproteobacteria bacterium; assembly: GCA_944391535.1. Taxonomy (GTDB): domain Bacteria; phylum Pseudomonadota; class Alphaproteobacteria; order CAAGCB01; family CAG-977; genus UBA11549. The sequence goes on from CALXTY010000019.1 coordinate 8,150, forward strand.
CGAGTTTGTTTGTAAGATTTCTTTTTCGTCACTTTAGGTCTGGCGGCGTTCTTTTCTTTTTGACGTTTTTTGATTTTGCTGCGAATTAAACGGATCGGAAACAGTAAAATGATTTTAAACCACTTTATCCACGGAACCGTACATAATACCGCCCAACCCGTGAACCAAACAGGCAACATGGCAAACAACGCGATGACAAACATCCATTCTCGCAAAGATTGGATCACCCAACCACCCTGCCATTCGTTCCAGATATAAATCCAATGAACTTTTGACATAGGATTGAAGCCCCACATGGCGATCATCAAACGTTGAAACCAAAAAAAATAGCCAACCGTCCATATGAATAAGATGAAAAAAATTCGTGAAATGGCAAAGATCGTTTTCACTGGTGAAATCTCCTGATCACATTATTGACCATTTTCCGATTCCATCAGATCAAGGATCGCCACTGCGACGGCGTCGTTGAATGTCTGTGTTGATACCGGTTGTGATTTTATGTATTCGATTAAAGCGTGCGTATCTGGTAATGAATGCGTTTGACACGTTCCCATGCGCAAAACGGAGATATCCCATTCTTCCAGATATTTAAGCAGGGCTTCTGTGTTTGTAACATTCCCATGATCCAGGATCATGCAACAATTAATACTGACATTGGCATATTGGGGCATTTTTTTTGAAAAATATTGTTGCAGAATTTCTTTTGATTCGACCAAAGGACGCAACGGAGACGGTATCGCTTCTTTTTCCGTTTGCCATATGGGAGGTTCGGCATTGTCATGAACTTCCCAAGTGTTGCCTAAAGCGGGACCTTCACATAACAAGAAAATTCCGTCCTGAGTCACGGCAAAGGTATTGACGGGATGATTTTTAATCTTCATTTGGCGCAAAATGAAGATTTTTTCGGTCTCCAAAGATTTTGCCAAACTTTCCCATAATTCGAAACGGGCGACGGCTTCGTCTTCTTTGGAAAGCTTTTTTGATGTGTTCTGCGTAGAGCCTGGAGCTGTTTCGACTGTTGGAGATGTTTGAGCGGCGATACGGTGACTGACGGTTTTTTTCCCGCGCAAATGATCAATCTGGCTGAGTTTTTGAGCAGAAATTTTAATGACCTTTTCAGGTTCTTTTTTCACGGCCGTCGTGTGTTGCGGTTCAGACGGCCCCAAAGCGGCGGCCAAAGACTGCGCCTGCAGACGTTCTTTTTTCTTATTTTCTAAATAAGTCAAAGGTAAACGAAAGAATTTTTTCCACGGGAATTTATGGACACAAAACCAGGAAAGCAAGTAAGAGGGAATGAGAAGTAAAACGGCAATAAAGAATAAAACTTCCTTGGGTTTTCGAATAACCCAGCCACTTTCCCATTTATTCCAGATATGCATCCAATGGCGTTCGGCAAGTAAGTCAAAGTTCCAGAAAAAGAGAAAAAATTTGTGTGCAAATATATAAAAAAGAACGGCGGTGACAACCGCAGAAAAAAACAATGAAATGAAATGTGTTTTTCCTTTTTTCATTGGGTGATCCTAAAAATGAAAACATCAAATATAATATAAAGCGATTATATAAAAAGTCAAAAAGAAAGGGAGCTCTCGCTTCCTTTCTTTAATGGAAAAAATCTTTTATCTGGATCTTTTTTTCTTGTTCGCGATAACAGCGGTTCTGTCGTTGGGCTGTTGTTGACGCGATTGTGTTTTCTTATTAAAGAGATTGTTCATAAAGTCTCGCGCTTTGGACAAAGCTTTCACTCTATTTTTTTGTCCTTCTTTTTTCTTGTTTTTTTGCTGTGCCTGCTTTGTTTTGTTGTTAATTTTGTCTCTGTTGTTTTTGGCTTTGAGACCGACAGATTCCAAGCTGACTTTCGGACGCGACGTTTTTGTCTTATCTCTGTTGGATCTGCCGTCGACAATTTTATTGTTAACGCCGGTTTCTTTGCGCATCGCCGTCAAAGCCTTTCTGTCACTAAGGATTTCGGCTTTGGCTTTTCGCCCTTCTTTTGTTCTTGGGTATCCTTTGTTTTCCGCCGCTTTTTGATAGTAAGCGGCTTCACGCTCCAAAGATCCGATCAACATTTGATCATAAGCCCGCTGATTTTTACCTAAAGCGGAATCTTCATATTTACGTTTGCTTGCGTTGCTCTTGGCAAGATCTAAAGCGGCTTTTGCTTTGGCGGCTTTATCCTGAGACGGTTTCCGTTTATTGTCTTTATCTTTATTGTCTTTATCTTTGTTGCCTTTATCTTTGTTGCCTTTATCTTTGTTGTCCTTATCTTTGTTGCCTTTATCTTTTCCTTTATTATCCTTGTCTTTGTCTTTTCCTAATTTTTCTTTGCCTTCTTCTCGTTTGTCAAACCATTTTTCACCGGCATCCAAACCTTTGTCCACGTAATAGCCGACCCATTTCATATTGGCCAGAAACCAGTCTTGCAATCTGCCGCTGAGCATACCAACAACCCAGTCTGAAACATTTGTCTCTTCCCCTAACTCCAAATTGGTATAAGAGACTTTTTCATCATCTTTTTTTTCTTCTTTTTCTTTGGCTTTAAAGGCGCCGACGACGTCCGGCTGTTCGGGTTCTTGCTCGTTGCCGACCATATTGCCTTCCACGTCTTGTTGAGCCGCATAGGCACCGATTTCCGAATGGGTAGGAGCTTTTGGATGATCGGCTGTTTTTACGGGTGCTTGAGACTTCCGTTCCGGAGTCTGTGGTGTTTTTGTCGGACTCTGAGGAGTGTTTTGCTCTGTTTTCGGAGCTGATGCTAAAGGTTTTGATTCAGCCATTATGTTTCTCCCTGAAAGCCATTACCAATTAAATAAAGTATACGAAAAAAAGATTTTTTTGTCCATAGTGTCATTAAAAGTTCACAAAGATCTTTTTTTCTAAGCTTTTAAATTCTTTAAGAAAGAGGCCAAACGCTTGTTGACGGCGATTGCGTCTTTCGGGGAAGGCTTTACTAATCCAAAAAATTTTTTGGGCATTTTTTCCAATTGTATCGGAGAAAAAAACAAAGGATTTGTGATTAATGTTTCGTAGGCTTTGTCCGGATCTTTTTTGGCCAAATTAAAGTAATTGTTAATTAATTTCCTTGCGTCCACAGGAAATCCTTTGCGTTCAATGGCGGCAATAAAGCTTTCTTTGATCTCGCGTTCTTCTTCTTCTATTTCGCGTATCTCTTTAATCAGCTCGTCGGATTCGTCTTGAATGTCCAGAATATTCATTTTTTCATGAATAATCTGCATATCGACCAAAACGGTCAGATAAGCGATTATTATTTGTTGCGCAGTTGTTAATGTCTCTTGGTCTTGGATCCGGCTGATTTCCGTTTGAATGATTTGTTCCAAGGGGGCTTTGTTGGCCATAATCCGTTCCATACCCGAGATGAACGGAGCCATTTCCGTAAAATCGTCCAACATGGCGATAAACAAATCGTTGTCAATTTCGTCGGCAAAGTCTTCTATTTGGGAAGTGTCTTCCGGCAGTTCGACCATCATTTGCGGAAAGATGTAACCTTGTTCATCTGCGACCTGTTGAGCGTAAAGACGTGTGTAAATGTATAACAAAAAGACCTTGTCCGTTACTTTTTCGTAACGTTCCAGAGATTCTAAAATATCGTCCGGCAATTTAAAAACGATCGGTGTTCCTTTGGCGGTGTTGTCAACCCTTTGAGAAAAAGGGGTTCTCTTTTGAGAATAGGAAGCATCGATATAATCGTCGTATTGTTGGTTTCCGCTTGAAACCGGATCAGGTTGCGGGACGATTTGTTTTTCTGGTTTTGCAGGCTCTTGGTTCTGCGGCGCGACAATCTGCGATGGGGATTGCGGTTTGGGCGTGTTTTGCGAAACGGGTCTTTTGACGGGAATTTTTTTTACAGCGGGTTGTTTTAACCCGCCTGTCTGGAAAGAAGGTTGTTTAGCCTGGGGATATGCGGAAACCGGCTGTTTTACGGTTGTGATGGCGGGCGCAGGTTGTTTGACGACCGGAGATGCTGCCGGTGGTGCCGAAACAGGGCGTTTGACGATTACTTTTACCTTTTTTACCAGTACCTTTTTGGCAAGGGGCTGGGAAGCCGAGCTTTGTTGTGGATCCATGGTTGCCTGATACGTCCTAATTTATTTAACTTGTTCCAGTTTAAAAGAATAATACGTTGAAGTCAAAAATCTTCTATATCAATATTATAAAAAAAAACAGTTAAATACATTTGTTTTTCAATGGAAAATCAAAAAATCAAAAAAGTGTCATATTTCTGTTTATGTTTTTGTACTATTCTGAAGAAAGTAGGATTCTAGCAGTGTTTTTTGTCTGCATGAGAAATAAGGCTCTGCCTGAAAGGAATGTTCGGCATGAAAAAATATAAGTATAAAAAAAAGGCGATTTTTTTATTACATATGCTTTTGATCGCGTGTTTTCTCAGTGTTGTTCCTGTTTCTCAAATTTTTGCGGCCGGTTTTGAAACCATAAAGTTTACGCCGGATGATGAGTGTAATCTTGCCGAGGAAGTGGGAAATGCCATTGATGACAAGTGGTGGGAAACCCCGTTGGATTCCGTTTTAAACGCATCTGTTGCCGTCGGTAATACGGTTTTCGCTTCGGTTGCGACGGGTGCCGAACAGCTGATGTTCGTCGGCATGGGGTTGTGGTTGGCCTTGTTTACATTGAAAATCGTTGGCGGAATGCAAGAATCTGACCCATTGGAAAATTTGACAAAAATCGGCGGAATGATGTTGAAGGTGGGGATTGCTTCCGCTCTTTTGCATAACAGGGATTTCTTTTTTGAATACTTTATTGCAACGGTCGTTCAGGCGGGAGCCGGTTTCGTTGACACGGGAGATATCGCCGGACGAGTAGGGGCGACGGTAGCGCCTCCCGATATCCAGATGAGTGGCGGAGGATTGGATTCTGTCGCCGCGGCTTTAAGATCAATGGCAGATTCGATTCATGATTCCATCGCGGATGTGATGGGGCGCGCCAATTTTTTGCAATGTATCGGGAAGATCCATCAGCTTTCCTTCCCGTTCGGTATAGGAAAGATCGGACCGCTTCAAGACCCGAAAATATGGGCGTCCGGTTGCGCGATATGGTTCGGCGCTTTAATTTTTATGTTCGTTTTTCCCTTCTATTTAATTGATGCTTGTTTCCGTTTGGGGGTTGTCGCGGCTTTGTGTCCGCTGTTTATTATTGCGTGGGTTTTCCCGTCGACGAGAGATTTCGCCGCGAAAGGTTGGGCTGCCTTATTGAATATTGCTTTTACCTTCATGATTATTAAGATCGTTATGATCATCTCCGTTCAATTGTTAATGGGAGGGTCAGGTCTGGAAGATATGGAGGACAACGACACAAGCAAGACGTTGATGGTCTGTATTTATCGGTGGGGATCAATCGGAGGCGACGATCCGTGTGCAGGCAAGGAGCTTCCGGAAACAAACAGCTTATGGATTTATCTTGTTTGCGTTGTTTACGGTATTATGCTTTTGAAGGAAAGCGGTCAGATAGCCGGTCATTTTTCAGGCGCTTCCTTTAGCAATGACACGGCATTTCAGGCGGCTAAAGGAGCTGCGGGTATAGCTCAGAGAACGGCTCGCGATGGTATCGCTTTGGCCGGCATGGCAAAGGACGGTGTTAAGAATCATAGAGATCGCAGAGCGGCTCGGAGATATGAAAAAGATCAACGCGCTCGTGAGACTGCGCAGAAAGGTGGGCCGGCATATAAACCGTCCCCGCAAGATCAAAGGAAATTGGAAAAAGCGAAAAAGCGTTTGATAAAAGCGGGCGCTTTAACGCCGGACGGACGGGAAAATGAAGCCAAGATGTCGCATTTGTTGAAAAACAGTAAGGCTCGAAAGGCGATGAGGCTGGGAGAACGCTTTAAGAACTTTGTCACGGGGACGGACACTAAAAAATTTGAGAGTATGAGTGACACTTATGTCCATCGCGATAAGGATCAACTGCAAAATTTGAAATCTGTGGGGCGTAACGCAAAAAAAGGGAATAATGCGGAATCCTTGGCCGATATCGCATCTAAAAATATGGCAAAACGCCAGTATGACAATACGCCGCAAGGACAGAATCAGCGTCTTTACGATCAGATGACTATCGATACTTTGAAAAAAGAAGCGCAATATCGTGACAGATGTGTCAAAGACAGTTCGTATGCCAATTCGGAGGCAGGGAAAAAAGAAAGAGAAATGTTGATCGGAGATAAAAAAGGTCTGAGAGATATCAAAGAGCAATACGGTTGTGATGATAATATTTTAGATCCTAATTTTATTAAGAATTCCTCAAGCAATGGAGGAAGCGGAAGAACGTCTGATTGGGAAGACTTGTCTTCATTTAAGTAAGGGGGAGGAAAACGTTTTAAGAAAGAAGATGATCAAGAGATACTGATATATTCTTGCGGGTGTTTTCGTTGGACAGAGATAGTTTCGGTTCATATATTGGGAAAAGACAAATGTTTGGAAAAACGACAAATTTTTTAAAACAGGCTCGGGGCGCGCGGATATTGTGCGCGTTGATGCTGGTCTTATGCCTGGTATGTTTGTCCGGTTGCAGTATGTTTGAAGGCGGAACGCAGGGCGAAGAAGCTGTCGCCGCCGAAAAGGAAACGATGAGCTGTTGGACTTGCTCCATGTTCGAATTGCTGTTTAAAGTCGTAAATGCCGTGTCGACGGGGATGATGGCTTCCGTGGCAAAAAGTGCGGTTTCTTTTTTGGCCGTTTGCTATGGGCTGTGGTTGGCGATATTCATCATAAAGTATGTCGGCTCAATGCAAGAACCGGACGTTAAAGCCTTTTGGAAAGAAATCGCCGTTCAGACTTTTTGGGTTACCGCCGGAGCCGCAATGTTGGGGGATCTGGCGTCCGGATCATCGTCTTCTTTTTTAAAGATGATTGCGGATCCCATTTTTACGGGTTTTGTTGATACGGGTTTGATGATTATCACATCTACGGGGGTCAATATTCCATGTTCGGCGGGCGGGACGCCTGAAAGCGGTATGATTTGTTTGATCGGAGCTTTGCAAGAAAAATTGAATATTTCGGTCGGTATATCTTTTCTTGCCCTTACAGCGGGGCCGACCATTTTTATTATTATCGTCGGTGCGGGGATTTATTGCGCATCCATTATGATGATGGTTTATTTCCCAATTTTATTGCTGGATTGTGTGTCGCGCTATTGTATCATCATCGCTTTATTGCCTTTGTGTGTCGTCGCATATTGTTTTAAAGTTACTCGACAAGTGGCCGGCAAATTTATGGGTATTTTAATTGAAATCGGTTTGGGTATTGTCGGTATGTGCGTTTTTATCGCGGTAACGGTTGAAATTATTGACAAATATATTGATACCTTTATTCCATATGTTCGTACGCCATTGTTCTTTTTAGACGATCCTAGCGCTTTTGAGCGAGCGATTATGGGACCCGGAATTACAGGTTTGATTTTTGTTTTTCTTTTCCTGTTTTATTTTGCCGATGTTATTTTGGATTTAATGGGGCTGTTTTCTCAGGGGGCAGGAGGCTTGGGAAAAACATCGCAGGCAACAGTTCAAGGTGTCAAGGGAATCGCAAAAACAAGTGCTAAAGTGGTTGGTTTCGGTGTTAACAGAGCTATGCGCAAATTGGATAAAGGGAGTATGAAAACCAAAGAGCTTTTGGAGCAAAAGGAAGCAAGCGGTCAACAATTGACGGATAAAGAAAAACAGCAATTAAAAGACGCGAACGAACACTTGCAAGATCGTGGTTTTTTAGCCAAAGATGCGGCTGGAAAACTACATAAAACAAAGGCGTATGAAGATTTGCAAAAGAAAGGGGTGCGGAGTTTTCTGGCGGGTGTTGAACAAGATTGGCAGTCAGGTCCTCTTTCAGCGTCTCAGCGCCGTCATGATCATAATGCTTCGAATGAGGAGCGGGATAGTAAAACGGGAGAGGTTACCTATTCACCCAATGCAGTGGCAGATGGATATGAAGGGGAAGTGGTAAGTTGATAACACGTGTCTAGATTAGGTCAATATTTTCTTTTGGGAGGTATGCTGGTTGTATTCCAGACAAAAGCTGTAAGACAGATATTTCAATCTTCGTCGTTTTTATATACAGCTTTGGGAGCGATAGTTCTTTTGTGGATAGTGGCTGCAGTTGTTTCTGTTTCTGCACAAAAACGAAAAAAAAGACAGGAAGAAAGACAAGACGACAAGTCTTTATGGTGATAGGGAAAGGTTTGGCATATGGCAAAACGTTTTATATTAAAGCGATTATTGATCGGATTGCTGCTTGTGTGCGGTGTTTTTGCTTATGCCTCTTTTCATACGGCGACGGCCGGAGGTATGGACGAGATAACGATAAATGAATATTGCGATACATGGGAAGAAAATATGGCGGACTATTCCGATCAGGATAACTGTTGGAGTTGTCAATTCTTTTTGTTGTTCTTTGATGCGGCGAACAAGACAGCCGGTCAAATCAACAACGCCTTATCCGGTCCCGCCGGAAAGGTGATGATTATCGGAGTGGCACTGTTTGTCGTTTTTAATACACTGATTTTTTTCAGCGATATCGGAGACGCTCCCGATTTGATGGCCTTTTTAACAAAGGTAGGCGGCATGATATTAAAAGCGGGCATAGCCTATTGTTTTTTAAAGGGCGGAGCGGCGATGGCGTTTGATTATATTGTCAATCCCGTTTTAACGTCTGCGACCAGACTGGCGTCTCAAATTCTGGATTCGACGGGAACAAATGCCGTCAATTGCACGGTTGCGTCGGATGTCAGTAGCACGATGGCTGCGCCTATGGGGGCTGGTGTCCGATCTTCTTTGGAATGTATGATTAAGAAAATCGCTTCGGGAATGGCGCGCAGTCAATCCATTGCGCAAGGGTTGCGTTGCGGCGCATTCTTTTGGTTCAAAATTCCTTTTATCGAAGTGTACTTCCCGCCAAATGTCATTATGTGGGTTGTCGGTATGTGGCTGGGTTGTCTTTTCTGGATTGTTTCCTGTTTTTTCCCGATGGCGATGTTGGATGTTATTTTCCGTATTGGTTTGACGGTGGGAATGTTACCGTTGTTCATTTTGGCGTGGGTTTTCCCGATTACAGCCTCTTATGCAAAGACGGCGTGGCAGATCTTTCTGCATTCTTGTATGGTTTTCGCGATTACCGGTATCATTGTTTGCATGATAGTGATGATGTTGGAATCCGCATGGGTGGCCGGGGAAAGCGAGCAAATGGCTGAATTTCAATTGAAGATGCAAGCCAGTGCCTATGTGGAAGCGTGGGATATGCTGTTTGACGGCGGGTTTGCTGAAGGGTTGGGACGTTTGGGCGTCGTGATGTGTGTCGCGGTCTGGGGATTGTTTGTTGCGCCTCAGGCGGATAAATTGTCAGGCGCTTTTATCGGAGCGGAAGGTTTTCCGAAAAGCTGCGGTATACGTGCAATTCGCGGGACATTATTCTTTATCATAGATGTCATTATGGCAATTATTACGATTATCTCTTTGGGGGCGACGACGTGCCTGTACGGATTGAAAATAGCGAAGCATGTTACTGACAGTCTTGAAAAGGTTGAAGAAATTCGTAAGAGAATAGAAAAAGTAAGAGAAATCAGAGAGAGAATCCATAAGGTTCAAAATGTCGCGAACAAGGGTAAGCGAATAGCGACCAGAGCGGCAGATGCTTTCCAGAAGGGAGAATCATAGAGTGATAAAAAGACTTCGCTTTTGGCGGAGTCTTTTTTTTTTGAAATACGAAGTTTTTTTATGCCGAGTGTTGTATTTTGTTTTTAAAACAGCTATAAAAATGAAGGGCTGATTTTTTTTTGGGCTTTTGTAGATAAGGAACGTTTTGAATGGAAGAAATTATTTTCCCGAACCAGATTCGTATGTATCGTCGTGTCCGTGGTCGTTCAATGCAAGAATTGGCAGATTTTTTAGGTGTCAGTCTTTCAGCCGTCAGTAAAATCGAGAAAGGATACAGGCGTATAGATCAAGAGCAATTGGTTCGAATTGCGGAATTTTTAGATTGTCCGTTGCAGGAAATCTTTGTCAATGAAGCCAGTTCTCAGCCGGATGTGGTTCAGGCATGGCGACGCGAGCAGGAAAGACGCAATCGAGTGAACGAACGAGGTGGCTTGAAAATGTTAGGTGCCGGCTTGCGTTACATTCGCGGTCAGAAGAATTTGACTTTGGCAGACGTGGCGGACGGTTCGGAGTTGACCTTGTCTGTTTATCATCGAATTGAGATGGGGCAGCGAGAGGTTTCGGAAGATGAAATTTCCAGAATAGCCAGAGCTTTGGGTTATACGAATGACGAACTGCAGAAGCAGATTTACGATTTGGATAAGGCGGGAGCTTTGGAAGAATTCATTCAAAGGAATGATTCTCGTTATCGCACAATGACCGGGGTCAAAGCCGGATATCCGGAATTGCCGGTATCAAAGGTAGGCGGTATCAGACAAGAAAAAACAGATGTCGTGTTACAGATTTACGGTCAGCCGGGGGAAAACGGGACAATAATTATTGATCGCCAGACTTCATTGGGGACGGTTAGTTGTTCCGCCGGAGCAGTCAATCCGTTGTCGTCATATGCCGTTTCATTATGTACGCGTCGTTTGGGGAATTTATTGCCGGCGCGTTCGATTTTAATAGTGGATCCGACAAAAATGGTTGGACTGGGTGACATTGCCGTTATGTATCTCAATGAGACGGAAGCCCGATTAATCAGTGTCAGAGAAGATATTGACGGGAATTTATTCGGCGTTTTATGGAATCCGGAAGAAAAGATAGAAATATCGGAAGATAAGGCATCCGCATTACACCGCGTGGTTCAGATTCATTTGCCGTAAATCAACAAACAGAAAAATAAAAAAGCCGTTGCGATTAAAGATATATTAATTTGCGGCGTCGTAGTATGATGCAGGATATCCCTGTAAGCGGGGAGTAAAAGCTGTGCCTGTTTGGAGAAAATATGAGTCCGCCGAGAAAGGATATGAAAAAATGGAAGCCTAAATTTCCCGGAGCATCGGCGGAAGGGGAAGAGGATCCTTATGTAACGGCACAACGTTTTATTAATGTTTACAGACAGTTGCACGTTTTGCGCGAAGATTTAGTGACGCGTTATAACGATATGCTGCTGGAGATTGATTCAGACGCTCGTTCGACATTGACAGATATTCCGGGTGGTCGAGATGTGCGAGATTATTTGGAATATTTGGAACATCAGAAATATGGAGACGATTATGTGTCCGAATCTGAGGAAGACGTTTTTGTTTCCCGAGAGGAAAAGGCGAAGGCCAAAGCGATAGCCGATGCATTATCTTCTGCTCAAGAGAAGATGAATCAGAATCAAATAGCCGTGATGCAACAGGCTCAGGAAGAATCTCGTCGTAATATGGAGATGTTGGCCAAAACGCTATCAGAGGCCAGACAAGATCCTTCTCGTCGGGCGGAGGCTGCGGAATTGGCTCAGTCATTAAAGAAGGCGAAGGCAGATTACGCAACTTATACGAATCAGTTGAAAGAGGAAGACGGTTTTTCCGAAGCGCAAAGTGTTCAGGAAAAGTTGCGAACACAATACGCTCAAGCGCAACAAACGGAAAATATTGTTCAAGACGGTTTGTCGGAATTATCTCAGACGGGATCGAAGGGCTTGGACGCATTGGTTTCCGCTTTAACGGAGGCGCAGGTTAAGTCGGCGGAGCTTCAAGCCAAGACTCAATCAGAGACGATGGCGAAGATTTTTTCGCAAAGCCAGGAAATGACAGCTCGCGCGATGGCGGAAGCTTTTGCCAAGTCTCAGCAATCGGCGGCGGAAGTTCAAGGTAATTTAATTGCGAAAGCGATTGCGGATTCTCAAAAACACGCCAATGAAACGTTGGCTTCATTGTTTGCTTCGATACAAAAAGGTGGAGGATCGGCCTTATCGACGTCTCCCCAAATTGTGATAGAAAATAATAATAACGCGGCGGCGGCCGCTTTATCACAGACGGAACTGATTACTGCTCAGGCCAAAGCAATGGCGCAGGCGCAAATTGAAGCGCAAAAAGAAATAATAGAGATGCAGAAAAAGGCCATGTTAGAAGCTTCGGTCAATAACCCGATGGTCGGAGCGAAAACGGGAATGTCTGCTGAAGAACAAGCGAAAATGATTGCCGATGTTGTCGCTCAGACACAAAGTTCGGTTTTAACGGAAACCATGGGGCAATTAATGCATCGCCAAGAAGAGTCTCAACGCTTTCAGGCAACATTAATGGCCGAAGCTTTTTCGAAACAGACACAGGAAATTGCGCTGGCTTTATCAAACGCACAGAAAGCCATTCGTAACGAAACATTGGCGACACAGGCGCAAGCAGTTGCGCAAGCGATGATTCGAGCCCAGACGGCGACGCAATCGGAAACGATTACGGCTCAAGCCAAGGCAATAGCGACAGCAATGAGTGCATCACAGAACGCTTTGCAGGCTGAAGCTTTGGCGACGCAAGCGCGTGTTGTGGCGGAAGCGGTGGCGGAATCTCAGGCCAGCATTCAGCGCGATGTTTTAGCTGAACAGGCGCGTGTTGTAGCCGAGGCGATGTCGGAATCTCAAGCCAATCTTCAGACTGAAGCTTTAGCGGCGCAGGCGCGCGTTGTGGCGGAAGCGGTGGCGGAATCTCAGAGCGCTGTTCAAAAAGAGGTTCTGGCGGAACAAGCGCGCGTTGTGGCGGAATCTCAAGCAAACATTCAGGCCGAAGCTCTGGCGGCGCAGGCGCGCGTTGTGGCGGAAGCGGTGGCGGAATCTCAGAGCGCTGTTCAAAAAGAGGTTCTGGCGGAACA
>CALXTY010000020.1 GCA_944391535.1 uncultured Alphaproteobacteria bacterium
CTTATCCTTTGCCGATACATTAACAATGCCGTTGGCGTCTATGTCGAACGTCACTTCGATTTGCGGCATGCCGCGCGGAGCGGCCGGAATCCCGACCAGATCGAATTGACCCAACAGTTTGTTGTCGGCCGTCATTTCGCGTTCGCCCTGGAAGACGCGAATCGTAACGGCGGTCTGTCCGTCTTCCGCCGTCGAAAAGACTTGGGATTTGCGGGTCGGAATCGTTGTGTTACGATCGATCAGGCGTGTAAAGACGCCGCCCAAGGTTTCAATTCCCAAAGACAACGGTGTGACGTCCAACAAAAGAACGTCTTTAACGTCGCCTTTCAAAACACCGCCCTGAATGGCCGCACCCAAAGCGACGACTTCGTCCGGATTGACCCCTTTGTGCGGTTCGCGACCGAAGAAGTCTTTGACCAGTTCCTGAACTTTGGGCATACGGGTCATACCGCCGACCAAAATGACTTCGTTAATGTCCGAAGCTTTCAATCCGGCGTCTTTTAAAGCCTTTTCGCAAGGAATCTTTGTGCGTTCCAACAAATCTTCCACCAAAGATTCCATTTTGGCGCGCGTCAGTTTGATGTTCAAGTGTTTCGGACCCGAAGCGTCAGCCGTAATAAACGGCAGGTTGATTTCCGTCTGCTGAGCCGAAGACAATTCGATCTTGGCTTTTTCGGCGCCTTCTTTCAAACGTTGTAAGGCCAATTTATCCTGACGCAGGTCGATGCCTTGTTCTTTTTGGAATTCGTCCGCCAAATAGTTAATGATGCGGGCGTCAAAATCTTCACCGCCTAAGAATGTGTCGCCGTTGGTCGCTTTTACTTCGAAAACGCCGTCGCCGATTTCCAAAATGGAAACATCGAACGTACCGCCGCCCAAGTCGTAAACAACGATCGTGCCGCTGGCCTTCTTATCCAAACCGTAAGCTAAAGCCGCCGCCGTCGGTTCGTTGATGATACGCAGAACTTCCAAACCCGCGATCTTGCCGGCGTCCTTGGTCGCCTGACGCTGAGAGTCGTCAAAATAAGCCGGTACCGTAATCACGGCCTGTGTCACGGGTTCGCCTAAATAAGCTTCGGCGTCTTCTTTTAATTTCTGTAAAATAAACGCGGATACCTGACTGGGGGCGTATTTCTTGTCATAAGCTTCCACCCAAGCATCGCCGTTTTCTCCGGCAATAATGTGGTAAGGCACCAGTGTTTTTGCTTTTTCCACCTGTTTATCCGTAAAACGACGACCGATTAAACGTTTAATCGCAAAAAAAGTGCCTTCCGGATTCGTAACGGCCTGACGTTTTGCCGCTTGTCCGACCAGTCTTTCCCCGCCTTGTGTGAAGGCGACCATTGACGGTGTCGTGCGCGCCCCTTCCGCATTTTCAATCACGCGGGCGTCTTTACCGTCCATTATTGCAAAACAGGAATTCGTTGTTCCCAAGTCAATACCGATTACTTTTCCCATAAAAAAAACCTCTTTTCCTTATAAATTTTACCGTTTCCGGCAACTGTCGATGCTTTATATAAGAAACCTGTTTTCTTTTCGCAAGCTCTCAAAAAGATTTTTTTTAAAAATTTCTCGTCGTTATAAATTCAGTGGCTTTTTATGTGGTAATGCGTATCATAATTAAATCGGTCGTATGTCTGAAATAAAGGCGAAAAATAATGGAAAAATTCAAAAACTTTTTTCAAAAATTCAAACAATCAAAACTCTCTCTGTTTTTTAAAAGCATGACAGAAATTTTTGCCGCCCTGTGGGAAAAAGTGAAATTCTTTCTGAAATCCGGCGTTGATTTCACGCCGCCCGTAAAAGATAAAATCCTTTCTTTTGTTATTAAATGGTGGCATTGGGTTCTGGGGGGGATTTTCGCTTTTATCGTTTTATATTATCCCGCCGGCGCTTTATTGTATCACAGAATAGATCTGAATGTTTTCTTTGATGCGGATAAAAAAGAAGAAAAAATCCAAATGTTGGACACGTTGTCCGACCTGATTTCAAGAGAAACGGACACATATGCCTTTACGCCGAACTTGCCGTTCTTTTTCCCCGCCGCCGTCTTGGACAATATGCCGGCGTTTCAAACGGGGGTCATAGAAGGAACGCAAAAAACGATCGCGACGTTTTCCGAAATCAATCCGTCGGCCGAAGATTTAAAACAAGCCGCCGATCTGTTGGCTTATCCCGTTTCAATCTGGCACGTTAATCAGTGGAAACCCTCCGTTTCTTCCGTTAAAAAATACAGAACCGCAAAGCATTTGATCGCCGAATTTAAAGAAAAAGTCTTGAACGCAACGCAAGATTTCAATTTGTCCGCCCAATCTTTGGATCTGCTTTTGACGGCTTTGGCCGAAAATTTGAAAGAATGCGTCGATTTGCTTGAAGTGCAAATTCAAAACGGTGAAAAAAAACTATGGGACACCGTCGCGGATAACGTCTTTTATGAAATTAAAGGACAATCTTATGTCTATTTTCTGGTCTTGCGCGACTTGAAAAATGATTTTAAAGAGCTGTTCCAAGACGAAACGTTAAGAAAGAAGTGGGAAAACGCCTTCTTTGCCTTAAAAAAAGCGGTAAAACTTCAACCGTTGGTCGTTGTGAACGGTTCGGCGGAAACGCAATTCGCTCCCAATCATTTGTTGGGTTTGGGATTCTATCTGGCTCAAGCATCCTTGAATTTATCGGAAATGACTCAAAGTTTAAAGGGAACGGCCGATGAATAAAAAAAAGCTTTATTTCCTCTTATCCGCGATTGTCGTCATCGTCGGGATAGGCTTTTTTATATGGACGGGCGGAAATAAAATGCCGGCTTTGGATATAAACGCCGACGGTGTTTTTATCCCGAAAGCCGATACGGAGCAGTTGCAAAAAGTTTTTGAAAAATACAACTATGACATGATTCATCATCTTAAAGACAAACAACCCGTGCCCAGATTGTTCGTGCAATCGGTTCCCATAGATTTTAATCGTGAAGAATATGATGAAATCCGTCCCGCCTTATTCTATGAAATGATGCTTCCCGTTATTTTAAAGGCCAACGAAGCGTTGATTGAAGAACGCAATCAGGTCATGCGGTTGAAAAAGGAATTTGATCAAAACGGCGATTTGTCCGAGAAATCAATGGACGAGTTGAACAAATGGATCAAACGTTATGATGTGAAGCCGTCGGATGATCTGGATACGTTGTTTTCTTCATTGATTCCGCGCGTCGATGCGGTTACGCCGACACTTTTGTTAACAATGGCGGCGCAGGATTCCGGCTTTGCGACCAGTCGCTATGCCAGAGAGTATAACGCCGTCTTTAATCAACGCGATTGGAACGGAAACGGCGCGATTCCCGACGAAGCTCAAAAAGAGGGACCTCAATACAGAATTAAAGTCTTTGAGTCTCTGTATGACGCCGTCATCAGTCAAATTCATTATCTGAACACAAACGGATATTTTGAAAATTACAGAATTGCCAGAGCCAAATATCGTCGTTCGAATAATCCGATGAGGGGATATTCTATAGCCCATTTATTGATAAATTTCCCCTATAAGCCGTTTAAATATCCTGATATTATTAAGCATCTGATCTTGCAGTATGAATTGACCCCGTTGGATTTTCAAAAACTGGAAGAAAAAAAACAACCTGTTGTTTTGCAAGGAAATTAATCGCCTATGACAGCTTCTGTTGCATTGAAAAAAGAAGACGACAATTATTCCGCCCGATTGGTTTTTTCGGGAAACTGGTTGTTTGAAGAACATCCCGATCATACAAAACAGATCATCGAGGAATTATCTGCCGCCGATTTGAAAAAAATCACTTTGAACGGTAAGGAAATAGAACAATGGGACAGCTTGTTGGTCGCTTTTCTGGTGCGCGTCCTGTCCGTTTGCAAAGAAAAGAGTATTCAATACGAATTATTGAATTTTCCTCAGGGCGTGGATTCTTTGATTGATCTGGCTTTTGCCGTTCCGCAACACGTTGATACGGGAAAAGTCGTCTATTCCCAATCTTTTTTGACATATTTGGGCAATGTCGCCTTGCATTCGTGGGAGGCAACCAAAACGGCTTATTTCTTTGCAAGGCAGGCTTATGCTTCGGTCGTCAGACTTTTAATGCGTCGTGCCGTCGTGCGCAAAGTCGATATCTTGTCCGAAATTCAAAAAGCCGGGGCAAACGCGTTTCCGATCGTTTCTTTGATCTGCTTTTTGGTCGGTTTGATTCTGGCTTTTGTGGGATCGATCCAGCTGAAAATGTTCGGCGCTCAAATCTATGTGTCCAGTCTGGTCGCCATTGCCGTTACGCGTGTCATGGGTGCCATTATGGGAGGCGTGATTATGGCCGGCAGAACAGGAGCGTCTTATGCCGCGACTTTGGGATCAATGCAGGTCAATGAAGAAATCGACGCGTTAAAAACAATGGGAATATCTCCGTTCGATTTCTTGGTGTTGCCTCGCGTTCTGGCCTTGTCCCTGATGATGCCGTTGTTAACGGTTTATGCCGATTTGATGGGAATTATGGGAGGCGCCTTCGTCGGTGTCTTTATGTTGGATTTGTCTCCGGAAGATTATTTCCGTATGACAATGAAAGCGTTGTCGATGAAAAATATCATTATCGGAATTATCCACGGCTCCGTTTACGGCGTCATTATCGCTTTGTGCGGGTGTTATCAGGGGATCAATTGCGGCAGAAACGCTTCTGCCGTCGGTTATGCCACAACGGCCGCCGTCGTTAATTCCATCGTTTGGATGACGGTTGCAACGGCTTTCCTGACGTTCCTTTTCAGCGTGTCGGGAGTCTGAAATGAAACAGCCTTTCCTGGAAATCAAGAACCTGAAAGTCGCTTACGGCGAAAATGTCATCATGCGAGATGTCAATTTTACCGTTAACCAAGAAGACGTCTTTATCATCATGGGCGGCAGCGGATGCGGAAAAAGCACGTTGTTAACCGTCTTAACGGGACTGAAAAAACCTGATCAGGGAACGGAAGTCTTCGCCGGTCATCCGTTCTGGGGCGGCGGCGCGACAAAAGCCGATCGCGATGCGTGTATGCGAAAGGCGGGGATCCTGTATCAAAGCGGCGCGTTGTGGTCTTCAATGACTTTGGCTGAAAATATCGCTCTGCCGTTGGAACAATACACAAATTTGATGCCTGATGAAATTCAGGATATCGTCGCGTTAAAATTGGATCTGGTCGGATTGGGCGGCTTTCAAAACTATTATCCCGCAGAAATCAGCGGAGGGATGAAAAAAAGAGCCGGTTTGGCTCGAGCTCTCGCGCTTGATCCGCAAATCGTGTTCTTTGACGAACCTTCGGCCGGATTGGATCCCATCAGTTCTAAAAATCTGGACGATTTGATCCTGCAAATCAAAGAAAGTCTGCATACCACAATTGTTATGGTGACTCATGAACTGCCGTCCATCTTTGCCATCGGGACAAATTCGATTTATCTGGATGCCCGTACGAAAACGGTTATCGCTCAGGGCGATCCGCATGAGCTGTTGAAAAATCCGCCGAACGAAACATTGCAACATTTCTTAACGCGTGGAGAAAAATAAGGGAATAATCATGGTTCAAAAAGCAAATCCTAAGTTAATCGGTATTTTTATCTTGGCTGCGTTTTTTGTTTTTATCGCAACGTTCCTGTTGATTAATCAAGACAGGTTCTTTTCACGTTCAATTAAGTATGTGATGTATTTTCAAGGATCTATCAAAGGATTGAATGTCGGTTCCCCCGTCGTCTTTAACGGCGTGCCGATCGGAAGGGTGATCGGAATTTCTTTGGTCACTGACGTGCAAACGATGGAAGTGCAAATCCCTGTTTATATCGAAACAAACAAAAGCAGCTTCATCGTCCTGAATTCAGGCAATCATTCTAAAGAAGATATTCAGGAAATAACCGATAAAATGATTGAAAAAGGTTTGAGAGCAAAGCTTGAAACGCAAAGTCTGTTGACCGGACAAATGATGATCAGTCTGAGTTATGATCCCGGCACGCCCATTGTCTTGCAAAATCATAACCCGAAAATAATCGAAATTCCCACCGTTCCGTCGGCCAGTGCCGAATTGTTGCAAACGTTACAAAAATTACCGATTAAACAAACGGTGACAAACCTGAATAATCTTTTGGTCGAAACAAATAAGTTGATTACGCTTGTTAACAAAGATTCTCCGAACGTGATGAAAGATGTTTCCGTTTTGACGCATTCGTTATCCGAGGTCGCACGCAAAATCGAAAAAACGTTGAATTCTTTTGATGAAGATTCCAGAACAATGCTTGATCTCAATAAAATGTTGCGGGATTTCAGTGCCGCCGCCCAGTCTTTGCGTAATTGGGCGGATTATCTGGAACGTCATCCCGAAGCTTTGTTAAGAGGAAAAGGAGGTTCCAGATGAAAAAAAATTTCTGTCTGTCGCTGATCGCTACGATTCTATGTTCTTGTTCCTTCGGGCTTTCCAGTCCGTCAACATTCTATGTGCTTGATAACAGTTCTTTGCCCGAAAAAAGCGTCACTTTAAAAAATGCTGATCGTATCTTGATCGGTATCGAACCCGTGTTTATTCCGAATTATCTGGATAAACCTCAAATCGTTATCCGTCAGCCGGATTCCGTTACGTTAACGGCTTCGGAATTTAATCGTTGGGCGGAACAACTCTCGGATGTCTTTCCCAGAGTCTTGGCAAATGCCATCTCTGAACGCATGGGATATCCCGCGGCAAAACAAATCAATTTGAATCGCGATTTGTTCCCGTACCGTTTGTTCGTCGAAGTGTTGCGGTTTGACGCAACCTTTGATAAAGAAGCCGTTTTGGATACATGGTGGACAATTATGTCTGATTCTGGCAATATTCTTTACAGGACGCGTTCCAGTTTGGTCGCACCCGTGGCAAATTCTTATGCCAGTGTCGTTCAGGCAGAACAGCAGCTGTTGAAAGAACTGGGGTATGTCATTGCCGATTATGCCTCGAAACATTTGAAAAAAGGTCGAAAATAATGTCCTCTTTACAACAAGGGTTTGAACAAAAAATTCCTGTGAACGATAATAAATTTTTAAAGCAAAATTTAAATCCGCCGTTTGAAATCGTCGGCGATAAAAACGTGCAAAAACGTATCGTCAATATGATTAATCAAATCGTTGAATCCGATACCGGACGACAGACTTTGGAAATCGCCAGTCAGGCGGGATATAAATTGGGAATGGAATTTGCTTTCGGCTGTAACGGCGGGTGTAATAAGGAAAATAAAAATATTATCTTGAATCCTGTCAGCAAAGACGATGTCTTGATCGGTGTCTTGATCCATGAATGTCGTCATGCCGGACAATTCGAACGCGGAGAATATGATGCCAGCGACGATAAAAGACCGCGACATGAAACCATAAAAACGAATATTATGCGGACTCGTGCCGTCGAAGCCGATGCGCAGGCTACGGCTGTCCAGACATTGGGAGAAATGATGGAAAAAGGAAATGAAGCGCCTTTGTTCGCTTTTTGTCGTCAACCCGACAACAGGGCGATCGGAAAAGCTTTCGAATACGCTTTGTATGAAGATCATGCCCTGGAAAACGGACGGGCAAGAACGGCCGCTTTCTTGGCATGGTATGATAACGAACCGGTTAAAAAAGCTTATGATGAAGCCTATCAGGTCGAAATGATGGAACGACGCGAACAAAGAGGAGACCATAAAAAAGATACTTATGCGGTTTCTCAATCGGCGGCGAAAATCGTGAAAGATCTGTGCCTGAATAATGACGGCAGTTGCTATTTTTCCGAAAATCCGGCCGTTTTGGAAAGCGGGCATTATGTCGCGGTAAATAAAGAATCGGCGGAAAAAATTTCAAATTTGCTGACCCGTGTTCCGACGGCTAAAAAATGTATTGAGAACAAGCCCGAAAAATTAGCGGATTCAAGTGTTAATACGGCGGCGTTGATTAAGTCTGTCGCGATCAATAAGATGCGTTAAAAAAAAGCCGTTTATACGGCTTTTTTTATTTCACACAAAGATGTCCGGGAGTGTCTTCTTCTGAAGATAAACGGCGCAGTGTGTCACAGTAATCACACCAGTCCCCCATGGCGTCCGTCAACAATTGCTGAATGAAATCGTTTAATCCGACACCGGTTTCGTCCGCCTGTTTTTCTAACAGGGAATAAAGGGGAGCGTCTATTTTCAAAGAAAGTTTCTTTTGAGTTGAAAACGCGGCTGTCATGACAAAAATCCTTGAATTTAACTTGCTTTTAAACTCTTAAAGGCTATGTTCTGATTGTGTTCCTGCTTTATTAATAAATAGTAACCGATTCTTGAAAGATGGCCAAAAAGACAGGTAAACAAACGATAAAGCGTAAAAAAACCGCCGAGTCGAACAAAATAACAAAAAAATCGCGATTTCCTCGTTTGTCAAAAGGAATCGGATGCTTTCTTGCGCTTTGTCGCAATAAATGGACGATTCGATTCGTTATGACGACGGCAATCGGCATTGCGGGGTATGTCGGTTATTGTGCGGCAACTTTGCCGGATATTGATAAAGTCGTTAAAAACACGCGCGCTCCCAAAATATATATTTTGGCGGCGGACGGAACGGAACTGGCTTCTTACGGCGCGCAATACGGGCGTCCGGTGAAATTAAAGCAATTGCCCGATTATGTGGCTCAAGCCGTCATCGCTACCGAAGACAGACGTTTTTATTCTCATTTCGGCGTGGATCCGCGCTCTGTCCTGCGCGCCGTAAGCGTTAATGTGATTAAGGGACGCAAAGCTCAAGTCGCCAGTACGTAAACACAAAAAAAAAAAAAAAACTTGTTCCTGTCGTCTCAAAAGACCATTAAAAGAAAAGTGCAGGAATTGTTGTTGTCTTTTTGGTTGGAATACAAGTTAACAAAAGAGCAAATCTTAACCATCTATCTGAATCGTGTTTATTTCGGCGCGGGAACGTATGGCATTGATGCTGCGGCTCGGAAATATTACGGGGTCAGAGCGCGTCATCTTAATTTATACCAAGCCGCCGTCTTGGCCGGTTTGTTAAAAGCGCCCAGTCGATATAATCCGTTGACCCATCCCAAAGAAGCCGATAAAAGAGCGAGATTGGTTCTGGCCAATATGGTCAAAGCCGGCTTCGTTTCCGCCAGAACGGCTTTGAACGCCGCGGAAATCGGCGCGGTCGCCGAAAAAAACAAAGATAAATCCGTTTATTATTTTACAGACTGGATCGCCGATGAAGCCGAAGCGCATCTGGGGTCCGTCGGACGGGATATCGTTGTTAAAACAACTCTTGATCCCAAAAAACAGGCGATCCTTGACAAGGAAATCAAACGCGCCTTGAATTCCGAAGAAGCCCGTGAAAAAAATGTTTCTCAGGCCGCCGGCGTCATTATGGCCAAAGACGGTGCCGTTCTGGCAATGACAGGCGGAAAGGATTATCGTTACAGTCAGTTTAATCGAGCCGTTGAAGCTAAACGGCAAATCGGTTCCGCCATCAAGCCCTTTGTTTATTTAAAAGCTTTTGAACAAGGGGCGTCGGCCGCCGATATCGTCGAAGACAAACCCCTTTATCTTGACGGGTGGAATCCTAAAAATTTCAGCGGAAAGTATTACGGAGAAATCTCTTTGCATGACGCTTTGATTTATTCGGTCAATACGGTCGCCGTCGCTACGGCCATTCGCACCGGAGTCCGTTCCGTTTTGAAAACGGCCAGAAAATTCGGCATCGTCGGCGCGGATTGTCAGGCGAACGGCGCGATTGCTTTGGGAGTTTGTCAAACCAGCCTGACCGATGCCGTATCCGCTTACGCGTCCTTATTAAACGGAGGGTTCGCCGTGACGCCTTACGGAATTGAAGAAATTCTTGATCAAAGCGGTCAAGTCATTTATTCCCGTTCCGACAGCGGGCGAGCCAGATTGGTCAACCCCAGATATATCGCTGAATTGGACGCCGTCTTAATGGATGTTATTCAAAAAGGAACGGGAAAACAGGCTAATCCGACGGTGCTGGCAAAAGGTAAAACGGGAACGACGCAAAATTATCGTGACGCTTGGTTCATCGGCTATACGCAAGAATTGGCCGCCGGAATATGGGTCGGAAATGATGACGAAACGCCGATGAAAAAAGTCACCGGAGGCAGTATGCCGGCAAAAATTTGGGGTAAAGTCGTCCATGACATCTCTTTGCCGCCCTTGCAAGAAAGTTATTCCGGTTTGTAAACGGGATATTTACCCGCCAGTACGTCATCTATCGACGACAGATCTTTGCCGAACAAACTGCGATATATCCAATAATTCCCCATCACTTTCTTGACAAATCCGCGTGTTTCTCGAGAAGGAATCGCTTCGACAAACATCAAAGGATCATCTTTGAAATCGTCTCGTTTCTTCCATTTGACCGTGTTTCGGGGACCGCAATTGTAAGACGCGATCGTCATTAACAAATTGCCGTCGATCGCTGTATAGTTTAACAGCGTTTTAATAAGCTCTTGTCCGATCATTAAATTATACGGAATCCTGTGCAAACGGCTGAGTTGATAAGGTTGTTTTAACCGGCGTGCCATTAATCGCGCCGTTGAAGGCATCAGTTGCATGACGCCGCGCGCACCGGCTTTGCTGAAAGCGCGATTCTTAAAGCAAGATTCCTGGCGGACAAAAGCGTAAACCAAAGCCTTGTCCAGTTGCCAACCGTTGGTCGGCGTCCAATTCGGATAGGGAAATAAATCATTGTTCCCGTCCGGTGTTTCCACTTCGCCCGATAATGCGGACAAACGCACGCCTAAATCGGGATATTCCGTTACCGATTCTGCATAGGCCAACAGGTGTTTGCGCAATTTTTTCTTCTCGGCGTATAACTTGATCAGTTCTTTCTCGGCAAATTCCATTTGACCGATTTGAACAAAAGCGACAGCTCTGCGACCGCCGGCCTCTTTTAAAACGGCATCCATATCCGGCTTTTCCAATGAGGAACTCTTCCATGAATGACCGATCGGCCAGCCTAAAGCACGTTGCGCCAAAATACCGTAAAAAAAGTTCGGCGCCACCGTCGCGGCTTGTTGTAAGTAAGTGTTGATTTCCTTGTACTTCTTTGTCTTTAGCAAAACGCGCGTCACCCAAAACGCCGCCGCCGATTTCTGAGTGGCAATCGCTTTGGGGTGTGCCGCCAGTTTTTTAAACGCTTTTTCGGCTTCCTCCCAATTCTTCATTCTGAAAGCCGTCAAACCTGCCACCCAATGCGCCGTCGGATTGCGTTTTTGCGCACGCTTTAAAGGTTCTTGTATCGTTTCCCAAGCCTTTTCGTCTTCTCGGTCGATAAAATAAGCAAAAGCCAACGCCGTTAATGAATCATCGCGGTCTTTTCGGGATAAGTATTTTTTGACGTGTTTTTCATTTAAATGCAGTTTCGCCGCCAATGTCTTGCCACGTCGTATCGCCGAAGAAAAATACAACATCGACATTCTGACTTTTTTTCTGTTGGCTTCGGGAACGTAAGCGGCGCGTTTGTAAAAAACCAAATCAATCGGGTCGGCGATCCGAATGGACGTACACGAACCCGCCGCCATATGCGCCGCCGGATCAGAAGGCTTTTTACGAGGCAAAGGCGCTTTTTTCTTGACGGCTAAGTTATATACGTCTTCCGCAATCGGCAAATCCGCATACTTTTTTAACCAGTCCCCCAATTGCTTTTTCGTCGGTGAAGATTCTTCGGCCAAATAAATCTGGGCTAAAACATACCCTTTGAGCAGATCGTCTTTAACGGTATCCGATAAAAGTTCCGCTTCTTTGTAAGCTCCGTTGTCCAAATGCGCGAAAATTTGCGTATAAAGCGTTTGATCCAAAGGGGATAACACCATATCTTGCGAACTCGTCCGCTGTCGCGGTTGAACTGCCTCAGCCGATTCAATCAATTCCTGCGCATTTACAGAAACGGCGGAACACAGTAAAAAAACTGCTCCAATAAATAAACGACAGAAAAAGTAAAACACCGAAAATCGCCTGAATTATTTGACCACAATATATTTCAAACAATCTTGTCCGGTCGCTGTCCCCATTTTACAAGAAACAACTTTGATTTTCGGTTTCGATTGAGATATTGCCGGACATTTTTCGGAATATAATCCGTGTTTCTTTACGACGGAAGCGTTCGGCGCAACATTTGAAAAGGTCATCGGATTGTTTTCGCCAAGAACGGTATAAACGATTTTTAACTGATTAATATTGGTGTCGGTTTTGTTTTGAAGAACAACTTTCCATGTGCAATTCATCGTTTTGCCTGTTAAATCACGATAGGCAAAGTCCGCCGTATAAAACCATATTTCGCCCTTGGGCGGAGGAGGCGGAGGGGGCGGAGGAGCATTCGGATCCTGAGCCGTCGCCGTTTTTGACGCTCCGGTCGGATTTTCCAAAGCTTCAAATGAAGGTAAATCGTCTTCACCTGACGTTGGCGGAACAACAGCCGGCTGTTGCGGACGCGGCCGAAACATCGGACGGGCAGATTCCTGTTTCTTTGCCGCTTGTGTCGTTGTCGTCGTGAAACTTGAACCGGATCCGGTATAGGGATTCGTTTTCGCCGTCGTCGGTTGTTGTTTCTGAATACTGTTCGAAGACTTTGTCGATGTCGTTGATGCCGTTGCAACGCTTTTCTGCGATTTCCGGGCTGTGTCGGTCGTCGTCGAGTTCGAGGTATATTGAGCCTGCGCCGATAAAGTTATCCCTGAAAACACAAGTGAAAACATAATCAATCGGTTGAATAACATAGCAGACTCCCTTGTCAAAAAAACTTCTTTTCAGTTTACCTTAATTTATCTTTTTTTACATAATAAAAAATTATATTTTATGGCATGAAACAGGAGACAAAAATGAAAAAATACTTTTTTTGCGGCATCGGCGGCAGCGGTATGAGTTCTCTGGCCTTGGCATTAAAAAATAAAGGCAATCTGATCTGCGGTTCGGACAGAGCCCGTGATGCCGGTCTTTATGCCGATAAATTTCAAACCCTTGAAAATCAGGGAATACAACTCTTCGCCCAAAACGGCAGCGGTGTGGATCCGAAAATCGACGTGTTCGTTGTTTCATCCGCCGTCGAAGAAACAATCCCCGATGTCATGAAAGCGCGCGAGCTGAATGTTCACATTTGTACAAGAGCGCAGGTTCTGGCTGATTTCTTGCACCAACATAACGGTATCGCCGTCGGCGGAACCAGCGGTAAAACAACAACAACGGGTATGGTCGGCCATATCTTGAAACAATCAGGGGTCGATCCTTGCGTGATTAACGGCGGCATTATGCTGAATTACGCCGATTCAATGGGGTTGGGAAACGTGATCGTCGGAAAAGGTGCCTTCTGTGTCATCGAAGCCGATGAAAGCGACGGTTCCATCGAATTGTATAATCCCGCCGTCGCCGTCGTGACTTCCATTTCCTTGGATCATAAGCCGATCGACGAATTAAAAACGTTGTTCGGAAACTTTGTCGAACGTGCCTTGGTCGGCGCCGTCTTAAACGCCGATAACGACGATACCATCGCGCTGAAAGATAAAAATTCAAACGTCTTGTCTTTCTCGGTTCAGGGAAAACAAGCCGATCTGATGGCGTTGAATATTACTCCGGTCGAAAACGGCGTGCGCTTTTCTCTGGATGCCGAAGAGGTCTTTCTGCCCGTCATCGGAAAGCATAACGTCGCAAACGCTCTGGCCGCCATCGCTTGCGCCGATATGATCGGAATACCCAGAAAACAGACCATCGAAGCTCTGGCCTCGTTTAAAGGAATCCATCGGCGTCTGGAAACCGTCGGCGTGACCAAAAAAGGCGTGACCGTCATTGACGATTTCGCTCATAATCCCGAAAAAATCGCCGCCACCTTGAGCGCGTTAAAAGATTATTCCGGAAAATTGTTCCTTGTTTATCAGCCTCACGGCTTTAAACCGACAAAAATCATGCGCGCCGGCATCGTTGAGGCCTTCGATCGATTGATGAGTCTCGACGATACCCTGATGATGCAGGAAATTTACTATGCCGGCGGAACGGTGCAAAAGGATATTTCTTCCGCGGATCTTATCAAAGATCTGGAAAGAACCGGAAAACGCGTGCATTTCATTCCGGATCGCAAAAAAATCATTACCTTGCTTAAAGGATTGGCGGCTAAAGGCGATCGGATCGTCGTCATGGGCGCGCGTGATGAAACCTTAAGCGATTTCGCACGCCAAATCTATGAGGCCCTTTCATGAAAACAATCGGGGTTCTGACACCGTCCGGCGCCGTTGACGAACAAAATCTGATCCAAGGAATAAAATATTGGGAAAGTAAGGGATTCGCCGTTAAACAAGCCGAACATCTTTACGATCAAAACAGATTCTGCGCGGGAACGGATGAAAGTCGCGTCGCCGATTTGCACGAATTCTTCCGCGACGACGGAATCGATATGATTTTCGCCGCGGGCGGCGGGTACGGATCCGCCAGAATTTTAAACAAAATCGATTATGAGCTGATCGCAAAGCATAAAAAACCTTTCGTCGGATTGAGTGATACGACGGCTCTGCAATTGGCTTTTTTCAAAAAAGCGGGTCTGGTGTCGTTCTCCGGATATGTCATGAAGCCGAGAAACGGACGTGTCCTTTTTCCTTATACCGAACAGTCCTTATCGGATTGTCTGGAACAAAAAGATCAAATCTTTTCAGGGCTCGAATCCAATGATGATAATCACGAAATCTCGGGACAACTGATCGGCGGGTGTTTGTCGTTGGTCGATAGTCTGTTGGGAACTCCGTTCTTCCCGAATCCTGAAAATAAAATCCTGATTCTTGAAGATTTAAATGAAGAACCGTATATTGTCGATCGTATGTTGACTCATTTGGAAAATGCGGAAATCTTTGATAAAGTCAATGCCGTCGTCTTTGGCGTGTTCCTGAACTGCAAAGCCAAAGATCCGGCTGACGGAACAATCCAAGATGTGCTGGACGAATGGAAAAAAAGAATCAAAAAACCTGTTTTTTCCGGTTTTCCGTACGGACATCAGGCGGGATCCGCCGTCTGGCCGATCGGGGCGAACGCGGTGCTGAAAAATAAAACAATGTCTGTTTCAAAGGTGATTTTCAATGGTTGAGCTGTTAGCGCCCGCCGGTCAAATCGAATCGGGCTACGCCGCGTTCAATTACGGCGCCGATGCCGTTTATTTGGGCTTGACGCATTTTTCCGCCCGCGCCGAAGCGCAAAACTTTACGCCTGAACTCTTTAACGGATTTGTGCGTTATGCCCATGAATTGCATAAAAAAGTTCTGGTCGCCGTCAATACCGTCTTCTTCGAAGATGAAAAAGCGACTTTGATTGATACCTTGCAGGTCATTGAATCGGCAAAAGCCGACGGTGTGATCGTTCAAGATCTCGGAACGGCGCGATTGATTAAAAAATATTTCCCTTCCTTGCGTTTGCACGCCAGCACGCAAATGGCCGTCCATAATCGTGACGGGGTCGAAGCGTTGCGGGATATGGGATTTAAACGCGTCGTCCTTGCCCGTGAATTGACTCTTGACGAAATAACCGATATCTGCCGCGTCCCGGATATCGAAAAAGAAGTCTTCATTCACGGCGCGTTATGTTATTGCTACAGCGGATTGTGTCTGTTTTCTTCCGTCTATGCCAAACGCAGCGCCAATCGCGGAAAATGTGTCTATCCGTGTCGGGAAGTTTTCCGTATCGACGGGCAGTCAAAGCATATTTTTTCAATGAAAGATCTTGCGCAAAACGAAAACGTCCGTCTGTTGGAACAAGCCGGCGTCACGGCGTTGAAAATCGAAGGACGGAAAAAAAGCCCGCTGTATGTCGGCGCCGTGACCGATTATTACCGATCGATTCTTGACGGAGAAAAAAATACAAAAGTTCTCGAAAATAAAAAAAATAACATCAGCTGCATTTTCAGTCGTCCGACGACGGATCTTTATTTGAAAAAAAGAAAAAATTTCAATGTGGTCGATCCCGATATCGTCGGGCATCGCGGATTGTTGATCGGAAGTGTCGAAAGTTTTTCGGTTTACGGAAAAGAAAAATACATTCGTTTTAAAACAAATGCCGACATCGGGCGTTACGACGGGATTCAAATTGATTTGCCCGAGGTCGAAAAACCGTTCGGTTTTTCCGCGCAGGCCTTAAGAGTGAAAGGTAAAAATGTTTTCGAGGCCAAAGCCGGAAACAGTGTCGAAATCGTTTTACCGTCCGCGGTGCCGTTTATTCCTGTCGGAGCGAAAGTGTATTTGTCTTCTTGCGGAATGGTGAAAAAAGCGTATCCGTTCGTAAAACCGAAAGAAAACGCGCCTTTGATCGCGGCCGTAAGGGTTAAAGTCGTTGTTGACGAACATCAGATGACGGCTTGCGCCGAAGGGCAAAGTGTGTCGGTCGCGGGGGATTTCCCCGTGGCTCAGTCCTTTGAAACGGTTCAAAAAGCCATTCATGAGGCTTTTTTGAAAACGGGCGGAACCGGTCTTGTTTTGGAAAAAATTAAAATTGAAAATCCTAAAAAATTGTTCGTTCCCGTTTCCGTTTTAAATGATTTGAGGCGCAAACTGTATGAGCTGATCGCCAAAAATGCGCAGCAAAACGAAAAAAATAAAAAAGAGGAACAAAAAGAAAATATCCTGAAGCGGGAAGCGTTGCCCTTTGTTGATGTTAAAACTTCCGTTTCATACAGTATTAAAACCGATGATCCGGATTTTGCCGCCGCGCTTGAAAACGAAGAGAAAATAAATGAAATCGTTTTTGAATTGTCGGAGGAGACGCAAACGGATTTCTTTTCTTCTTTTGCAAAAGATAAAATACGTTTCGCTTTGCCCTGCGTTGCCAGAGCGTGGGAAATCCAAAAACTGAAAGATAAAGCGGAAAGCTTGATCAGCGCCGGTTTTAAAAAATTCGAAATTGCCAATGTTTGGGGGATCGCTTTCCTGAAAAATAAAAATGTAAGCTTTTCCGTCGATTGGCCGATGTATGTCGCTAATTCCTGCGCGGCTCGGGCGGTTTTGGAGTTGAAAGCCGATTATTTCGTTGTTTCTCCGGAAACGCCGGATCCGCAAGGTTTGTTCTCGGCTTTTCCAGATCAGGCCGCCGGCTTGATTTATCAGGATATGCCTTTGTTCGTTTCGGAAACGTGCCCGTATGCCGCAATCAACGGAAAATGTCAAAACTGCGGAGGAAACCGGCAGGAAAAAATGACTTCGAGATACGGAACGTTTCTGTCCGTTATGAAAAATTGCCGGCATTTCCTTTTGGCCGAAAAGCCTGTCTTGAAAAAACGGGAAATAATTAATGCCGGTGCGAAAATTTTGCGGGTCGAGTTCTTGCGGCGTTCCGACGATGTCGTCGAAAAAATGAAAATTCTGCGTCGTTTGATCCAAAATTAACTTTTATTTGAACTTCTGCCTGTATTGATTTAAAATAAATCTCTGTTACGGTAGGAAACCGTAAAAAATTGTCGAAGAAAAGCGAGATGAATATGGCAAAATATCCTGTGCAACCCAATGATGTTTTTCAAAAAGCCAGCGGATTGACTTCTAAATGGCTGGTCGAACGTGTCATTGAATTTCCGGATCTGCCGTTGCATGTCCGCTTGAATGAACAAGGCGGAAACGAAAGAACGGTAACGGTGGCTTTGTCGGCTCTTTTGGATCCGCGGCAGTGGAAACCCGTAAAAACAGCCGATCTCCAAAAGGCAGAATAAAAGCAAGCTGATCGGGCTAAGTTGACATTCTGACGTATTTCATATTATCCTTACGACTTTCCGAAATAAGGATAGGGGTGTTCTTTTATCCCTTTTTATAAATCAAATCTTTTAAAAACACAGACGGAATAAATTCAGGGAATTTTTTTTATGAGTGAATCAAAAAAAGAAAAAGACAAAAAGTCTAAACTGGCCATCAGAAATTTATCAACCAAAGATCTGGATCAATATAATGCTTTGTTGCGTTATTCTTTCCAAGTCACCGAAGATGAATTAATGAGAACAGGGTGGCGCGCCGACGAAATCAAACAATCCAAATTCCCTGTTCTGGAACGCGCCGATGTTTTGGGGTGTTTCGATCGCAAAAATCTGGTCTCCCAGTTCGCGGTCTATCCGTTAAAAATGAACATTTATGACACTTCTTTCCCGATCGGTTTCATTACAAGCGTCTGCACTTATCCGGAATATTCCGGAAAAGGCATTATGTCGAAACTGATGCATAAAAGTCTGACCCGTATGAAGGAAAAAGGACAGTTGCTGGCTTTGTTGTATCCGTATTCAATTCCGCTTTACAGAAAATTCGGCTGGGAAATCATTTCCAATAAAATATCTTATACCGTTAAAGACAGACAAATCCCGACACAAACAAAAGTCCCCGGTTTTGTCAGACGCGTCAATTGGGACAATGACGATTTCATGGATTTGCATACGCGTTTCGCCCGTCAAACGCACGGTTGTCTGTTCCGTGACAAGTTGGCGTGGGAAGAATACTGGCGTTGGGCGGAAGACGATACCGCCGTCGCCGTTTACTATGCCGCCAACGAAAAACCGTTGGGGTATATGGTCTATCTGATCAAAGACGATATCATGCATATCAAAGAAATGATCTATCTGAACACCGAAGCCCATAAAGGGTTGTGGGAATATATTCGCGCGCATGATTCCATGATAGACGAAGTCAAGGGAAACACTTATTTCAATGAACCGATCGCTTTTTATATGAATGACGGCGATATCAGAGAGATGATCCGGCCGTATATCATGGGGCGGATTATTGATGTTAAAGGTTTCTTTAAAAAATATGCCTGCAATCCCAATGAAAAAGGGGTGCGCATTTGTTTTGAGATTACGGATCCCTTCTTGGATTGGAACAATCGTCGTTTGACGATTTTGTTTAAAAAGGGACGCTGTTCGATTACCGAAGATATCGCCCGTTATCATGTGCGCATGTCGGTGGCGACGTTGACGACGTTGCTGTTGGGGTATAAAACCGCCATGCAGTTGTTCCGCGCGGAACGGATTCAAGGCGATCTGGACGATATCCGTCGTCTGGACGACGTGATTATGCACGAAAGTCCGTATATTTCGGATTACATTTAATTATTGCCAGTAACCGAATAAAGGATATTGGGCTTCTACACGATAGTACGATCCGTCACCGTCGGTGCGCGGGTGACTGGAAAACAGTGTAAAGTGATCAATATGAAATTCCGGCGAACGAAACAGGTTGTTGTATTCCAAAAATTTATGAACGTCTTCAACCGAAGTTCCGTACAATTTGGCTAAAGTGCAATGCGCGTGAAATTTATGTTTGTCCGGCGGCAGGCGATGGCGGGAAACAACGCTTTCCAGTTTGTCGTGCAGGAAATCCAACGCCTGATAATTACTGACGCCGGCCCATAAATGGCGCATTTGAAGGCCGTTGGCGAAAAAACCGACTTGCGCCATCTGTAAATCAAAAGCGGGAGCTTTTAATTGCGAAAAGCCGTCATGCAAATCATTCGCGTCGTCTTCATCAATGTTCCCGATAAAACGTAACGTAATGTGCAAATTGTCTTTTTCCACCCATTTGGCGTTCGGAACGCCGCCGCGTAAAGCGTACAGCTGTTCTTTGATGTCTTCGGGCAGTTCAATTCCGGCAAAAAGGCGTATCATGACGGCTTCCTCCTGTTTGTGATGTGTCAACGGCAGTATATTTTAAAAGGCTTAAAAAAATCTTTCGTCAATGGGGAATTGACTTTTTTAACGCTTTTAAGGAAAATAAAAAAAATAAGTATATGAGGCTTTTATGCAAAATGACAGCTCCGTCATATTTGAAAACGAAAAACAATTGAAGGAATCTTTGGAACATTGGCAAACGTCCGCGTTGGTCGATGCCGTTAAAAATTTAAAAGATTGTCATCTTTTATGTCAGGCCGTCAAGTCTTTGGAAAAAACAAAAGCGGCCGAATTGTTGAAAGATAAGGATAATCCCGAAAAATGGCTCGAATTGTATCGGGCGCATCAGGTGTTGGATCAAAAAGCCATCGAAATGGGCGAAAAAGAACAGCCGTGGACGCATGAACAATTTCTGTTCGACGCTTTGTTGTCCGCGATCGTTCGCGGCGTGATGCACGAACATCTTGATATCGATCCCGAAGAAGACGGATTGGATCTGAACGTCATTCTTTCGGAAATGGATTCTCCGGCGGACTTTTTCGATCAGGAAGTCGAAAAAGACGAACTTTTTCAAGAAGCTCTGGAGGCCGCCGATTCCAAAGACGTCTTTAAAGTCCATTCCCGTCTGGCGCATATCCTGACCAAATGCAATAACTCCTATACCTTGAAACGCGCTGACTATACTCTGGAAACCGTTAAAATGCCCGTCATGGGGTTTTTGGGGAAAAGTTTGTTTCCCGTCTTGGGTAATATGTTTAAAAAAGTTCAGTCCAAAACGCCGTGCGCAAAAGGAAGGGGAGATTGGGTCGATACGCCGACCTGCTTTATGCTTGCCAGAACAAATGATTTGTTGCAAGAAGCAAAAGGACGCCTGTCCGCGTATGCAGAAGAAAAAGAAGAAGAAGAAGCCGCTCGCATCAGACGTAAAAAAATCTGGCGAAAAATTAAAAGCGTCTTCAGAAAAAAGTGATCTTTTTTCAAGGTTACTTTTTAAACCATTTCGACAGCAATAACATCGGTTTTTGCAAAAAGCGCGGCGCGTGCGTTACATACATAAAACGAATGCCGATCAAGGCCATGTTCATATCGACACAGAACATAATGCGGTGATGTCCCTGATAAATCGTGTCCTTGACGCCAAAGGAACGGCAAAGCATGATTTCGATCGGATATCTGTCGTCGTAACCGTTTTGTTCCAAAGAGTTTTTTAAATCGTTATATTGTTTTTGGCGTTGTTCTTCCGATAACGGCCATTTCGCGTAACGATAGGCGTTTTCTTTTGTTCTTTTGCCACGTTCAAGCCCCATTTCTCGGA
>CALXTY010000021.1 GCA_944391535.1 uncultured Alphaproteobacteria bacterium
GTGGTTTTCCATATTACAAAAAACCCGCAGTATTCTGCGGGTTTTAATTGGCGCGCCCAGAAAGATTCGAACTCTCAGCCTTCTGATCCGTAGTCAGATGCTCTATCCAGTTGAGCTATGGGCGCTTAAGCAAATCTTATATACGCTTATGAAATCGTCCTTGCAAGAGTTTTTTAAAAAAAAAACAACAAATTTGAATTTATAATAAAATTTCTTGCAAAAGTGCGATTTCTCGGTACATTCTAAAAAGTGGCGTTTTTTTGTAAAAGAAAAAATCGACCGGAAAATTGCCGCAGTTTTCTTAACTTTTTAAGGTGTTCGAAACCATGTCCATTTCTAAAAGACTCTCTTTAGCCGCCACGTTGTTGATTTTTACTGGCTGCTCATTGTCTTCAGATCCTTATTCGGATGATTATTTCGCCGATGACTTTGCCATGGAAACGTTGCAAAGCGAAACAACCGATTTAAAACCCGCAGAAGAAAATATCGAGGAGAAAACACCCGAACAGCCTCGCAAAAAAACAAACAACAAAGCTAAATCTTCTTATTCTTCAAAAACGCAAATCGTTTCCGAAGTAAGTAAAAAAGTCGCGGCTCTGGATACAAAATTACAGCAAATTCAGGAAAACATCTCGAAAAATTCCGAACTTTTCCAAGAATTGGAAAAAAGCAGTGCCGACAATGCTCGTCACTATTATGAATATGTCGCTCAAATTTACGCTCGTTTGCAAAAAGGAACAACGCCCGGGAATCCAGAATTAACCGAAATGTGGAAACAAGCTTCGGCCCTGTTAACCGGATCCGATAAAGACATGACCGAAACCGCAAAGCTGTCCAGTGAAACAATCCGGTTGAAAAATGAATTGGATTCTTTTTTAAACACTATCACTGAAACGTTTTCCATTCCTGGCGCAATGGAAATCGATCACGAAAATTTAAAAACGTTGGAAGATCGAGCAAATCAAACCGTTGTTTTATTAAATCGTCTAAGTTCTGAAATATCGGCTCAAATCGCTCGCCAACAGCAGTACTTCAGTGCGGAAAGTCAAAATATCAATATGTTAAGCAATGATATTCAAAAAGGAAGCATGACACCTTCTAGATTGCAGACATCTATTGCGATCCCCGCAAATCGATCAAGCCTGTTACCGGTTGCGACTTATTTACCGGAGGCAAATCTGTCAGGACGACGCCCTTTGATGGTCATTCGCTTTAATAAAAAAAATGTCGCTTACGAACAATCTTTATATAAGGCGGTAAAAGCTGCTTTGGACAAACGTCCAAGAACAAGCTTTGAAATCGTCGCCGTCAGTCCGAAAAATACGAAATCCGGAGAGATTGAAGCGATCAAAAACGCTGAAGCCATTCGTACATCTTTGATTTCAATGGGCTTGCCAGAAAATCGTATTTACTTATCCAAATCAGACAATGCGTCTATCCAAACGACAGAAGTTCATTTGTATCTGAAATAAAAATTCCATGAAAGGATTTTAAAACAGCGTGGCAAAAGCCGAACAACAGCTTATAGACAAATTAAAGCGCATTGAACCGATGAAAGCAGGTTCAACGGCTTTGCTTGTAAAAATATCCGCTTTAAATCCTGCCAACCGCACCCAAAATCATGTCCAAATGACCTTGAGTGCGTTGAATGAATTGATAATAAAATCTCAGTCAAGTCTGTTTGTTTTATCCAACAACGACATCATGGTCGTCGGACAAAGTATTTTGCCTCAGTTTTTAACAGAGACAATAGCGTCCGTTCGACGAATATTTCAGTCTGACGCGTTTGCCGCATCTAATCCGAATGAATTCATTCATACTTATCCATTAAATCGCGATTTCGACCTTGTGATGGCTTATGCGAAAAAACGTCAGGATGCGGTTGAAAATCAACAGACTGAAAAAAAAGAAATCCCCTTGGCTCCAGAACATCTGGACGCTATTTTGCGTAATATCCAAGGATTTAACATTTTAAAAATCATTCGCAGGCAAGAAGCCATACAAATTACGCAACAAGGCGAAATATCCTCCTTGTTCTTAGAATACTTCACTTCTATGGCCGATTTAAAAAAAGCAATCGCGCCCGATGTGAATGTCTTATCCAACCGTTGGCTGTTTCAGCACTTAAGCGAAACACTAGATAAAAGAATGTTGGGCATTTTTAAAGAATTATTTGCGCACACACCTAAAAATATTTCTTTAAATTTGAATATTTCAACAATATTCACTCCCGCTTTTGAACAGTTTTTATCAGAAATGTCCGAAAGTATGTCCATCATCGTTGAAGTCCAGTTAATGGATATTATTCAGAACACTCAAAATTATCTTGTGGCTCGAGATTTGTTGCATGAAGCGGGACATCAAATCTTGATTGACGGTTTGCATCCGATTTCCTTCGAATTCATGGAGATGAACATTTTAAATTCAGATTTAATGAAATTAAATTGGACGCCTGCTTTAAACAAAGAGGACAAACCTGATTGGTTAAAAGAAATCGATCCTGAAAAAATCATTTTAATGCGCTGTGAAGACGAAGAAGCTTTGCGTTGGGGAATAACGCACAACATATGGCGTTTCCAAGGATATTTTATTGACGCCTTAACAGCGGCGAAAATCCGAAAAGGCTGTTCCGATAAAAAAAATTGCACTCAATCTCAATGCGCCGCAAGAAAAGCCGGCATCACCGCCGCTTTACGGGCTGGTTGTCAAAAATTGGAACGATTGGATATGCCAATTGAATATAAACAAGGAGAAGCCGAATGATTAATCAGGAAGAACAGCTCCGTCATTATTTGGCCGATCCCATGAAAACAGACCAACCGATGACTGTTTTACAGCTGAAAATTTCATTGATTGACGAAACCTTACGCAAAGACAGCCTGTTAAACACGATCGTCAATAGTTTTCATGATATTCTGGCGTTATACGGACAAGCTTTTTGTTTAAAAAACGATGATATTTTCATAGCCTATTCCCCTTCAATCAATGACAATACTGTCCGAGCCTCGTTAATAAAGACTTGGATGCATTTTTCGGCCGACAAACAAACAATGCAAGCATCCGAACTTTTGGAACGCTGTTTTTATCTGCCCAAAGACAAAGAAACTTTACTTTTTGAAATATCAAGAATCGGCAATGGCTCCGCCAGAGCGTTAAGCGAAAAAAAAGAAAAGAAGAAATTCGTCGCGCCGTTTGTTTTTGACAAAAACCAAAAACTGTTCACGCCTGAAATGTTGGCTCGCGTATCAAAGGCGTTACAAAACACCGATTTTTCCAACATGATCCGTCGCCAGTCCGTTTGCATTATTTTGGAAGACGCGCAACCGCAACCTTTATTTGAAGAGGTCTTTGTGTCGATCGCGGATTTAGGCGAATCGGTTCTTCCGGGCGTTTCTTTAACGGCGACTCCTTGGTTGTTTCAAGATTTAACGGAAACATTGGACAAGCGTGTTTTAAACAGCGTTTCAAGGCATGACGACGGTGCGTTTACGCATGATTTTTCTTTAAATTTGAACATATCAACCATTTTATCCGAAGACTTTCGCGAATTTGACGACAATATTCGATCCAGCATGAAAAACACGATTGTTTTGGAACTGCAACCGATTGATATTTTCAGCGATCTGAGATCTTATTTGATGGCTCGGGATTATGCTCAAAATCTGAGATATAAAATTTGCATTGACGGCGTAACCTATAAAACACTGAAATTCATTGACCGTGAACGTTTGTCGGCAGATTATATCAAATTAACATGGAATACAGATCTGCCTTTTGCCTTGCAAGAAGATACGGAATTATCGGATTGTTTAATGAATATCGGTCCGAATCGAGCGATTTTATGCCGCGTCGATGATGAAGAAGCTTTGCTGGTGGCAAAAAAATACAATATCACCTTGTTCCAAGGACGCTATGTTCAACATTTAATGTCTAAAAATCCGCGCAACAGGCGCGTTGGAACAACGTTATTGCATAAATATTAGAAGGATTTTTCTAAAATGTGGTATTGCCTTGCAAACAATCAAGAAAACGGTCCTTTTTCATTGGACGAAGCCGCACGTTTTGTTCAGGAACACCCTGATTGCATGGTTTGGCAGGAAGGTATGCCCGAATGGATTCCGGCGAACAAATTTTCAATTTTAGCAGATCGATCCGGAATGATGCCGAAATCGGATTTTTACTTTAATTCGGGACTGGATTTTAAAATCCGCGGCGATGATATGCAATATGTGGAAGTAACCTTGGCACCGGGAGAATCCGTCATCGCCGAACCGGGCGCCATGATTTACAAAGAATTGCCCGTAGAAATGGAAGCCCTTTTGGGGACGGGACGCAAGCAGGGCGTTTTCGGAAAAATATTCGGAGCAGGAAAACGGGTTCTGTCCGGAGAAAGCGCGTTTCTTTCGTCTTTTGTAAACACTTTTGATCAACCGGCAAAAGTCGCTTTATCGGCGCCCTACCCCGGCAAGATCATTCCCGTTTCTCTATCCGGTTTCGGCGGAGAAATCATCTGCCAAAAAGACAGTTTTTTATGTGCGCAATCCGATATAGATATCGGTATTTATTTCCAAAAGAAAATCATGACCGCTTTATTTGGCGGCGCCGGCTTTATCATGCAACGCTTAAGCGGAGACGGAGTCGTTTTTATCCATGCCGGCGGAACGATCAGCGAAATAGATTTAAAAGAAGATGAATTTATACAAGTTGATATTGGTTGCTTAGTGGCTTTTGAGCCTTCCGTTCATTTTGAAGTAACGGGAACGGGTAGCCTTAAAGCCCAACTCTTCGGAGGATCGGGACTGTTTTTTGCCGATATGCGCGGCCCGGGCAAAGTATGGATTCAATCTTTGCCGTTTTCCCGTCTGGCGCAAAGATTTGCCGATCAGATTCACCCCAGAAAAAAATAAATACCGGGAATATTAAATATCCTGTTGACAAATCCCTGATTTTCTGGCTATAAAAAGCTCTCTTTAAAGCGGGAATCGTTCCGCTTTTGTTATGGATTTCTAAGATGGTGGAAAAAATGTTCGCAGTTATTAAGACAGGCGGCAAGCAGTATAAAGTCGCAAAAGACGATGTGATCGTCGTTGAAAAACTCAATGCAGAGATCGGCTCTACTGTGACATTTGACAATGTGCTTGCCCTCGATGAAAAAATCGGTACGCCGACTGTTGCCGGCGCCAAGGTTTCGGCTAAGGTCGTCAAACAAACACGCGATGACACAGTGATCGTTTTCAAAAAGAAACGTCGTCATGGTTATCGTCGTAAAAACGGTCATCGCCAGTATATCTCGATCGTCAAGATCACGGATATCGCCGAATAATCACTTTAAAAAGTTGGGGAGATAAACTATGGCTCATAAGAAAGCAGGCGGCAGCACCAGAAACGGACGCGATTCCGAAAGCAAACGTTTAGGGTTGAAAAAATCCGGCGGTCAGGCTGTTATCCCGGGAAACATTATTGTTCGTCAGCGCGGTACAAAGTATCGTACGGGTGAAAATGTCGGTTTAGGTCGTGACCATACCATTTTCGCTACAGCCGAAGGACGTGTCGCTTTTACACGCAAGGCCGACGACAGAGTATACGTTTCTGTCGTAACGGAATAAGGTTTTTAGCTGAAAAGCTTTTATTTTAAAGGGGAGTGGTCTGCCATTCCCCTTTATTGTGTGTAAACGGAGAAACGAATCGATGAAATTTCTGGATCAAGCCAAGATTTACCTCAAATCCGGTGACGGCGGAAACGGCTGTTGTTCGTTCCGACGCGAAAAGTATATAGAATTCGGCGGTCCGAACGGCGGAAACGGCGGACGCGGCGGAGACGTCATCTTTGAAGCCGTTCCCAATCTAAATACGTTGATCGACTTTCGTTATCGCCAACATTTTAAGGCTGAACGCGGTCATAACGGCGAAGGCAAAGACCGTTTCGGACGCAAAGGCGAAAACCTGATTATCAAAGTCCCTGTCGGAACGGAAATCGTTGCCGATGACGGAGAAACCGTCATCAAAGACATGCTGATCCCTTACGAGCGTTTTACAATCGCCAAAGGCGGAGACGGCGGTTACGGAAACGCCATGTTTAAGACTTCGACCAATCAGGCACCGCGCCGTGCCGACCCAGGACAACCCGGTGAAGAAATGTGGGTTTGGCTGAAACTGAAAATGATCGCCGATGTCGGCTTGTTGGGTTTCCCGAACGCCGGAAAATCCACTTTCCTGTCGGCCGTCACATCCGCCAGACCGAAAATCGCCGATTATCCTTTCACGACTTTGCACCCGAATCTGGGAATCGCCAAAATCGATGATGACGAAATGCTGATCGCCGACATTCCGGGAATTATCGAAGGAGCCCACGAAGGGATCGGACTGGGAGATCATTTCCTGCGTCACGTGGAACGTTGCGCCGTTTTATTGCATTTAATCGACGGCACCGAAGAAGATGTCGCCGGACGCTATAAAGCGATTCGCAAAGAATTAAAGCTGTATTCTCCGGTCTTGGCGCAAAAGCAGGAAATTGTCGTTTTGAATAAAATTGACGCTTTAACGCCCGAAGAAATTGCCGAAAAAGCTCAAATACTCCAGAAAGCCTGTCGCAAAAAACCGATGTTGATGTCGGGCGCCGCCCATACGGGAACAACCGAAGTTTTACGCAAATTACTGCCTTATGTCGAAAAATTAAGACAAGAAAGAAACTCTGCAACTTCCGGTGAAACTTTTGACGATCATGACGACTAAATTTCCTTTACTGAAAGCCAAACGGCTTGTTTTAAAAATCGGCTCCTCCCTTTTGGTCAACGAAAAAACGGGACAAGTCAAAAATACGTGGCTGAACGCTTTGGCGGACGATATCCTGACGGCGTACGAACGCGGACAACAGGTGATTATCGTGACTTCCGGAGCCGTCGCCGTAGGCAGGAAAGTCTTAAACCTTTCCACGGATAAAAAACTGTTGTTGCCGCAAAAGCAGGCCGCCGCCGCGGTCGGGCAAATCCGTCTGGCGCACTATTATCAGGAAGTGCTGGCGGAACGCGGTTTGAACGTCGCTCAGATTTTATTGACACTGGACGATTCGGAAAACAGAAAGCGTTATCTGAACGCGCGCAACACATTAAACACTTTGTTGGATCTGGGCGTCATTCCCGTTATCAACGAAAACGACACGGTCGCGACTTCGGAAATCAAAGTCGGCGACAATGACCGTCTGGCAGCCAGAGTCGCTCAAATGGCCAGTGCCGATGCATTGGTGATTTTTTCGGACATCAAAGGGCTTTATACGGCCAATCCGCGTAAAGATCCCGCGGCGAAACTGATCCCCGTTGTGGAAAAACTGACCCCCGAAATCGAAGCCATGGCGGACGGCGCCGGATCTTCGGTCGGAACGGGAGGCATGGCGACAAAGCTGATGGCGGCGCGCTTGTGCATGGAAGCCGGTTGCGATATGGCGATCGCTTTGGGATCGGAGTTGCACCCGTTGACGCGAATGCTGAAAACCGAAGAATGTACGTGGTTCTTAGCCGATAAAACGCCTATCTCGGCGCGTAAAGCCTGGATCGGCGGCGCGATCAAGCCGCGCGGAACTTTGGTTCTGGATCAGGGGGCGGTGAAAGCGTTGGATCAGGGGAAGAGCTTGTTGCCTGCCGGCATTAAAGCCGTCAAAGGATCTTTTGAACGCGGCGATGCCGTCACGCTGGAAGACGAAAACGGTTGTTTTCTGGGCAAAGGCTTAACGGCTTACAACGCGCATGACGCCAAAGCGATCGCCGGAAAGCACAGCAACGAAATCGAAAGTATTTTAGGTTATCACGGACAAGACGAGATCATTCACCGTGACGACCTGTTTACGGAAAAAAGAGGATAATCATGAAAGAACTGATGCGATCCATGGGGCAAAAAGCCAAAGCCGCCGCCCGTCTTTTGGCAAATGCGCCGACAGAACAAAAAAATAGGGCGTTAACTTGCGCCGCCCGTTTAATGCGTGAAAAAAAAGAGGAATTGTTGATCGCCAACAAAGCCGACATGGACGCTTTGGCACCCGAAACATCTGCGGCCATGCGGGATCGTCTGTTGTTAACCCCCGAACGAATCGAATCGATTGCCAAGGGCTTGGACGATGTTGCCGCCCTGCCCGATCCGGTCGGCAGAATTTTGGCGCAATGGACGCGCCCGAACGGATTGTTGATTACACGAGTAGCCGTTCCCTTGGGCGTGATCGGGGTCATCTATGAAAGTCGCCCCAACGTTACCGCCGATGCCGGAGCACTCTGTTTTAAATCCGGAAACGCCGTCATTTTGCGCGGCGGTTCCGACAGCTTTCATTCTTCGGCAAAGATCGCCGAAATCATGCACGCCGGATTAAAAGAAGCCGGCCTGCCCGAAGACTGCATTCAATCCGTGCCGACCGCCGACCGCGCCGCTGTCGGTGAAATGCTGAAACTGGACGAATATATCGATGTCATCGTTCCGCGCGGCGGAAAATCTTTGATCCAAAGAATTACGGACGAAAGCAAAATTCCTTTGTTCAAGCATTTAAACGGAATCTGCCACACTTACATTCACGCGAAAGCGGATCCCGATCTTGCCCGCAAAGTGGTTTTAAACGCCAAAATGCGCCGGACGGGAACGTGCAACTCGACCGAAACGATTCTTTGCGATGACGCGGCATCGAAAACCATTCTGCCCGCCGTCATTGACGATCTGATCAAAGCCGGTTGCGAAGTTCGCGGCGATGAAAAAACGCAGGCTTTGGATCAGCGGGTCGTTCCCGCCGTTGACGAAGACTGGGACACGGAATATTTGGCAGCGATTGTTTCGATCAAAATCGTTGCCGATATCAACGAAGCGATCAATCATATCGCTTTGCACAGTTCTCATCATACCGAAGCGATTTTGACCGAAGACAATCAGACCGCCGAACAGTTTTTAAACGAAGTCGACAGTGCCGTTGTCATGCACAACGCTTCGACCCAGTTTTGTGACGGCGGAGAATTCGGCATGGGTGCCGAAATCGGTATCGCAACGGGACGTCTGCATGCCAGAGGTCCGATCGGTCTGGAACAG
Source organism: uncultured Alphaproteobacteria bacterium (assembly GCA_944391535.1). Lineage (GTDB taxonomy): Bacteria > Pseudomonadota > Alphaproteobacteria > CAAGCB01 > CAG-977 > UBA11549. Next base: position 9,055 of record CALXTY010000021.1, read on the forward strand.
TTAACCACTTTTAAGTATCAGGTGCACGGTGCCGGTCAAGTTCGTCCGTAAAACAGTCGGGCTTTTAGGAGGCTCGTTCAATCCCGCGCATGACGGTCACCGTTACATCAGTCTGCAGGCGTTAAAGCTGTTGGGACTGGACGAAGTCTGGTGGCTGGTTTCGCCTTTAAACCCGTTAAAGCAGGCAAAAGACATGGCGTCTTATGAAAGACGGGTTGAAAGTGCGGAAAAAATAGCGCATCACCCTCAAATCAAAATTTCCAAATTCGAACTGGAAAACAATACCCGTTACACGATCGACACCATCACAAAACTGCAGGAAACATATCCGGACATCAGCTTTGTATGGTTGATGGGCGCCGATAATTTACTGGAGTTTCATCATTGGTATCGCTGGCGTTCGATCATGCACAGCGTTCCCATTGCCGTTTTTGCCAGAAAAAATTATGCTTTAAGAGCTCTTCACGGCAAAGCGGCTCGGTTGTATCATTTATATCGCCATGCGCCGCAGGACGCCAAACGGTTGGCTTATTTAAAACCGCCCGCTTGGATTTTTCTGCCGATCAGAAAGCATCCGGCTTCGGCGACCGAAATTCGTCAAAAAGGTTTATTTAAAGTAGGAGATTAAAATCATGCCCGTTAAGAAATCGGAGAAAACCGCTCCCAAGGTAAAGAAAACGACAAAAACCGAAAAAGCCGTTTCGGAAAAGAAAGTCGTCAAGGCGGCTAAAAAAGAAATCAAGAAAACGGTTAAAAAGACCGTTAAAAAGATTTTGAAAGCAAAAGAAAAGAACGAAAAACTTTTGAAAAAAGCTTCAAAAGTCAAGGAAAACGCCGAAGAAAGAAAGATTGTCGATTTAATTGAAAAGACCTTGGAAAACGGTAAGGCCGAAGACATCAAAATCATCAATCTGACCGGCAAAACAGCCATTGCCGATTATTTGGTCATTGCTTCCGGTCGTGCGCCGCGTCACGTTACGGCTTTGGCGGAACAAGTTCAGTTGCGTTTAAAAAAGACCGGTGTTCCCGCTTCGATCGAAGGCGAAGAGGTCGGCGATTGGGTGATCGTTGATGCCGGAGACGTCATCGTTCATGTCTTCCACCCCGAAACGCGCGAGCTGTATTGCATCGAAGAGCTGTGGGGCGAAGAAACACCGCGCCGAACCAAATAATCATGGACATCATTATTGCCTGTATCGGGCATTTAAAATCGGGTCCCGAATCGGATTTGTTGTCCAAATACATCAAACAGACGCGCTGGAAAGTTTCCGTCCGCGAATTTGAAGACAAAAAATCCGGTTCCCCCGAAGAACGTAAAAAAAGAGAAAGCGAACTGCTTTTTTCCGTTGTTCCGACGGGAGCAAAGATTGTCGTTCTGGACGAACGCGGAAAAATGCTTTCTTCCGAAAATTTTGCAAAACAGCTCGGGAAATGGCAGGACGACAGCGTTTCCGCCGTTGTTTTTATGATCGGCGGTGCGGACGGACATACCGAAGAAACCAGAAAAAAAGCCGATCTGATCTTGGCGTTCGGAGAAATGACCTGGCCGCATATGTTGGCGCGCGTCATGCTGAGCGAACAGATTTACCGCGCAAAAACCATTTTAGACGGTCACCCCTATCACAGAGCATAAAAGCTATATCCTTTCCTGATTAAAACCGTGTTTTAATTCTCTGTCTGCTTTTTGAGAGGATTAATCATGAAAAAATTATTACTTTTTTCCGCTTTATTTTATTTTTCCGCATCCGACGCCTTCGCCCTGACATCGACAGTCCCCGCAGGAACAACCGTCAACGGCGGAGACATTATGTCCATTATTACTCAAAACGTTTACGGCACCGTCAACGACATGACCGTTTACGGCACTCAAAACATTATGTCCGGAGGTGTTTCCAACAATTCTTTAATCTACACTTACGGGCAACAAACCGTTAATGCCGGCGGACAAGCCGAAAATACCGTCATTATGCAAAACGGCGTTCAAAAAGTCTACGGAACGGCGATTTCATCGACAATCAATGCCTACGGCTCCATGACGCTTTATTCCGGAACGGCCACAGCTACAACGATTAACGGGGGAACTCTTTATATTAAAAACGGAGCCGTTGCCGATAATACCACTTTAAATTCGGGAAAACTTTATACCTACGGCACGGACAACAATACCGAAATCAACGGCGGCACTCAAACCGTCACCAATAACGGAACCGCAAACGACACCGTCATCAATTCCGGCGGTTATCAGGAAATCGCTTCCGGTTCAACCGCTGTCGGAACATACATTAACGGCGGAAAACAAGGCGTGTTCGGAACGATCGAAAATACAGTCTTAAACAGCGGACAACAAAACATTTACAGCGACGCCACCGCCAACAATCCGACAATCAACGGCGGAACAATGACCGTCAGCAGTTCGGCAACCCTTCAAGGATTGACTATGAATGGCGGAACGGCAAATGTTTATGGCGGCGCCACTTTAAACGGACAAACAACCGTTAAAAACGCGACTCTTAATCTGTATTCTTCCGTCAGTCTGCCCGACTTGATGCTTGATAACGGCATTGTTAATGTCAAAACCAGTTCCGTCAATATACCTATCGATACGCTCAACGGAAACGGTATTTTCCATTTAACAACAGACGTTTCCGAAAATATCGGTGATGTTTTAACCGTGACAAACGGCAGCGGTTCTTACGGTATCGCTCTTTACGATTACAGCAACTCAGACGTTTTCCCCGCCACTTTGACTCTGGTCGATACGAATAATCCCGATCAAAACTTTTATCTGATCGGCGGCGCCGCGGACATCGGTGCCTACCGCTATGATCTGGCTCATGTCGGGAACACATGGCAATTGCAAAAAACACCTTATTTAAATGACGGATCCGTTGTCGCCAAAAACACATTCAGCACGATCAGTTCCATTTTTTACACCCATCTGCACGGTCTGGAACGCCATTTTGATGAAATGGATTTCACCCAAAGAACGGGCTTTTGGGCGCGCGGTCTGGGACGGAAAATCAAATTGAATTTTAAAGACGATACCAAAAGCAATCTTAATGTTCGCGGCACGCAAGTCGGTTTCGATATACCGATTAAACAAAATTTGTTTAAAGAAATGATTGCAGGTATTTATTGGGGATATTCCAAATCAATACAAAAATTCGACCGTTCGGGCAGAGCCGATGCTCATACTCATAGTGTCGGCGTTTATACCGTGGCCGAGACGGAAAACAATTACAATCTGGGATTGGAAGGCGTTTTTTATCACCACAAACAAAAGATTTTCAGTTCATTAACGAACGGCTTTCAAGTGAATTCCAAATATTCTTTAAATGCTTGGAGTTTCTCGGGATCTTTCGGCAGACGCTTTTCCAAAAACGGCTGGTTCGTCAAGCCCCAAATCCAAGCCTATTATATGCGCTTGCCAAATCTGGCTTATGCAACGGATATGAATACGCCCGTAGACAGCAAAAATACGGATTCCGTCATGGGACGCGTTTCCGTCACAGGCGGTAAAAACTTCAAAGAAAGTCATCAACTGCCTTTGGAAGCTTATTTGCGTCTGGGGATCTTGCGCGAGTTTAACAAAAAGAGCACCGTCCGCTTTGCCGATTATACGTTCATAGAAGACATGACCGACACGCTTTATGAAACGGGAATCGGATTAAGCGCTGAAATAAATAAGAAATTTTCCGTTTTTGTTGACTTTAACAGCTTTTTCGGATCAAAAGCCGACATCCCCGTTGACTTGAGCTTCGGCGCAAAGCTTTTCTGGTAGAACGTGCTTTTTCAGAGTGCGTAAAAAAAAGTTTTGTATTATAGTAACGACGATTTTTGTTTTAACGGAGAAAAGTAATGGAAGAAAACAAAAGACCTCGTCCCGTGATGTTGTGCATTTTGGACGGTTGGGGACACCGTGACAATAAAGAAAACAACGCCATCGAAATGGGAAACACGCCAAATTGGCATGAATTGGTAAAGACCTGTCCGAACACGTTGATCGCCACTTCCGGATTGGACGTCGGTTTACCGAAAGGTCAAATGGGAAATTCCGAAGTCGGTCATATGAACATCGGCGCCGGTCGTGTCGTCATGCAGGATCTGCCGAAAATCGATCAGGCGGCTTCAGACGGATCTCTGGCAAAACAACCCGCCGTTGTCGATTTGATCGATTCGTTAAAAGCGTCCAAAGGAACGTGCCACCTGATGGGATTGATGAGCCCCGGCGGCGTCCATTCGCATATGGATCATATTTTTGCTTTGGCCAAAATCCTTAGCGATGAATCCATTCCCGTTAATGTCCACGCTTTTTTGGACGGTCGTGACGTTCCGCCCGATTCCGCTTTGAACTACGTCAAAGAATTCGAAGACAAAATCAAAACGTTGAACAACGTTAAAATTTCCACGATCAGCGGTCGTTATTACGCTATGGATCGCGACAATCGCTGGGAGAGAATCGAACTGGCTTACAACGCCTTGATGCTGGGAGACGGCAACCGTCTGCAAACGGCCGAAGAAGCCATTGAAGCCTCTTACAAAAATAAAGTTTACGACGAATTCGTCCTGCCCGTCGTGATCGGCGATTATCACGGCATGAACGACGGAGACGCTTTGCTGTTTGCGAACTTCCGTTCCGACCGCGCCAGAGAAATCATGTACGCTTTGGCCGATACGAAATTCGACAAATTCAAACGCCCCAAAACCGTTCAATTCGTTGCCGTTGTCAGCATGACGCAATATTCGGTCGATCATGACCGCTTTGTCAAACCGATCTTTCCGCCCGAACAGTTGAGCAATATTTTCGGTGAAGTCGTTTCCAATGCCGGATTGACGCAGTTGCGTATCGCCGAAACCGAAAAATACGCGCACGTCACATTCTTTTTCAACGGCGGAGAAGAACGCTTGTTTAAAGGCGAAGAACGCATTCTCATTCCTTCTCCGAAAGTCGCCACTTACGACTTGAAACCCGAAATGAGCGCTTATGAAGTCTGTGACGCTTTGGTCGAAGCGATCAACGCGGAAAAATTCGATGTCATCATCGTAAACTTTGCCAACGGCGACATGGTTGGTCACACGGGCGTTCTGGACGCCGCGATCAAAGCGACCGAAGCCGTCGACAAATGTCTGGGCAGATTGCGCGAAGCCATTACGAAGACGGGCGGTGTCATGTTGGTAACCGCCGATCACGGCAACTGCGAACTGATGAAAGACGAAAAAACGGGCGCTCCCTATACGGCGCATACGACGTTTGAAGTTCCCGTCGTTTTATTTAACGACAAAAACGGATACAAGTTGCGCGAAGGCGGTCGTCTGGCGGATCTGGCGCCGACATTGTTGGAGCTGCTGCATATTGATCAACCTGCCGAAATGACGGGAAAATCTTTATTGGTTAAATAATCGATGCCTTTCAAAAAGACGACACGACTGTTTTTTCTTGCCTTAACGACAGGAATGGTTGTGTCGTCTTTTTGTTTTGCGGCGCAAAATCCCGATTCGGCAAAATCGGAACTGTCCCGCATCACCAGTCAGTTCAAACAAGCCGAAAAAGAACATAAGAAATTACGAGAAAAAGCGAAAATCGTTCAAAAAGAAATTCTGGACGTGCGCAGAAAAATGGTCGCCGCCGCCGGATCAATTCAAGAACAAGAGGAAAGTCTGGATCGATTGGAACAAAAATTGGCGGAATTTGAAGCGCAACAAAGCTTGATGAAAAAACGTCTGGAAGTCCGCAAAGAACAGCGTATGCGGGTTTTGGCGGCATTACAGTCTTTGGCGTTCAAACCGACCGAAGCCTTAATGGCTCAACCTTTGGCTCCCGAAGACACATTGCGCAGCGCTTTATTGTTGCGTGAAGCTGTGCCGCAACTGGAATATTCAACAGAAGGGTTGCGAAAAGACTTAAACAAAATCGCCAGTCTGACAACGGCTATTCGCGCTCAGTACGCTCAGATCAAAACGATGACGCAGCGGTTAAATGAAAAACGCCGCAACATGAATGTCTTGATTAAGAAAAAATCCGAACTGCAAACCGCTTTTGCCAGCGAAAGCACGCGCGCGAAAAATCGTGCCGAAAATCTGGCAAGACAAGCCGGAGACTTAAAAGAACTGTTGGCAAAATTGGAAGCGGACAGCAAAAAGCGCGTTAAAGAAAGCGCTGTGCCGACAGGCGCTTTTATGGCGGCAAAAGGCAGAATCCCCTATCCGGTCAAAGGAAATATCATCAAAAAATACGGCGAACTGACAGAAGCAGGAATCACTTCTAAAGGCATTACCATCAGAACCCGCCCGAACGCGCAAGTCATCTCCCCTTATGACGGAACCGTTTTATTTGCCGGACAGTTCCGCGGATACGGACAGCTGTTGATTATTGAACACGGAGACGGTTACCATACTTTATTGGCAGGAATCGGACGATTAGACACTTCCGTCGGACAATCTTTGTTGGCGGGAGAACCCGTAGGAATAATGCTGGCACAATCAAAACCGACGTTGTATATTGAGCTGAGAAAGAACGGTCAGCCGATCAATCCTGCCGGTTGGCTGAATCACAAAAACAGAGGATAAAGGGAAAAAACATGAAGCGTTTCGGATTAACGGTTTCCACCATATTATTGGCTTTTTTATGTTCCGGTTTCGCAGAAGCGAAAGAAAAAACACAAAAAAAAGAAAAGTCTCCGGAAGAACAATCCGCTTTGGTCTATAAATACCTCAACGTTTTCAGCGAAACACTCAAACGCGCGCAAACCGATTACGTTGAAGAAGTTCCCGAAGATAAATTAATCGAATACGCCATTAACGGTATGCTGTCGTCTTTGGATCCGCATTCTTCCTATTTGGACGCCGACACTTTTAAAGATATGCGTGAACAAACAAAAGGCGAATTCGGCGGCTTGGGCATTGAAGTCACCATGGACAACGGTTGGATAAAGATCATTTCCCCGATTGATGACACCCCCGCTTTTAAAGCCGGATTGCAGGCCGGCGACTATATCACACACATTGACGGCACAACCGTTTTGGGGGAAACCCTGACACAAGCGGTCGAAAAAATGCGCGGTCCTTTAAAGTCAAAAGTGAAATTAACCATTCGCAGAAAAAACAAAGAACCTTTTGATGTCACGCTGGTTCGCGACAATATTAAAATTCAGTCTGTGAAAACCGAAGAAAAAGATCCCGCCGTCGGCTATATCCGCATTTCCTCATTTTCGGAAACGACGACCGATGACGTTAAAAAGGCGATTGACAAGATCCAAAAAAACAGTCCTGAAAAATTATACGGCTATATCTTAGATCTACGTAACAATCCCGGCGGTCTTTTAGAACAAGCCGTTTCCGTCGCCGATCTTTTTCTGAATGAAGGCGAAATCGTTTCCACTCGCCCGCGCCGTGAAGATGAAATGCAACGCTATAATGCGACAAAAGGCGATATCACCAATAACAAACCGATTGTCGTTTTGATCAACGAAGGATCCGCTTCCGCCGCTGAAATCGTTGCCGGAGCATTGCAAGACCATAAACGCGCCGTCGTCGTCGGTATGCGCTCTTTCGGCAAAGGATCCGTGCAAACCGTTATTCCCATTACCGGAATGGGGGCGATAAGATTAACGACGGCTCGTTACTATACGCCTTCCGGCCGATCCATTCAGGCAAAAGGCATTGAACCTGATATCGAAATTCCGCCCGGACACGTTGAGTATTACGCCTTACGTTCCGATGATTTCGCCGAAGCGACTTTACCGAACGCTTTGGCAAAACAAGACGAAGACAAAACCAAATCGTCTAAAAATAAATCTCCAAAAGGAAATAAAGGAAAAAAAATAAAAGAACCGGACCCTTTTGATGAAAAACCGAGCGATGAAAAAAAATTTGAGGATTATCAGCTAGATCGAGCGATCGATATCATTAAGGCCATGGGAATTTATCATGAAAAACAGGAATAGAAATGACAAGTTCAGATAAAAAAACAGAACAGTCTCCTTTCTCAAACGAAGGACTAAACGCTCGAAAAAAAAAGGCGTTCAATGTCGTTGCCGTTCTGGCTGTCAGCTCTTTTCTATGCATGGCGTACGGTTTTTATGTCGATTTTCTGAAAAATCCGGATATTCAAACCTCTTTTTATCTGACAAATCCTCAAAAAACAGTACAAAAAAACACTTGGATTGACCCCCAACCTCCTGAAAAAAAAGCGGCGCCCATTCAAAACTCATCAGAAAATACAAACCTGATCCAAGAACTTGAAAAAGAAAAAAAGAACATTGATGAAACGGCCGTCGTCCTACGCGAGTTGGTCGAAGAAGAACATAAAAAAAACGCCGACGATAAACAAGTGATCTTACCGTTAAAGCCGGACATACAAAAATTGCAGCAGGAAAAAGACCTTCAAGAACAACAAAAAATAATCGAAATCGCAAATCTGCAAAAACAACGCGATGAAGAACAAAACAAAAAAATAAATATCTTAAATGATCTGGAAAACGCCCTGACAACTTTTAGCGCGGAAGTTTCGCTAAAAGCTCCCGTCGCAAAAAACACCCCTTTTCCTTCTTCCGTTGAAACAAATGTAAATCCGAAAACCGGAAAGGACGTCCAAAGAACAAACGTGAAAAATATCGCCGTTTCCGAACCGGTAACAAGCAGAATTTCTGATAATTTCTATGAATACGAAGTCCCCCAACCCAATCTGATACAAACAAATCTGATTGATTCTTTACCTGATTTTGCCTTGATAAAAAAACCCATGCCGGCTAACGCCATTCCTTTGCATATCATTACGCCTTTGCCGGAATTGTTGGAAGATTCCAGATACGGAAAATTACCCGTCAAAAAAGATGACCGTTCCGCTTTTTTAGCTTACAGCCATCAAGTCGCCTTGCCACCGCAAACCCCTTATATTGCCATCCTATTTTCCGGCTTGGGAAAAAGAACCAATGCCACCGAAGCGGCCATTAACACTTTACCCGACACGGTATCTCTTTCCTTCAGCCCTTATGCGGATAAATTGACGACATACATCGAAAACGCTCGCAAAACAGGACACGAAACATTGCTGGATCTGCCGATGCAACAAGGCGTTTTTCCGGATACCGATCCGGGACCTTTGGGGTTGGTTTCGGGACTGCCCGAACAGGAAAACCGAAAACGTTTGCACAAAGTCTTAGGACAAAATGTCGCCATTATCGGCATTACCGCGGCGTCTAAAGAAAACTTTTCTTATTCGGGCTCTCAGATGAAACCGTTCTATGAAGAAATTTTAGACCGCGGTCTGATCTATATCAACGGCACTGACGATCCCCGTATGCCTAAGTTTCCTAAAGCTTTGCGTCCTGACGTCCATATTGCCGAAGATTTTCACCGCGCGGCCATTCGAGCCAGATTGGAACAAGCCAAACAAATCGCTTTGAAAAAAGGGGCGGCGTTTGTACGGGTGGAAACGGTTCCGATTACACTCCTGGTCGTTGAGGAATGGATGAAATCTTTTGCTCCCACGGAAGAAAAACCCGTGGCGGAAATCAGTTTTGTGCCTTTGTCTTATTATGTTCAGCAAAAAGAGGCTCAGAAATGACAGAAAAAAAATTGTATCGTCCCAATGTCGGTATCATGCTGTTAAATAAAAAAGGCCAAGTCTTTATGGCTCACCGCACGGATTCAAGAAAACAAGCTTGGCAAATGCCGCAAGGCGGTATTGATAAAGGCGAAGACGAATACGAAGCCGCTCGGCGCGAGTTATATGAAGAAACTCATGTTTCTTCAATTTCTCTGATTGCGGAAAGCGTTCACTGGTATGCTTATGATTTTCCCGCGGGGGTTCGTTTCCTGAGCGAAAAGAAAAAAGCGTTTGTCGGACAAAAACAAAAATGGTTTCTCTTCCAATTTACAGGACAAGAAAACGAAATCGATTTGGATCAACCCGATGCCGAATTTAATCAATGGCAATGGGTGGACGCTGAAAAAATCGTTGATATGATCGTCGCTTTTAAAAAAGACGTTTATCGACAAGTCCTTGACGAATTCATGCCCTTTATTGACGCGATCAGAAACGATTAATGAGCGGACACTATCTTTAAACCGATCAATCCGATCACGATCATCGCAATAAAAATCAGGCGCAAAGCCGTTACAGGTTCGCCGAAAAACATCATGCCGTAAGTCACCGCGCCGACAGCGCCGATCCCCGTCCAAATGGCGTATCCCGTTCCCAACGGAATTGTTTTAACGGCACCCCCTAACAATCCGACACTGAAAATCATCCCGATAATCATAACGACGGAAGCGACAGGTTTTGTAAAGCCTTGCGCATATTTCATGGCAACGACCCACACAACTTCAAAGACGCCTGCGGCAAACAAATAAATCCACGCCATATCACACTTCGCTGAGATGAATCGCCCCTAAAGTATGACAAACGGGACACGTTGTATGGTCTTTTTCAAAACTTGTATGGCATACTTCGCAATAATACGGCATTTCCGCAGGAGCTTTGGAAGCTTTTGCGCGATATTCTTCCGCCGCCTTTTCATCTTGATTATAGGATGCTATTTCTTCGGCCATTATCAAAGCCCGTTTTGAATCGGGATGTTGAGCCAAAAATTTATTGACCGCCGTTTTTGCTTGCCCCCACAATCTGGCTTTTAAAGAACAGTCCGCAAAAATCAAATCGTTAATGGCCGCCTTGGGATTTTCCGCAATCAGTTCTTCAACGTCCTTGACGGCTTCGATTGAAGATTCTTTGGCCGTCAATGTCAAATAGACTTCATAAACAGCCCAACTCGGCGAAATTTTCCAAAGCTTTTGCAACAACCGACGCGCTTTTTTAATTTGTCCGGCTTTCACGTCAAGCTCGGCCGTTTGGATCGCCGCTCTGACAAAAGTTTCATCCGTGTCATGAGCTTCGCGGATCAACTTTTCTTTTTCCGCCGGATCAGCCGTCCCTGCCGCTTGTTCCAACAAAACGGACGCTTTCAACCGTTTCGCCGTCAGTTTATCAAACAAGTTTTGCTTATAGGCTTTTTCCAATGTGACGATCGCCGGCTTCCATTGCTTTTCCTGAATCTGTAATTCAAAGCCTTCGGACAAAACCCATGCCGGCGGATTTTTCATCGTCAATAATTCGGAACACAGTTCCAAAGCTTTGGCAACGTTTCCCGTCAAACGATACAAACGGATCTTGCCGCGCATTCCCAATAAATGTGTTTCCGGATCATTTGACAGTTGCGTATACAAACGCATTGCTTCGGCCGTATTGTTTTTCGCTTCGGCCAACTGAGCCTGAAAAACGGTGATTTTTGTTTCATCATCAACAAAACTCTTTTTTATGCGACCGGAAAGTTTTTCGGCGGCATCAATATCTCCGGCGGCCAAAGCCGTTAATCCTTTTCCTAAAAGCGTATAACGATCGACTTCTTTTTCTATTTTGGATTTCGCCATTTTCTGAGCGCGTTTATCCGCCCCCAACCAATAGGAGATCTTTTGTGTCAACAGTAAAACCGGTTTAGCCAAAAACACATAAAACACGGCGTAAACAATAATAACGGTTGCGATTACAACGGCGACGGAAGTCCGAACGGAATACCCGATCCATTCCAGTTGCAAAGATCCGGGATTGTTGGACAGCCATGCCGCCGCCAAAGCGATGAGGCCTAAAAGAAAAGCGTTCCAAATGA